>CAYTWT010000257.1:0-164067 GCA_964442185.1 uncultured Acidobacteriota bacterium
GGGGCAAGCCCACCTTCCCAACCTGCAAACTAGCCAAGCACGTCTGGCTCCACCGGGAGGAGACTCCGGCAGTGCAATTACACAACTAGCGCTTGAAGGCTGTTTCCAATGTGGGCCAGAGTTTTTCTAGCGTCAGGTTACCTGCCGAAAAAATAACGATCCCATCCGGTTTGGCCTGCCGCGCTGCTTCAATCGCGCGAAAGAGTTTCTCAGGTGGACAAAATCCGGGCGGAAGATCTCGGCGCAATTGAACTAGCGCTGCCGCAAGCTTATCAATCGCTTCGGGCGTGGCCTACCAGGGTATCTAATCCTGTTTGCTCCCCACGCTTTCGAGCCTCAGCGTCAGAAACGTTCCAGAGCGCCGCCTTCGCCACCGGCCTTCCTCCCGATCTCTACGCATTTCACCGCTACACCGGGAATTCCGCGCTCCTCTCCCGTCCTCTAGCCCAGCAGTCCCCTCCGACTGTTCCAGGTTAAGCCTGGAGATTTCACAGAGGGCTTACCGAACCGCCTACGCTCCCTGTACGCCCAGTAAATCCGAATAACGCTTGCCACCTTCGTATTACCGCGGCTGCTGGCACGAAGTTAGCCGTGGCTGCTTCTGGAGGTACCGTCCGAATGGGTTACCCCATTCCATCTTCCCTCCCGAAAGGGGTTTACAATCCGAAGACCTTCATCCCCCACGCGGCGTCGCTGCGTCAGGCTTTCGCCCATTGCGCAATATTCCTTACTGCTGCCTCCCGTAGGAGTCTGGCCCGAATTACAGTGCCAGTGTGGCCGTGTGCCCTCTCACGCCGGCTACCGATCTTCGCCTTGGTGGGCCGTTACCCCCCCAACTAGCTAATCGGACGCGGGCTCCTCTTCAAGCGCCAGGCCTTGCGGTCCCCGGCATTGATCCTCAGACTGAACCAAGGATGTCATGCGGTATTAGCACCAGTTTCCCGGTGTTATTCCCCACTCGAAGGTAGATCACCCACGCGTTACTCACCCGTTCGCCGCTCTACTTGGGGAGTTGCCCCCCCTTTCGCGCGCGACTTGCATGTGTTAGGCACGCCGCCAGCGTTGATTCTGAGCCAGGATCAAACTCTCCAGTTAAACTCTACAGACGCTTTCGCGCCCGCTTCGTTACCGAAGAAACTATATGGTCCGTCGGCCGAAATCTCGCTTCGGAATGTGTGCTACCTACCTAGTTTTCAAAGAGCCACCCCGTTTTTCGGGAACTCGACCAGAATACCAAGGCTAACGGCGCCCTGTCAAGCATTGGGTCAGGTGTTGATCACGGGAATTACGAACTCGGGGTACAACGTCCGGCTGCGACCCGCCTCAACGCCTCCGACAAACCGCAAATTTACGACAACCGCACGAGTCTTGTCAAGTGCGCTGGATCAGACCTCCGCTTCGACCCGGACGAAACGTGCCGGCCCGACTTGGAGCACGAAGCTGCTTCCAGGCCCGACTTCGACGAGCGCACCGCCTTCGAGCACGACGCCGTCTCGCCTGACGCCACGCTGTTTGACGAGGCGTGCCGCGTCGCTCTTCGACTTCGCGAGGCCCAGTGTCGCGATCAGCTCGTGTAGTTTATAGGAGCCCGTAGCCACGCGAACCACCCGGGCGTCGCTGGGCGCGCGCCCTTCCTGATGCACACGGCGCCATTCGGACTCGGCGGCGTCGGCCGCCGTGAGCCCGTGAAAGTCGGCCGTGATGCTCTTGGCGAGGGCCATTTTCGAGGCCATCGGCTCGCCCCTCCTCCGCTCCGCTTCGATCTCGTCTATCGAGAGGTCGGTGAGTAGCGTGAAGTACTTCCACATCAGCTCGTCTGAGATCGAAAGCAGCTTCGCGTACATCGGCTGGGGCCGGTCGGTGACACCGACGCAGTTGTCCAGGCTCTTCGACATCTTCTCGATGCCATCCAGGCCCTCGAGCAGCGGTGTCGTCAGGACCACTTGCGGCTCGAGCCCATAGCTGGGCATGATGTCGCGGCCAACGTTCAGGTTGAAGAGCTGGTCGGTGCCGCCCAGCTCGACGTCGGCCTTGAGAGCGACGGAATCGTAGGCCTGGGCCAGCGGGTACATGAATTCGTGAACGGAGATCGGCTGCCCGGTTTCGTAGCGTTGGCGAAAATCGCGTCGCTCGAGCATCCGCGCGACGTTGTAGGTTGCCGCCAGGCGGATGAAGCCGTCCGAGCCAAGCTCACCGAGCCACTCCCGGTTGAAGCGGATCTCGGTTTTTTCCTGGTGAAGGATCTTGAAAACCTGTTGCTTATAGGTCTCCGCGTTCGCCTCGATCTGCTGCCGCGTCAAGGGTGGCCGCGTCTTCGAGCGGCCCGTGGGGTCGCCGATCATGCCCGTGAAATCCCCGATCACGAAGATCACGCGGTGGCCGAGATCCTGGAAGTGCCTCATCTTGCGTAGCAGGACCGTGTGGCCCAGGTGCAGGTCCGGGGCCGTTGGGTCGAACCCAACCTTTACCGTGAGGGGCCTGCTGCGGGCGAGCTTGGCCGTGAGCGCTTGGGCGGTGACGACGTCGACGCAGCCCTTGGTGAGGTAGGCGCAGGCCTCGGCCGGGTTCATGTGGCCTCCAGCATGAGGCGCCGACCCTCGATCCGATAGCGCCCCTCGAGCAGCGTGCGGACGGCGCGCGGATAGATCCGGTGCTCGGCTTCGAGGATGCGCGCGGCGAGGCTCGCCGCCGTGTCGTCGTCGCGGACGGCGACTGCCTCCTGCATCACGATCGGGCCGCTGTCGAGGCCTTCGTCCACGAAGTGAACGGTGGCGCCGCTCACCTTGACGCCGTAGTCCAAGGCCTGCCTGGGGGCCTCGAGCCCCGGGAATGCCGGCAGGAGGGACGGGTGGACGTTCAGGATGCGGTCCTTGAAGGCGCGCACGAAGGCGGGGCACAGGAGGCGCATGAAGCCGGCGAGGCAAACGAGGTCCACGCCGTGGTGGTTCAGAAACGCCTCGATCTCCCGGTCGTAGTCCTCGTGGAGGCGCCCCCGGTGGTCCCGGAAGGCGCTGGGGATTCCCGCCTTGCGGGCGCGCTCCAGGCCCTCCGCCGACTCCACGTTGGAGAAGACCAGGCTGATCTCGCCTCCCAGCCGGCCGGCCGTGGCGGCGTCGATGAGAGCCTGCAGGTTCGAGCCGCGCCCGCTGATCAGGACGCCGACGCGTCTTGGGCTCACTCGAAGACGACGCCGCCGCCGCTCGCGACGGACCCGATCACGAAGCTCGTCTCGCCGCGACGCTCCAGGGAGTGCTCCACGTCGTGAAGATCCTCGGGCGAAACGACGACGATCATGCCGATGCCCATGTTGAAGGTGCGGAACATCTCCTCATCAGCGACCCGCCCGCCCTGCTGGATCAGTCGAAACAGGGCAGGAACCTCCCACGAGCCGCGCCGGATCCGGGCCCCGAGGCCGCCCGGAAGAACACGCGGGAGGTTGCCCTGAAACCCGCCCCCGGTCAGGTGACACAGGGCCCGTATCTTGCGGCGTTCGAGAAGCGGCTCGAGTGGCGCCAGATACGAGCGGTGGGGGGCGAGGAGCGCCTTGCCCACGGTCGTGCCGAGCTCTGCGAGGTAGCTGTCGACCTGGTGTCCGAGCGTCTCGAAGAACACCTTGCGGGCCAGGGAATAGCCATTCGTGTGGAGGCCCGCGGAAGGCAGCCCGAGCAATACGTCGCCTGCTCGAACGCCCGCGGGCAGCGCCCGCGGGCGGTCCACGACGCCAACGATGAACCCCGCCAGGTCGTAGTCGTCGGGGGCGTAGGTCCCCGGCATCTCGGCCGTTTCGCCACCGATGAGCGGGCAGCCGAACTCGCTGCAGGCGCGCGCGAAGCCGGAAACGATGGCGGCCACCTTCTCCGGATCCATCTGACCGAGCGCTATGTAGTCGAGGAAGAACAGGGGTACGGCGCCCTGAACCAGAATGTCGTTCACGCAGTGGGCCACGAGGTCATAGCCGACGGTGTCGTGGATGCCCGCCATCACCGCCACCTTGATCTTTGTCCCGACGCCGTCGGTCGAGGCGACGAGCACCGGCTCCCGGTAGCGCCCGAGATCGGGCCGGAAGCTGCCGCCGAAGGCGCCGATCTCGGAGAGCACCCCTGCGTTGAACGTGCTGCGGGCCAGGGTCCTGATCTTGTCCTTCGCGACGGCGGCGGCGGAGATGTCTACGCCCGCGGCCTTGTAGTCCATGCGGAGCGGGATTCTATCACCGCGGCTCTTGCCGGCCGCGGAATGGCGGCGTTAAGATCCGTCCTGGAACAGCGGAAGGAGCCTACGTGATCAAGGCAGGCCAGAAAGCACCCGGGTTCTCGCTGCCGTCGTCGGAGGGCGGCGAGGTTTCGCTCAAGAGCCTGAAGGGCAAGGCGGTCGTTCTCTACTTCTATCCGAAGGACGACACGCCCGGTTGCACGCGCGAGGCGTGCGCCTTCCGTGACGCCCAGGCGGCGATCAAGAAGACGGGCGCGGTGGTGCTCGGCGTGAGCCCCGACTCGCTCGAGGCTCATGCCAAGTTCACGGCGAAGCACAGGCTGAACTTCCCGCTGCTCTCCGATCCCGACAAGGCCGTCGCCAAAAAATACGGGGCGTTCGGCGAAAAGGTCCTGTACGGCAGGAGGATGATGGGGATGATCCGCTCGACCTTCGTCATCGACGGTGCGGGTGTCGTGAGGAAAGTGTTTCCGCGCGTGAAGGTGGACGGGCACGACGGCAAGGTCCTCGCGGTTCTCCAGGAGTTGTGAGCGCCGCCGGCGGAAGGGGCGGCGCGGACGCCCGGCCCTTTGGGGCTGCGGCCCAGCCGCTCAGGAATCTGGCCCGCTATGTGATCGCGAGAAGGAGACAGGCATGCAAGAGCGAGGACGCCAGCAATGACATGCTGTCCGGAGTGTCAAGCGGACCTGGAGCTGGACGGCTACGAGCTCGACGTGGGGGAGACGATCCACTGCCCGGAATGCGCCATCGAGTTACGCGTGGCCTCGAGCGAGCCGATGAGCGTCACGCTCGCCGACCCCGAAGAAGGCTAGTAGGCGGTCAGCGGGACGCGAAGTGCGCGAAGGCGGCCGATTCGTCCTGGTAGAGTTCGAAGCTCGGTAGCAGCTTCGAGATGAACAGCGTCGACTGGACGCGTTCGCTGGCGCTCAGCAGCGCCAGCCTCGCGCCGAGCCGATTGGCGGTGCGCAGCCCAGCGACGAGTTCCCCGACCCCGGCCGAGTCCATGAAGGACACGCCGGACAGATTCAGAAGAATCTTCTTCCAGTTCTCGGCGAGCAGCTCGTCGATCGTCTCGCGCAGGATCTGGTCGCCGAGCCCTGCGGTCAGCTTGCCCTCGAGGTCGACGATCACGACATCGCCGGACTTGCGAATCTCCACGTGCATGGCGTGCCGCCAGTCTAGCTCACGAGGCGACGGAACACTTCGGGGCGACGCTCCACGACGAGCTTCTTGCGCGCCGCGTCGATAAAGGCCTGAAACAGCTGCCCTTGCTTCTCCGCGCGCAACGCGGCTGTGATGGCGTCCTTCTGCTGCTGGAACGCAACGGGCTCGAAGGCCTGCTTCTCGAGCACGCGGAGCACTGCGTAGCCCGCCGCAACAGCCACGGGCTCGGAGAGCGTCTTGGCGGGCAATGCGAAGGCGGCCTCGTCGAGGCTGGCGCTCGTGCCTAGGTCGCCGATCGGCTGGCCGCGGCCGACGAAGGACGGCGTTTCTTTGCGCACCAGGCCCGCCGCCGTGGCGGCTTTGTCGAGCCCCGCCGCCTCGGCCTTGGCGAGGATCTCGGCCGCCTGCGCGCGGGCCTTCACGCGCGCACGATCGAGGATGAGATCGGCCTTCACCTCATCCTGCACCTCCTTCAGTTCCGGCACTCGCGGCGGCTCAATCTCGGCGAGAGAAATGAGGGCGAAGCCTTGCGGGACGGGGAAGGCTTCCTTCTCGATGTCGCCCTTCTTCATCTCGAAAGCGCGCGCGACGATCGCCGGCGAGCCGAGTGGCGCGGCCACTTCGCCCCGGGCGATGGGTGCGCTCTTGGCGACGGCGAGGCCCTGCGCCCGGGCGGCCTCCTCGAGCGTGCGCCGGTTGCGCAGTGCTCCGGCGACGGCTTCGGCCTGGGTCGCTGCCAAGGCCTGGACGCGATCCAGCGTGAGGCGCTGGCGGATCTGCTCCTTCACCTGGGGGAGCGGGCGAAGCGCCTCCTCACGCCGCGATGCGACGCGGATGATGTGATAGCCGTAGTTCGTCTTCACGAGCTCCGACGTCGTTCCAGGAGCCTGCGAGAACGCCGCGTTTTCGAACTCGGGCACCATGCTCCCGCGCGCGAAACAGGAGAGCTCTCCACCCTGGGCCGCTGAGCCCTTGTCTTCGGATGAAGCCTTGGCAAGCGCGGCAAAGTCGGCGCCGGCCGTGAGCTTCGCAAGCAGACCCTCGGCGATCTTCTTCGCCTCCGCGTCGGCGTGACCCTGCGCGTCCTCGGGCGCGGCCTTGACCTTCACCAGGATGTGGCTGGCGCAGGTCTGCTCGGGCTCGCGGAATTCCTCCTTGTGCTCGCTATAGTCCGCTTCGAGTTCGGCCTCGGTCACGCTCACGCGGCTCCGTAGCGTCTCGCCATCAACGAGCACATAGGAAAGCACACGACGCTCGGGAATCTTGTAGCGGTCCTTTTGCGCCTCGAAGCGCGCCACGACGTCTGCGTCGCTCACCACCACCTGGGGCCGGAAGCGCGCCGCATCGACCAGCACGTACTCCGCCTTCAGTTGCTCGGTGCGCCGGCGGAACTCGCGCTCCACTTCGCCGGGGCTGACGCTCAGGCCCGAGGCCACGAGTGCCCTGAGCTTCTTGCGCAGGAGGTTGCCGCGGACGGCGTTTTCGAATTCCTCCACCGTCATCCCGCGCAGCTCGAGAACGCGGCGGATCTCGGCCGTGCCGATGAAGTGACCGTCGCGCTGGTACTCGGCCGCAGTCGCGATCTCGCGCGCCACGGCTTCGTCGTCGACAGTGATTCCGAGCCGCCTCGCCTCGAGGGCGATGACGCGATCGGCGACGAGGCCCTCGAGGACCTGATCCTCGAGCCCGAGGCGCTTGAGCATGGCGGCATCGAGCCGGCCTGGATACATGCGCTCGTACGCCTGGCGCTGGCGCAGGTAGTCGCGCTGGAATTCGCCTGCCGTGATCGGAAGCCCTCCCACTGAGGCGAGCGTTTCCCCCGGGCTGCCAGCCTGGGCGCCCTGGAAGGCTGGGATGTACAGGATGATGAAAGCGGCGATCACCAGCCAGAGGAAGACGTAAAGCCACCGCTGGTGACGCCTCATGTAGCTGAGGGCCATCTCGACTCCTGGGGTCGGCCACCGAGTGTGCCGACAAAACGATGATTCTAACGCCCTCCTCGGAGCCCCGCAAGCGGCCTCCGTTGCGTGGTCGCGGCAGGCTGCCGTATAATTCCCTGTTCTGTAAGTCCCTAAGACTGAAGAGATTCCGCTTCCCATGGCACTTGGCAAGAAGAGAGAAGAACGGGCCCAGGACGATCTCCTCGATTGGTTCACGATCTCGTATCGAACCCTGTGGCTGGTGCTCGCGGCTGTGCTAGGGCTCGCCGGGAGTGGCGTGTACGTTCTCTACTTCCGCGACAAGGCGCCAGCGGTGAAGCCCGAACCCGAAAGGCCCGCGGCGACGACGGCCCATTTCACGACGCTCGAAGGCAGCGTCAAGGTCAAGCCCGTCGGCACTTTCGAATGGGTCACCGCGGATCGGAGCTTCGCACTCAAGAAGAGCGACCTGGTTCGCACTGGACCGGGCGCCGCCGCCGAGATTCAGTTCTTCGACGGCACGGTCGTGCACGTGCGCCCCGACAGTCTGATCACGATCGAGGAGACTTCCGAGGATCCCTCGACGAAGACGCGCAAGATCAAGTGGCACATCTCCTCGGGTGAGACGATCTTCCAGACCGTGCGCAAGAACGTGCCGGACAGCGAGACGGAGGTCTCGACACCCACCGCGAGCGGCACGGTCGGCGAGCTGTCGAACGTCGCGGTCCGGGTCACGGAGACGGGAGACAGCGACTTCCGGCTCTTCGCCGGCACGGGTCGCGTCGAGACCAAGACTGGACAGAGCTACGACCTCGGCTCGAACGAGGCGGTCAGGGTCGATGCCTCAGGCAAGGCCGGCCCCAAGCTGCTCCTGCCGGCCATACCGGTTCCGCTGGCACCCCCGCACCAGGCCGAGATCACCTACCCGAACCCCAACATCGCGACGACGCTGCTCGCGTGGAAGCCTGCGGAGGGCTCTTCGAGCTATCACGTGATGGTGGACTACAGCCCCCATTTCAACCGGCCGTTCGTGGATCGCAAGGGGCTGCTCGACAACTCCGTGGAGTTGCGCGGCCTGGACGTGGGCAAGTACTACTGGCGCGTTGCCGCGCTCGACAAGACCGGGGAAGAGGGCGAGTTCTCGGCGTTCGCGCGCTTCACCGTTCTTTCCGCGGCACAGGGCGCCCATGGCGACGGTCCGCCGCCGCCGCTCGTGATCGAGCCGCTCGACACGCGCCAGAACCTCGTGCAAGTGAAAGGCCGCACCGAGCCCGGCGCGACGCTCACGGTCAACGGCGAGCGCATGGAGGTCGAAGGCGACGGCTCGTTCAACGACTGGATCACGCTCCAGAAGCCGGGCCGGCAGATCGTCGTGATCCGCGCCACGGGTCTCAACGGCGGTGTCAGCGAGCGCAAGGTTGCCGTCGTCGTGGTGAGCTACTGAGATGACTAGGGTAGCTGTTTTCGGTCGAGCGCTCCTGAAGCGGCGCTTCTCGACCTGGGGCGGAAAGGGCCTTGCTTACGAGATCATGACGCCCGAGGTTCTGCGGGGCACGGCTTCGACGCTCAAGGCCTTCGACGCCGCTCTCGTGGAAGCCGGGCCCGCAGCGCGCCGCCTCGTCGTCGCGTTGCGCCGAGCCCTGCCGGGGAAGCCCGTGGGCAGCTTCTCGCTTCGGCCCGCAGCCGAGGCGTTGCGCCGGTCGGCGGAGCTCGGGCTCGACTTCCACGTGGCGATGCCGCAGACGCCCAGGGAGGTGCTCTCGCGCCTCGAAGCGTCGCCGATTCGGCGTGTCGCCCGCCACAAGAAGACCCGCGCCGCCGCCACCGCGACCAAACGCTTGGCGATCCTGACCGACATCGTCAAGACCGCCAACTCGATCCTCGAGCCGAAGAAGGTCATCGAATTGATCATGGCCCGCATCCAGGAACTCATCCCGTCGGACGCCTGGTCGATGCTGATGGTCGACGAGGAGCGCAGCGAGTTGACCTTCGAGCTGGCACTCGGGGAAAAGGCCAAGGACGTTTCCGGCTTTCGGGTGAAGATCGGGGAGGGCATCGCGGGCTG
This sequence comes from uncultured Acidobacteriota bacterium, assembly GCA_964442185.1. Lineage (GTDB taxonomy): Bacteria > Acidobacteriota > Vicinamibacteria > Fen-336 > Fen-336 > CADEEV01. The sequence continues at coordinate 9,358 of CAYTWT010000257.1, forward strand.
GGTCGCGGAGACTGGTAAGCCCACGATCGTGAACGACGTCGCGAAGGACCCGCGTTTCTCGGGGAAGTTCGACGCCGAAACGCAGTTCCACACACGCTCGATCCTGTGCGCGCCGCTCATCTCGCGCGGCCGCACCATTGGCGTCGTGGAGATCATCAACCGCGAGGGCGGGCGCTTTACGCGCTCCGACCTCGAGATGCTCCTGACGTTGGTCGACCCCTGCGCGATCGCCATCGAGAACGCGATCCTGTTCCAGAAGGCCGAGCAGCTCACCATAACCGACGACCTGACCAAGCTCTTCAACTCGCGCTACCTGAACCTGTACATCGGCCGCGAGATCAAGCGCTGCAAGCGCCATGGCGTGCCGCTCTCGGTGATCTTCCTCGATCTCGACGGCTTCAAGGGTGTCAACGACCAATACGGCCACCTGGCGGGCTCGCGGACGCTCTCCGAGGTCGGGCAGGTCCTGCTCGTTGCCGTGCGCGAGTCCGACGTGCTGGCGCGCTACGGCGGGGACGAGTTCGTGGTGGTCCTGCCCGAGACGCCGCCCGCGGGCGCCTTGGTGATCGCCGAGCGGATAAGGAAGGCGATCGAAGGAAACACCTTTCTCGCGACACAGGGCCTGAAGGCCCGGATCTCCGCGTCTTTTGGCGTCTCGAGTTACCCCGAGCACGCGCTGACACCCGAGGGGCTGATCCAGAAGGCCGACCAAGCCATGTACCGCGTCAAGGAGCGGAACAAGAACGGAATCGAGTTGGCGGTCTAGGGCCGCCACGAACTTCACCAACTTCGAGGAGCTAACCAAGACTCGTGAACCTGCGTTCCCTCTTCAACCTGAGCTTTCTCTCGAGCGACCTCGCGATTGACCTGGGCACCGCCAATACGCTCGTCTACGCAAAGGGAAAGGGCATCGTGGTGGCCGAGCCCTCGATGGTCGCGGTAAACACCGTGACCGGCAAGGTGGAGGCCGTCGGCAAGGACGCGAAGGAGATGCTGGGGCGCACGCCCGGCAAGATCGTGGCGATCCGGCCGATGAAGGACGGCGTGATCGCCGACTTCGAGATCACCGAGAAGATGCTCTCCCACTTCATCCGCAAGGCCCACAACCGCAACACCTTGGTGCGGCCGCGCATCATCATCGGCATCCCCTCCGAGATAACGCAGGTCGAGAAGCGCGCCGTCAAGGACTCGGCGCTCAAGGCCAAGGCCTCCGAGGTGTACCTGGTGGACCAGGCGATGGCAGCGGCGATCGGCGCCGGGCTGCCGATCACCGAGCCCTCCGGCAACATGGTGGTCGACATCGGCGGCGGCACCACCGATATCGCCGTCATCTCGCTCGCCGGCATCGTGTACTCGAAATCGGTGCGCGTCGCCGGCAACGAGATGGACGAGGCGGTGATCCAGTACATCAAGAAGAAGTACAACCTGCTGATCGGCGAGCGCTCGGCCGAACAGGTCAAGCTCGAGATCGGCAGCGCCTACCCGCTCGACGAACCGATCACCATGGAGATCAAGGGGCGCCACCTGATCGAGGGCATCCCCAAGACCCTGACCGTGACCGACGCCGAGATCCGCGAGGCGTTGGCCGAGCCGATCAGCATCATCGTGAACGCGGTGCGCGTCGCCCTGGAGCGCACGCCGCCCGAGCTCTCCGCCGACATCGTCGACCGCGGCATCGTGCTCACCGGGGGTGGAAGTCTGCTCCGGAACCTCGACAAGCTGCTGCGTGAGGAAACCGGCCTGCCCGTCTCGGTGGCCGAGGACCCGCTCTCCTGCGTCGTGCTGGGCACCGGCAAGATGCTCTCGGACTTCGACCTGCTCCGGAAGATCAGTCTGGACTAGCCCATGGCCAAGGTCGTCGAAAGGCGCAAGGCTCGGCTGCTGTTGGCGGCGCTCGTCGTCTCGCACCTCGTCGTGATCAGCCACCAGGTGGACGCGGGCGGCGGCGCCTCGCTCCTGGAGCGCGTGCTGTTCGAGATCCTCTCGCCGGTCCAGACGGCGGTGGCGCGGCTGGTTGCGGGTGTCTCGTCCGCCTGGTCCAACTACGTGGCGCTGCACGGCGTGCGTGAGCAGAGCAGCGCCATGGAAGCGAGGCTGCACGCGCTGGAGCTCGAGCTGGAACAGACCCGCCAGCTGGCCCTCGAGTCCGAGCGGCTGCGCGAGCTGCTGGCGCTGAAGCAGGCGGTCCCGCTGCACACGGTGGCGGCTGAAGTCGTGGCCCGTGAGGGCCTGCCCTGGTTTCGCAGCGTGACGCTCGACAAGGGCACGCGTGCGGGTGTCGCCCTCGACGCGCCCGTGATCAGCGCCTCGGGTGTCGTCGGGCGCGTCGTATCCGTGGGTCCGCGGGCAGCGCGGGTACAACTCTTGCTCGACCGCGATGCGGGTGTCGGTGTCGTCATCGAGCGCAGCCGCGCCACTGGGGTTGCCAGCGGCCAGGTGGGGCTCGAGGAAACGGGCCATCCCGAACTGCTGATGAAGTACGTGTCGGTCCTCGCCGATGTCACCCCGGGTGACCGCGTCCTGACGTCGGGACTCGACCGCATCTACCCAAAGGGTCTGGTCGTGGGTCGCGTCCGCTCGGTGGGCGCCTCCTCGGGACTCTTCAAGGAAGTGCTGGTGACGCCTACGGCCCGCTTCGAAGAGCTCGAACAGGTGCTCGTGGTGACGACTGCGGGCGAGGCACTGACGTTCACGGAGTCGGTCCGTTGAGGTGGCTCACGACCGGCCTAGCGCTCGGCCTCGCCTTCGTGATCCAGTCGGGCCTCACGCTGGTGCTGCCAGGGCCCGGCCGGCTCCTCGATCCGTTTCTGGTCGTGGTCGTCTACTGCGGCCTGACGGGCGGCGAGACGCACGGCATGCTCGCCGGCGCCGCGGCCGGCTGGGTCCAGGACACGCAGTTCGGCGGCGCGGTGACCGGGCTCTCGGCGCTCACCAAGCTGCTCGTCGGCTTCGCGGTCGGCATGGCGGCGACGCGCTTTCTGGTGAGCGCGACCTCGGCGCGCCTCCTGGTCCTGTTCGCCGCGACACTCGTGGACGCGCTGGTCTTCGAGCGGCTCGCGCTGGTCTTCGAGATCGCCGCTTCCGAGATGTCGCTGGGCGTCCTATTCGCTCGGGCCATCGCGAACGCTGTTCTTGGTGTGCTTGCCTTTCAGGCCCTGGAACTCCGGACGCGGCGCGCGGCGCGTTCGTGAGGATCTACGAGGACCTGCGCGTCGTCCAGGCGCGCCTGGCGCTGCTGCAAAGCGCCATCGCCCTGGTGCTGACGCTGCTCGCCGGCTTCTTCTGGCACCTCCAGGTCGTGCGCGGCAAGTACTTCAAGGCTCTCGCCGAGAACAACCGCAACCGCAGCGTGCCGATCGCGGCCCCCCGGGGCCCGCTGCTCGATCGCAAGGGCCGCATCCTGGTCGAGAACCGTGCCTCCTTCAACGTGGTGGTGGCGCCGGAGCATCTCGAAGATGCGGACCTCACGATCGCGCGGCTGGCGAGCGTGCTGCGCCTGGGCGAAGCGCAGATCCGCGAGCGCCTGGCTAGTCGCGAGGACCCCTACCGCCCCGTGGTCGTCAAGGAAGACGCGCTGGCCGAAGATGTCGCCGCCCTCGAGGCGCGACGCCTGGAATTGCCCGACGTGAGGGTCGATGTCGTACCGCTGCGCTCGTATCCACTCGCGGCGGCGGCGGCCCATTCTCTGGGGCGCGTGGGCGAGGTGACCGACCGCCAGCTGCGGCTCGAGGAGTTCGCCGGGCTCGGGCCGGGTGCCCTCGTCGGGCAGGCGGGCCTCGAGCTGCGCTACAACCGCAACTTGATGGGCCGCGACGGGGAGCGGCGCCTGGTGGTGAACAGCCGTGGACGCGAAGTGGCCGAGATACGGCGCGAACTGCCGGTGTCCGGTCCAAGCCTCACGCTCACCATCGACGCGGACCTGCAGATCGCCACCGAGCGGGCCTTCCGCGGACGCGCGGGCAGCGCCGTGGCTCTCGACCCGGAGACCGGCGAGATCCTCGCGATGACCTCGACGCCGGCCTACGACCCGAACCAGTTCTCATCTGGGATCGAACCCGCCGTCTGGACCCAGCTCACGAGCGATCCCAACACGCCGCTCATGAACCGGGTCATCCAGGGTCAGTATGCGCCCGGGAGCACCTTCAAGATCGTCATGGCGGCCGCGGCCCTCGAGGAGAGGATCATCAGCCCCCAGACGACCTTTTACTGCCCCGGCTACCTCTCGATCTATGGCAACGTGTTCCGGTGCAACAAGCCGGCCGGCCACGGTGTCATCGCGCTTCACGACGCCCTCGCGCAGTCGTGCAACGTCTTCTTCTATCAGGTGGGCGTGCGGCTCGAGATCCACCGGATCGCCAAGTGGGCGCGGCTGTTCGGGCTCGGCGCACTCGCCGGGATCGATCTACCCTACGAGGCGCCGGGGCTCGTACCAAGCCCGGAGTGGAAGCTCCGGACGCAGCGCGTGCCCTGGTACGCGGGCGAGACGGTGTCGGTCGCGATCGGGCAGGGACAGGTGAGCGTGACACCGCTGCAAATGGCGCGTGTGGCGGGCGTGATCGCGAGCGGCGGGCGCCTGATCCAGCCGCACCTGGTGAAAGCCATCGGCGGGCAAGCGATCTCGTACCCGTCGCCACAGCCGATCGGGCTCAGTCCCGAGACGATCGAAGCGATCCGCCGCGGGATGCGGGCCGTGGTCGAGGAGCACGGCTCGGGCCAGCACGCCCAACTCCCGGACATCCAGATCGCCGGCAAGACGGGCTCCGCACAGGTCGTCGGCAGGGCACGCCTCGCGCAGCAGCCTTCGTCCGAGGCGCTGCAGCCGCACGGCTGGTTCATCGCCTTCGCTCCCGCAGAACAACCGCGCATCGCGCTCGCGGTGCTGTTGGAGCACGGCGGCAGTGGCGGTGGCGCGGCGGCGCCCGTGGCACGCGAGATCCTCGAGCAGTTCTTCTTCGGCGCGGGCGGCGCGCCGAGCCGGGTCGCCTCGAGGGCCGACTAGTTCGATGGCGATCGATCGCCGCCTGCTCCTCAATATCGACTGGGTGCTGCTCTCGGCCGCGCTCCTGCTCTCGGCCATCGGCATCGCCACGATCCACAGCGCGACCTTCGGGGCAGCCACCGCGGGGCTCTACCTTAAGCAGGCCTACCTCGTGGCTGGCAGCCTCGGCGTGCTGGTGCTCTCTCTGACCCTCGACTATCGGCGGGTGGCGGACCGGGCCTTTGTTCTCTACGTCGGGGCGGCCGCCATCCTCACCTGGATCCTGTTCTTCGGTCCGCGCGTCGCGGGCACGCAGCGCTGGTTCTTCCTGGGCGGAATCCAGGTGCAGCCCGCGGAGCTCACCAAGGTCGTCGCGGCCATTCTCATGGCGAAGATCTTCTCGGAGTCCCGCAAGGACAGCCTCGGCCTCGGCGATATCCTCGGTCCCGGCGCGGCCGTCGGATTCCTCGCGCTGCTGATCGCCGCCGAGCCCGACCTCGGCACCGCCTTCTGCCTCGTCCCGATGTTCCTCGCCGTCGCGCTGCTCGCGGGCTTGCGCTTGCGAGCGCTGCTGGCGCTGTTCCTCGCCCTGGTCGTCTTCGGCGGCCTCGGCTGGCGCTATGCCCTGCGCGACTATCAGAAGACCCGCATCTACACCTTTCTCGACCCCTCCCTCGATCCCAGGGGCGCTGGCTATCAGAAAATCCAGTCCCAGATCGCCGTGGGCTCCGGCGGCTTCTTCGGCAAGGGTTTCAGGCAGGGCAGCCAGAGCCAACTTGGGTATCTGCCGGCGCGACACACCGACTTCATCTTCTCCGTGCTCGCCGAAGAGCGCGGCTTCCTCGGGGTGGCCGCCGTCCTGGGACTCTACCTGCTGGTGCTGTTTCGCGCCCTCGAGGCGGCGCGCCTCGCCCGCGACCGGCTAGGGGCGTTCCTGGTGACCGGCATCGCGTCGACCCTCGCGTTCCAGGTTGTGTACAATGTCGCCATGGTCGCCGGCCTCGTCCCCGTGAAGGGCTTGCCGTTGCCTCTCATGAGCTACGGTGGGGCCTCGGTGCTGTCGACGATGATCGGCCTCGGGTTCATCCTCAACGTCCGCATGCGCCGCTTTGCCAATTGATCGTCTTTCTCATTCCGGCTTCATTTCCAGCGTGATCGCGGCGCCTTCTGCCGCACGGGGCGCGGCCGCACCGCGCCGGACCGAGCTTCTCCTGGACCGCGGGCGTCCCGAGGCGTTGTTTTGCGCCCCGTGGAGGCCTTCGCGCGCCGCGCCGAACCGCCGCGCGCCGCGACCTGCCGCGGCCGGAGGGCTCATGGAAGGGACCTTCCATGACCAGAGAGATCGTCGTGAACACCCGGCCGCACGAGACCCGCGTGGCCTTGCTCGAGGACGGGCTGCTCTCCGAAGTCTTCATCGAACGGGAGTCGCAGCGTAGCGTCGTTGGAAACCTCTACTCCGGGCGGGTGACCCGCGTACTGCCGGGCATGCAGTCGTCCTTCGTGAACATCGGCCTCGAACGCGACGCCTTCCTGTACGTCACGGACGTTGTCGAGGGCCTCGACGAGAACCTGCTCTCGCCCGAGGAGCAGGCGCAGCCCGGTAGCCACAGGAACGCCCGCATCGAGGAAAAGCTGCAGCCGGGACAGGACGTCTTGGTCCAGGTGCTGAAGGAGCCGCTGGGCCAGAAAGGCGCACGCATCACTTCGCACGCTTCGCTGCCAGGGCGCTACGTGGTGTTCATGCCCACAGTCGAGCACGTGGGCGTTTCGCGCAAGATCAGCGACGACGAGGAACGCCGACGCCTCAAGACGATCCTGAAGGAGATCCGCGCGGAGCGCGGCGGCGGCGGCTTCATCGCGCGCACCGCGGGCCTCGGGCGCAGCCGCGAGGATTTCGAGCGCGACGCCCGCTATCTCACGAAGATCTGGGACGAGGTGCGGGCGCGGGCGGCGCGCGAGCAACCGCCAGTGTTGCTGCACCGCGAGCCGTCGCTCGTCGAGCGCCTGCTGCGCGATATCCTGAACGAGGACATCGCGAAGATCAGCCTCGACAGCGAGCGCGAGTTCCAGAAGACCCTCGACCTCGTCACCCAGCTCCAGCCGGAGCTCGCGCCAAGGGTGCGGCTCCACAACAGCAAGGAAAGCCTGTTCGAGGAGCATGGCGTCGCGGCCGAGTTGGAACGCGCCCTCACCCCGCGCGTCGCGCTCGCCTCGGGCGGCTACATCGTGATCAACCCGACCGAGGCGCTGGTGGCAATCGACGTGAACACCGGCAGCTTCGTTGGCAAGAAGAAGCTCGAGGACACCATCCTCCAGACCAACCTGGAAGCCGCCAAGGAACTGGTGCGGCAGATCCGCCTGCGCGACCTGGGCGGCATCATCGTCGTGGACTTCATCGACATGGAGGAGCGCCGCAGCCGCAAGCAGATCATGGGCGTTCTCGAGCAGGAGCTGAAGCGGGACCGGGCCCCTTCGAAGCTCCTGCAGGTGAGCGAGTTCGGGCTCGTGGTGATTACCCGCAAGCGCGTCAAGCAGTCGCTCGACCGCACCCTGTGCCAGCCGTGCCCCTACTGCACCGGCAGTGGCATGGTAAAGAACGTCTCGACCGTGTGCGCCGAGATCTACGACGAGATCCAGAAGCTCGCCCCAGATCTGCGCGGCGTGCCGTTCCTGCTGCGTGTCAACCCGGAAGTGGCGCGCGCCCTCGCCAAGGAGGAAGCATCGGTGCTTCGCGATCTTACCGGCCTCGTGGGCACCGAGATCCGCGTCCAGGGCGATCCGCTGCTCCACCAGGAGCAGTTCGACGTGGTGGGCCTCTAACAAAACGCCGTGAAAGACGCGGGCGTCGAGGAATACGCCGCCGCCATCGAGGCCCACCTCCGGGCGCGGCGGGGTGCCAACCACATCCTCTCGCCGCGCGACTTCGCCCTCGCCCGCTCGTGGTACGAAGCGGGCATCTCGCTCGCCTCGGTCCTGGTCGGCATCGACCGCGCCTTCGACGAGGGTGCACACGTCGCGTCTCTCGCCTTTTGTCGCCCTCGCGTCGAAGCGCTCGCGGCCACCGGCCGCGGACCCGCCGCGCGGCCTGCGCGGCCCGCGGAGAGCGTGCCGCTCGCAGAGCTTCAGTCGCTGCTGGCGGCGCTCGCAGATCGGCTCGGGGGGCTTCGGGCCAATCCGGCCGCGGGCTTCGAGCCGTCGCTACGAAAGATCCAGGAGGTCCGCGACCTGCTCGCGGTCGCCTCGCGCCCCAACTGGAATTACCTGCGCGGGAAGCTGCGCGAGATCGACGACGACGTGTCCGCTGCCGTCTTGCAGGGCGTCTCCGAGACCGAGCGGACGGCCTACCGCGACGAGGCGCGGCGCGCTGTCGAGCGCCATCGCGGCCGCGTGGACGACCAGGCGCTCGAGGACGCGGTGGGCCGCTTCACGATCCAGCGCGCGCGCGAAGCCTTGGGCTTGCCGCGGGTGAGCCTCCTGTGACGAGCCCGTGCCGCGCAAGGTCCACGCGACCCAGGACGAAACGCACGCCCTCCTGCCTCAGGCGGCGGCGCTGGAGCTTTGGACCAGGCCCGTCGCGCGGCGAGATGCGGCCGCCAGCTCCGACCACACGATGCCAGGGCACGACGCGTTCGCGCAAGGCGGGGAGCGCGCGCAGCGCCCAACCCACGGCCCGCGCGCAGCGCGGCACGCCCAGCAGGCGGGCCACATCGCCGTACGTCGCTACTTGGCCGCGGGGGATCGCCAGGACTGCGGCGTAGACGCGCTCGAAGAACCGCTCCGTCTCGGGCCCCGCCACGGCTCAGGGCGCGGGCGGCTTGCTTTCGTCCGAGGCAGGTGCGTCGGGCGCCACGCGTTCCGGAGCCGCCTGGGGCGAGATCACGAACTCCGCATCGTCAGCGGCGGCGGCGGCCGGGGTGACCGCGCCGGGCGCGACCGCCGAAGTCTCTGCCGAAGGGGGATCGAGAATCGAAGCCGTGGTCGGCACCTGCACCTGGAGGGGCACCTCGCGGACCCGTACGTCGATGATCGCTTTCTCACGCAGCTCCTTCAGGAGCCGTTCGTATTCGGTGGCCATCAGGGCTTCTCCAAGACGCCTGCGGATCTCCGCCTTGGCATCGTCGAAGGGAGTGACACCCTCGGCGCTGCGTTCCGCTACACGCAACACGCGGTAGCTGCCGTCGGGCCCGGCAATCGGTTCCGAGGTCTCGCCCACGGCGAGTGGCTCGACGACGGCCCGAATCTCGTCCTGCAGCACACTGATGTCCAGCTTGCCCAGGTCTCCCCCGGCCGTCCGGCTGGGGGCCGCCGATTGCTCCTTGGCGAGAGCGGCGAAATCTTCGCCCGCGCGCGCGCGCTTCACGAGCTCGGCCGCGGTCGCGGCGGGCTCGACCCGCTCGCCGCTCACCAGGATTTCCTGGAGACGCACCTGGCTTGGGTGCGTGAACTGCTCCTTGCGGCGCTCGTACTCCGCGCGCACCTCGGCGTCCGTGAGGACGACCTTCGGCTCCAGCTCGCGGCTCAGGACCTGCTTGCGGATGATCGAGCGCTCGATGTTCCGCTTCATGTCGTCGATCGACATGCCCTCACGGCGCAGCTGCTCCCGGAGCGCCTCGTCGGTCGGGATGTTGTTCTCCTTCTTGATGCCCTCGATGATGTCCTTCGTGTACTCCGGCCGAATCCTTATCCCGATCTCGTCGGCCTTCTGGATCAGCAGCAGATCATCGATCGCATCCTGGAGAATGCGGGCGTTGTTGTCGCGCAAGTAGGCCTCGACGCGGTCGGGGGTGAGGCGCTGGGACTGCACCGCGGCGATCTGGCGGGCCTCGAACTCTGACTGCGTCACGATGTCGCCGTTCACCTTGACGATCACCCGGTCGAGGATCTCCGCAACCGCCGGCTGTGCCGCGACGAGGAGGTTTAGACTAAGGACGAGGCTGGGCGGCTTCATAGTTCACCTTGGCGCGCTCCAGAAGCGTCTTCACGGCTTCCCGGGAGGCGTCGGCCGATTTGCCCTGGAGGAGCACCCTGTGGATTTCTTCGCGGCACTCCTCAAGGCTCCGTTCGCGGGCGGGCGCGTGCGCGTCGACCCGAAGGACATGATAACCGAGCGGCGTCCTTACGGGTTCGGAGAGGCCCTGCAGCGAAAGCGCAAAGGCCACCGCTTCCAGCTCGGGTGGTAGCTGGCCGCGGGTAAAGCTGCCCATGAGCCCCCCGGCGCTGGCCTCGGGCCCCCGCGAGCGGGTCTGGGCCAGCATCTCGAAGCTCTTCGCCTCTTTCGACAGCCGGCGCCGGACGTCGCGGGCCTCGTTCTCGGTCGGCACCAGGATCTGGCGCAGCGCCACGGTCTCGAGCTGCGCGAGTTCCGCGGCGTGCGCGGCATAGTAGGCAGCGATCTCCGCGTCGTTCACGACGGCGCGCGAACGCGCGGCCTCGGAGAGCAACTGCTGCGCGGCGAGCTGCTCTTCTTCGGTAGAGGCGCCCGGCTTCAGGAGTCCACGTGCGCGTGCTTCCAGGATCAACACGCGCTCCTCGAGAAAGGAGTCGAGCACCGAGCGGCGCACCGCCGGCTCGGAGGCGTCGAGTCCTTGCGCCGCGAGGCTCTCCAAGTGCCGCTCGAAGTCGCTACGTCGGACGCTGCCCTCCCCCAGGGCCAAGATGACGGGATCGGCGGGCAGGGGCGGCCGACAGGCGACGCTCAGCAGCACGAACACCAGGCCGTGACGGAGAACAGGCACGTTCAAGGCATCATCATAGCCCTGGTGCCGCCAAGGCTTGCGGATCCTCGAGCGCGGCGAACATCACGGAGAGCCTCGCGGCCGGGTCCTCGGCTTCAGAAAGGCGGCCCTTCAGGATGCCCTGCGGAGACAGGGCGCCGCCGGGCAGCTCGCGAGCCGCGCGCACCAGCATTGCGGGCGGCAGCGGCGTGCTGGCGGCGAAACGCAGATGCAGAGATCCGCCAGCGGCATCGACCTGCGAGATGCCCAGGGCCTCGGCCCGAAGCCGCAAGCCCGCGTAGCGGAGCAGCCCGAGCACCACGGGCGGCGGCGCGCCATAGCGGTCCTTGATCTCGGCGAGCAGGGCCTCGGCCTCGGCGGCGTCGCGGAGTTGGCTCACGCGTTTGTAGAGCGTCAGGCGCTGGTGCGTTTCCGGCACGTAGTCGGGCGGGATGCGCAGGTCCAGGCGCAGGTTGAGCGTCGCCCGGGGCCTCTCCTCGCTAGCCTCGCCCTTGAGCTCGAGGATCGTCTGTTCCAGCAGCTTCACGTACAAGTCGAGGCCCACGGCCTCGATGTGGCCGCTCTGCTCTCCGCCGAGCAAGTTCCCGGCGCCGCGCAGTTCGAGATCGAGGGCCGCGATCCGGAAGCCCGCGCCCAGTTCCGAGAACTCCTGGATGGCGGCGAGCCGCTTGCGCGCGATCTCCGACAACACCAGGGCGGGCGGAACCAGCAGATACGCATGGGCGCGACGGTCGGAGCGGCCCACGCGGCCGCGCAGCTGGTAGAGCTGGGCAAGGCCGTAGCGATCGGCCCGATTCACGATCAAGGTGTTGGCGCGCGGGATGTCAAGGCCGTTCTCGATGATGGTCGTGGCGACGAGGACGTCGGCTCGACCCTCGACGAACGAGAGCATGGCCTTTTCGAGCTCCGCCTCGGGCATCTGGCCGTGGCCTACCACGACCCGCGCCTCGGGTACGAGCCGCTTCACCAGCCTCGCGAGCGAGTAGATCGACTCGACACGGTTGTGAACGAGATACGTCTGGCCCTCGCGCAGCAGCTCCTGACGCACGGCCGCGGCGATCACGTCCGTCGAGAACTTGACGATCGAAGTCTGGATCGCGAGCCGGTCCTTGGGCGGCGTCTCGATCACAGACATGTCACGGATCCCCGCGAGGCCCATCTGCAGGGTGCGCGGAATCGGCGTGGCGGAGAGCGTCAGGCAGTCGACCGTGCTGCGGACGTGCTTGAGCTTTTCCTTGGCGGCGACGCCGAAGCGCTGCTCCTCGTCGATCACGAGCAGCCCCAGATCCCGGAACACGACGTCCCTCGAGAGCAAGCGGTGCGTCCCGATCAGGATGTCCACCTGCCCTGCGGCGAGCGAGGCCAGCACCCCTCTGGTCTGCTTCTCGGTTCGGAAGCGCGAGACCATCTCGACCTTTACCGGGAACGGGGCGAAGCGCTTCTTGAACGTCTTCCAATGCTGGAACGCCAGCACCGTGGTGGGGGCGAGGATCGCCACCTGCTTGCCGTCCAGCGCGGCGCGCATCGCCGCGCGCATCGCCACCTCGGTCTTGCCATAGCCGACATCGCCACAGACCAAGCGGTCCATCGGCGTCTCATTCGCCATGTCAGCGGCCACGTCCGCGATGGCCTGGGCCTGATCGGGCGTCTCCTCGTACTCGAAGGCCTCTTCGAACTCGCGCTGCCACGGGCTCTGGGCGGTGAAGGCATGGCCGGGCCGCGCCTTGCGCTGCGCATACAGCCGCAGTAGTTCCGCGGCCATGTCGCGCATCGCCTTCTTCACGCGCCTCTTGAGCTTGTCCCAGTTGCCGCTCCCCAGCTTGTCGAGAACCGGCCGGCCCCCCTCGGCGCTCGCGTACTTCTGAGCCCGGTCGAAGGCGTCGACCGGGACCTTGAGCTTGTCACCGCCCTGGTAGGAGAGGACCATGAATTCGTGGGTCAGGCCCAGGACCTCGATCGTCTGCAAGCCCTCGAAGCGACCAATGCCGTGATCCTGATGGACGACGAGATCACCGATCTTGAGGTCGCGGAAGTCGGAGAGAAAGCTGCGCACGCCGCGCGCCTTCCCGCGCGGATGGACGTGCACTTCTTCGGGGAACACGTCTCCATCGGCGAGGATGCGAAGGCCGGCGCCGGGAAACTCGAAGCCCGCAGAGAGGTTGCCGACGCGGATCTCCACGGCGGCAGCTTCGCCGGTCGCGACGCCGTCCTCCGCCAGCACGTCGCGGAGCCGGTCAGCACGGCCACTGTTGCCGAGGAAGATCACGCTGCGCGGCGCGCGTGGTGCGCTGAGGTCGGCCGCAAGCGCCCGTATGTCGCCGGCATAGCGACGCACCGGCCGCGACGGCGCGGAAACGCTGTCGGCCTGCGTGTCGATGTCGTGGACGGCCAGTGCAGGCGCCACCTCGAGGCGCTGGGCCAGCTCGCGGGCGGACACGAGCGCCTCGGCGGGCTCGACTGCCAGCACCCCCTCGCGACGTTTCTTCTCTGCGCGAGCCCTCTCGTGGAGCGTCTCCGCTTCGATCGCGACCTGCTCGGGTTGAAGCGCCACGACGGCTGCGTCTTCGAGATGACACCATGGCGGCGCGACCGTCCCGGGGACGAGCGGCAGCAGTTCGGGGAGCTCCTCGGGAACGAGGCCGCGGTCCAGGCGTTCGAGAAATGCCGCGACCTCGCGGGTCGCGCCGAAACGTTCGAGCAGGCGCTCGCGCAGCTTCGCGACTATGGAGCGGGTCGCGAAGCTGTCGGAGAGCGGCAGGATCTCGAGGCTGTCAACGGGCCCGGCACTCCGCTGCGTCGCCGGATCGAAGGCGCGCAGGCTCTCGACGCTGTCGCCATAGAACTCGAGCCGCACAGGCTCTGCGCGGTCGGCCGGGAAGATGTCGAGGATCCCACCGCGCCGCGCCATCTGCCCCGGGCCCGTCACCGGATCTTCCTGGACGTAGCCGGCTTCATCAAGCGCTTCGAGCAGGATCTCCGGCGTCATCTCCTCGCCGCGCGCTACTCGAAAGACCCGCGTCTCGAGCAGCTCCCGCACCAGGCTGGGCCGCAGCAGCCCGGCCGGCGAGGCCACCAGCGCGCGGAGCCGGCCGCGGGCGGCGGCGAGCAGCGCGGTGGCGCGGCGCAGCGAGGCCTCAGGATGACGCGGCAAGCCGCGAAACACCGGCGGGCCGGGGGCCGGGAAAGGGAGCACCTCGCCCGCCTGGCCCGCCTCCCGGGCGAATAGCCGCAGGTCCTCCGCCAGGACGTCGACGTCGCGCTCATAAGGCGTGACAACCAAGAGCGGCCTTTCGACCAGAAGCAGCGGCAGCAGCACCTGGGCTGGGCCGGCGAGCCCCGCGAGGGCGAGGCGGCCCTCGGCCGCCAGGCGCGCACGCGCTTCCGAGACAAACACCTCCCTGAGCAGGGGAGCGAGCCAAGACGCGGTCACGAGCGGCGGATCTTGTCCACAATCGACGTCGTCGAGCGGCCCGGGAACAGCGGGGCGCGCACGACGCTCCCGCCCGCGCGGCGGACGATGTCGGCGCCCACGATCTTGTCCTCCGCCCAGTCGGCGCCCTTCACCAGGATATCCGGCACGAGAGCCGAGACGACCTGGAGAGGAGTCGGTTCGTCGTAGACGATCACGCGGTCGACAGCTTCCAGCGCGAGCAGCGTCTCGCCGCGCTCCGCAGCGCTCACGATCGGGCGCCCGCGCCCCTTGAGCTGGCGCACCGAGGCATCGGAATTGATGCCCACGACCAGGTGCTCTCCCGCGGCTCGCGCGGCCTCCAGCAGCAGGACGTGGCCCGGGTGCAACAGATCGAAGCAGCCGTTGGTGAAGACGACGCGCTCGCCAGCGGTTTTCCAGCGGCGGCGTTCTTCGAGCAACTCGAGAAGCTCCATGCTCTTTGCAGCGTGCCCCATGCCCAGGGTGCGGCGCAAGGCGCTCATGGCACGAGGGCCTGGGCCGGAATCACCTGCAGGGCTCCACCCGGCGGCACCCAGACCAGGCGGACGCGCGCGCCGCCCAGCCCGCTGTGGTAGCGCAGGCGCAGCGAGTGGACGCCCGGGTTCAGCCACGCAAGGCTGCTGCGGGCAGGGCCCCGGTAGCCCTGGTTGTCGAGCACCAGGCGGCCATCGATCTCGAGCCGCGAGCGGTTGTCGTCCGAGTCGACGCGGAAGGCGTGCGCGCCCGGCGCCGTCACTCGCAACCCGCCCAGCCACTCCACGCTGAACGGAACGCGCAACGGGATCGAGGCGGGGTCGCGGCCCCAGTCGTAGTCGATCGGCTCTTCGTGCCGCGCGAAGACCGCTGGCCCTTCCCAGGCCGGGTGGGCGTAGTAGAAGCCGATGAGCCCGGAGCTTTGCGGCGGCCTCGCGCGCGCTTCGACGATCCCGGGTGCGACCGCTACCGCCAGCAGGCCCACCGCGTAGAGCGTCCGCACCCGACTGGCGTGCGGCGCGGCCGCGCGCTGCACGAGCCGCGAGCCAAGAAGCGCCCAAAACCCAAGCAGTGGCGCCATCTGCCACGCGGGGCTGAGGCCGAGCAGGCCACCCAGGTTGATAGCGCCTGCGGGCAGGCGAGCCTCGCCCGGGGCGAAGAACGCGCCCCGCTGTAAGGCGAGTTGGCCGTGCAGATAACTCGGCATCAGGATCTCGGCCATCGGATTGAGGTGGTAGAAGGGAGCCCGGGGATCCACCGCGGTTGCGACGAGCATGAGAAACGCCGATCCGAGCAGGAGCATGTGAAACAGCGCCGACATGCGGTGCGCCACGAACGCCAGCGGCAGCGCGAGAAAGGGCAGCACCGGCAACAGGTGTCGCGGCCCCGTCGAGCCGCCGCCGCCCCAATACAGGACCGAGTCGCCGTAGCAGGCATTGAAGCTGAGCATCAGGGCGGTGGTCACGACGATCAGGATTAGCTCCCCGCGAAAGCGCCGCTCGCGAGCCATCAGGATCAGCCCGACCGGCGCAAGGACGAAGATGGGGTTCAGGAAGAAGAGGCCGCGCCGTGGAAGCACAGTGAGCTCCGCGAGGACGCGGCCGAAGGCCGTCAGGCCGGGCCAGTGGACGCCCACGAATCCCTGCGCGTGGGCCTTGTAGATGGCCGCTGAGCCCTCCTCGACGTAAGCCTGGTAGGAGGCGAAAAGAACCCGGCCGAAGGCGGCCAGGTTGTACGCCCCAAGCACCCCCGCCCCCACCACGACTCCAAGTCCGAACAAGACGCCGGCACGCCGCCGCCGCTCTTCGCGTCGCAGCGTGTGGAGGGCATAGAAGGTGACGCCAGCCGCCGGGATCGCTGCTGGATACTCGGTGACGACTGCGTAGGCGACGAAGAGGCCGGCGGCGAACCAGGTCGAATTCGGCCGCGCAGCCGGCTTGCCGACATGCCGCCTCTGGAACACCAGTGCAAAGGCGAAGACCAGGAACGCCGCCGCAATCTGGTGCCCGAAGAACAGCGTCGCGAACGGAAACGCGATCGAGCCAAGGCCGAAGGCGAGCGCCGCGAGCACCGCGGCAAAGACAGAGCCGGTGAGCGCGTGGGCGAGACGAAACAAGGCGATACCAGCGAGCGCTGACAGCAGGCCGACGGTCGAAAGCGTTGTGAGGTACGCGACTGCGTCCCAGTGCGCCCACTCTGGAAGACCCAACGGCTTCACCAGAACGCCAGCCGCCCAGAACGGCGCGAGCGCCAAGAGCGAGGCGCCCGGCGCCTTGTTGGAATAGGTTCGCCCAGCGTGGACCACGAGGTCGGCACTGTTCTGCCGGAACCGGTCGACCGCGACGCTGTGGTCCTCGAGCAGGGCGC
Source organism: uncultured Acidobacteriota bacterium (assembly GCA_964442185.1). GTDB lineage: Bacteria > Acidobacteriota > Vicinamibacteria > Fen-336 > Fen-336 > CADEEV01. Next base: position 25,862 of record CAYTWT010000257.1, read on the forward strand.
GGGTCAGGTCGAAGCGGGCGGCCTCGTTGTGGCCGACCGACTGGTAGAAATAGGCGTAGCTGCCGAGCAGCAGGACGAAGAGGAGCCTCTCGACCGCCCCCTTGTCCATGGGCGCTACTCTTCGCCGAGTTCGAGCTCGGGTCGGGGTCTGGGCTCCTCGAGTTCGGCGCCTCCCGAGAACGACCACTGGTGCGCTGGACGATAGACACCCACGTCCTTGGTCCGGCTCTTGACACGGAACGAGTGGAGCCCACGGTGGTAGTCGTAAGGCGTGCCGTCGCGGCGGTGCGCTGCGACGTCGAGCAGGTACGTGCCCTCCACGAGTCGCAAGTCGCTGAGCACGAGGCGCACCTCGCCGGCACCGTGGATCTGCCGCGGCTTCCAGTCCTCGATGTGGGTATTCGTGCCGTAGACGCTGACGCCGTCGGTGGTGAACAGGCCGATGCCGAAGACGAAGTCGGCGATCTTCTGCTCCGCGCGCACCGAGAGGGCCAGCGTCAGGCTTTCGCCGGGAACGTAGACGTGGCGCTGCTTGCCCTGGGCGTCGAGCAGCCGGACCGCGGTGATCTCGATTTCGCGCGCGCCCCAGCGGCCTTCGCGATAGCCATGGCGAGACTCGGCCTGGCCGGGCCCCACTGCGGGAGCAGGCCCGGGGACGGCCGGGGCCTGGCCCTGTGCCCCGGCGAGGAAGTGTTCTTCCCCCCCGGCGACATAGGTCAAGTAGTGGTCCACGACACGCTTGGGGTCTCCACGACCCTCGACCTTGCCCCGCCGCAGCCACAGGACGTCGTCGCACATCTTCTCGGCCAGGCCCAGGCTGTGGGTGACGATCAAGATCGTCTTGCCGCGGCGCCGGAACTCGCCGATCTTGTCGAGGCACTTGCGCGTGAAGGCTTCGTCGCCGACCGCCAGCACCTCGTCGATCAGCAGCACTTCGGGATCCACGTGGATGGCCACCGCGAACCCCAGCCGCGCGTGCATCCCGGAGGAGTAGGTCTTGACCGGCGCGTCGATGAAGCGCTCGAGCTCGGCGAAGGCCACGATCGCGTCGAAGCGCTCCTCGATCTCCCGACGCGTGAGGCCGAGCATGATGCCGTTGATCGCCACGTTCTCACGGCCGCTGATCTCGGGATGGAAGCCCGCGCCCAGCTCGATCAGCGCCGAGACCCGGCCCTCGACACTGAGCCGGCCGCGCGTCGGCTTGGTGATGCCGGCCAGCAGTTTCAGGAGCGTCGATTTGCCGGAGCCGTTCTCGCCGATGACACCGAACGTCGAGCCCTTCGGCACCTCGAAGGAGACGCTGTCGAGCGCCGTGAAGGTCTCTTCCGCCGTCAGGTCCGAGAGCAGGCTCCCGGTCAAGAGCGCGCTCTTCAGGGTACGGAACTGGTTCTGATGGAGGAAGCGGCGGTAGACCTTCGTCAGGCCGGCCGCCACGACCGCGAGGCCGCTCACACCTCCTCCGCCAGTGTGTCCCGGAGCCTTTCGAAGAAGAAGGCCCCGAACACATGAGCGACGACGGCGCAGAGGCCCGCCAGGGCGAGGCCGCTCCAGTGGTCGAAGGCGCCGTCGAAGAGGATCTGCTGGTACGAGACGAGGACGTGGGCCATCGGGTTCACGCGCAGCAGGTGTCTGAGGCCGCCGTGGGTGTCGTTGTACAGGTACAGGATGGGCGACGCGAAGAACCACAGGTGGAGGACATGGGCCAGGATGTTCTGGACATCGCGGAAGTGCACGGTCAGCGCGGAGACGAACAGGGACAGGCCGAGCGTGAAAACGAGTTGGACGAGCAGCGGCAGAGGCAGCAGCAGCGCCTCCCAGGTGAGCCGCCCGTTCCAGGCGAGGAAGCCGAGCAGGACCGGCAGGCCGAGGAGGAAGTGAGCCAAGTTCGACAGCACGGTAACCACCGTCAGGACCTCGGCGGGGAAGACCACCTTCTTGATCAGGTTGCCCCCGGCGATCAGCGCGCCGGCGGATTCCGCGATCGACGCCTGGAAGAAGGTCCAGGGCAGGATCCCGCAGAACAGGAACACGAAGTACGGCTCCATGTTCGCCGAGCGTTTCACGGGTAGCATCACGGTGAAGACGATGCCGTACGTGAGCAGCAACAGGAGCGGGTTGATGAAGCTCCAGAAGAAACCGAGAACGCTGCCCCGGTAGCGCGCCTTGAGGTCGCGCGAGACGAGGCTCTGGATGAGGAGGCGGTAGCGGAAGAGCGTGCGGAGCTGCTCTATCAACCCTGGTTGTTAGCCGCGCTCTGACCTGGCGACGGCCAGGCGCGTCACGGCCTTCACATAGTCCTTGTGCGCGTCCTCGTAACCCGCCTCTTGCGTGATCGATTTCAGGCGCTGGGCGGCGTGTTCCTTGGCCTTCTCGGCCCGCCCGACGTCGATGTCCTCAGCCCGCTCGCCGATTTCGGCCAGGATCCCGACGCGGTGGGGAAGTACTTCGCAGAAACCCCAAAAACAGCTCAGGCGTCGCGTTTCGGCGCCGAGGCGGTAGCTGATCTCGCCCGCGCCGAGCGTCGAAAGAAACGGCGTGTGGCCTGGGCGCACCCCGAAGTAACCCTGCTCGCCCGGCACGATCACCTCGTCAACGGGCTCTTTCAGCAACAGCCCCTCGGGCGTCACAATCTCGAGATCGAGCTTGCTTGGCAGGGCCATGGCGCTACTGTTGCAAGCCCTTCGCTTGCTCGATCGCCTCGTCGATCGTCCCGACCATGTAGAAGGCCTGCTCGGGCAGATGGTCCATCTCGCCGGCCACGATCGCTTTGAAGCTGCGGATGCTGTCGGCGAGCGATACGTAGCGGCCCTTGATCCCCGTGAACTGCTCGGCCACCTTGAAGGGCTGCGACAGGAACCTCTGGATCTTGCGCGCGCGCGCCACCATCACCTTGTCGTCCTCGGACAGCTCGTCGATACCGAGGATCGCGATGATGTCTTGCAGGTCCTTATAGCGCTGCAGGATCTGCTTGACGTCTCGCGCCACGTTGTAGTGCTCTTCGCCGATCACGCGCGGATCGAGAATTCGCGACGAGCTCGCCAACGGGTCGACCGAGGGGTAGATGCCAAGCTGCGCGATCTGGCGCGAGAGGTTGGTGGTTGCGTCGAGGTGAGCGAAGGTCGTGGCCGGAGCCGGGTCGGTGTAGTCGTCGGCGGGAACGTAGATCGCCTGGATCGACGTGATGGAGCCCTTCTTGGTTGAGGTGATGCGCTCCTGCAGTTCGCCCATCTCGGTCTGGAGCGTCGGCTGGTAGCCGACGGCCGAGGGCATGCGGCCGAGCAGCGCTGAGACCTCGGAGCCCGCCTGGGTGAAACGGAAGATGTTGTCGATGAAGAGCAGGACGTCCTTGCCCTCCTCGTCGCGGAAGTACTCGGCGACGGTCAGGCCCGTGAGCGCGACGCGCAGCCGGGCCCCGGGCGGTTCGGTCATCTGACCGTAGATGAGAGCGGCCTTCGAGTTCGCGAAGTTCTCGAGGTCGAGGACCTTCGATTCCTGGAACTCGAGCCACAGGTCGTTGCCCTCACGCGTGCGCTCGCCGACGCCGGCGAACACCGACACGCCGCCGTGTTGCTTGGCGAGGTTGTAGATCAGCTCCTGGATGATGACCGTCTTGCCGACGCCGGCGCCACCGAACAGGCCGATCTTCCCGCCGCGCAAGTAGGGCTCGATCAGGTCGATGACCTTGATGCCGGTCTCGAACATCTCGAGCTTGGTCGACTGCTCCTCGAAGCTCGGGGCGGGCCGGTGGATCGGGTAGCGCTTGTCGGACTTGACTGGGCCGAGTTCGTCGACCGGCTCTCCGATCACGTTCAGCACGCGGCCCAGCGTCGGCGTGCCGACGGGCACCATGATCGGGGCGCCCGTGTCGATCGCCTTCATGCCGCGCACCATGCCGTCGGTCGGCAGCATCGCGACGCAGCGCACCCGGTTCTCGCCGAGGTGCTGCTCGACCTCGGCCACGACGTCGATCTTGACGCCGCCGCCGGAGCCGTCGTCCTGGATGAGGACGGCGTTGTAGATGGCCGGCACGCCCTTCGGGAACTCGATGTCCAGCACTGGGCCGATGATCTGGATGACGCGACCGACGTTCTCAGTAGCCATAAATCCTTCCGCGCTCAGGACCCCGCGCCCGACACCACCTCGATGATCTCCTTGGTGATAGCAGCCTGGCGAACCTTGTTCATATAGAGGGTCAGGCGATCGATCATGTCGCTCGCGTTGCTCGTGGCGGCGTCCATGGCTGCCATCCGGGCGCCGTGCTCGGCCGCGGCCGACTCGAGCAGCGCTTGCCAGACCCGGGTCTCGACATACTTGGGCAAGAGCCTCTCGAAAATCCCCTTCGGGTCCGGCTCGTACAAATAGTCGAGGGCTGGGTCCGTCGGGTCGAGCGCAGCACCCTCGATCGGCAGCAGGCGGTCGACGACGATGCGCTGCTGGATGACACTCTTGAACTCGTTGGAGACCAGGACCACCTGGTCCACTTCGCCCGAGGTGAAGGCGGCGATGAGTTCGCTGGCGATCTTCTGGGCGTGGCTGTAGCGCAGCGCCTGGAAGACCCCCACGGACTCGCTCTTCACGCGCACGGAGCGGCGCTTGAAGTAGTCGCGCCCCTTGCGGCCGATCAGGCTGATGCGGATGTCGCGGTCGCGGTTCTCCTCGAGGAAACGGGCCGCGCTGCGAATGATGTTGGCGTTGAAGCCGCCGCACAACCCCTTGTCCGAGGTCACGACCACCAGCAGGATGTTGCCGCCCTCGCGCTTCTCGAGCAGCGGGTGCGCCTCGGGCTGGGCCCGCGAGGCCATGCTGTTCAGGACTTCGAGCATCTTGCGCGCGTAGGGACGGGCTCCGAACATGGCCTCCTGAGCACGCCGCAGCTTCGCTGCCGAAACCATCTTCATGGCCTTGGTGATCTGCTGCGTGCTCTTCACGCTGCGGATCCGGCGCCGGATGTCGAGCAAGGCGGGCATCGTCTAACCGCGTCCTGGCTCCGGCCGGGCCTTCATCCAGACGTCTCGACTCGGCGGCAAGCAGCCTCCGCTGCGGCAAACGCCATGGCCTAGACCTTCTCCGCGACGCGGAACAACTCTCCAAACGCGGCGAGCGCGGCCTTGATCTTGTCAGTTAGCTCGCCTTTGATGTCCTTCTCGTCGGCGATCGCCTTCAGCAGCGGGCCGGCGTGGCTGTCGAGGTACTGGTAGAGTTCCCGTTCGTACCGCCGGCACTGGGCCACCGGGTAGGCGTCGAGATAGCCGTTGGTCGCCGCGTAGACGAGGATCACCTGCTTCTCGGGCGGGAGCGGCTGGTACTGGTCCTGCTTCAGGATCTCAGTCATGCGCTCGCCCTTGGCGAGCATCGCCTGGGTCGCCTTGTCGAGGTCGGAGCCGAACTGCGAGAAGGCTGCGAGCTCGCGGAACTGGGCGAGGTCGAGGCGGAGGCGCCCGGCGACGCCCTTCATGGCCTTGGTCTGGGCGCTGCCGCCGACGCGCGACACCGAGTTGCCGACGTTGATGGCCGGCCGGATCCCGGAGTTGAACAAGTCGGACTCGAGGAAGATCTGGCCGTCGGTGATCGAGATGACGTTCGTCGGGATGTAGGCCGAGATGTCGCCGGCCTGGGTCTCGATGATCGGCAGCGCCGTGAGGCTGCCGCCGCCCTTCTTGTCGTTCAGCTTCGCGGCCCGTTCCAGCAGGCGGCTGTGGAGATAGAAGACGTCTCCGGGGTACGCCTCGCGTCCGGGCGGCCGGCGCAGCAGCAGCGAGATCTCGCGGTACGACGCCGCGTGCTTCGACAGGTCGTCGTAGACACACAGCGCGTGCTGGCCGCGATCGCGGAAGTACTCGCCGATCGCGGTGCCGGTGTAGGGTGCGATGTAGAGGAAGGGCGCTGGCTCGCTGGCGGTGGCCGCGACCACGATGCTGTGCTGCATCGCCCCGAACTCCTCGAGCGTGCGCACCACCTGGGCGACGGTCGAGCGTTTCTGGCCGATCGCGACGTAGACGCAGACAACGCCCTTGCCCTTCTGGTTGATGATCGTGTCTAGGGCGACGGCGGTCTTGCCCGTCTGGCGGTCGCCGATGATCAGCTCGCGCTGGCCGCGGCCTATCGGGACCATGGTGTCGATGGGCTTGATGCCGGTCTCGAGCGGCTCGCGCACCGGCTGGCGGTCCACGACGCCTGGCGCGATCACCTCGATCGGCGCGAAGGTTTTCGACGCGATCTCGCCCTTGCCGTCGATCGGCTGGCCCAGGGCGTTCACGACGCGTCCCACCATGGCCTCGCCGACAGGGATCGACATGATGCGGCGCGTGCGCTTGACTTCATCGCCTTCGCGGATCGCCGACGATTCGCCGAGCAGCACCGCGCCGACCGAGTCCTCCTCGAGGTTGAGGGCGATACCCATCACGCCGTGCGGCAGGTCGAGGAGTTCGCCCGCCATGCAGCGCTCGAGGCCATGGATGCGCGCAATGCCGTCGCCAACGGAGAGTACCGTGCCCACCTCGGCGATGTCGACGCCAGCCGTGAAGCCACCGAGTTGCTCGCGAATGATCTTGGTGATCTCCTCGGCCCGAATCTCCATCAATGCTCTCCCTATGCTCCCGCGAGACTCGCGCCGAGCGCCTTCAGGCGACCCCGCACGGAACCGTCGTAGTGGCGCCCGCCGAGCTTCACTAGCACGCCGCCGAGCAGCTCCGGGTCGAGGCTCGCGTCGATCTCGACGTCCCTGCCCGTGGCCTTGCGCAGCGCAGCTTCGAGCGCCGCCCGCTGTTCCTCGTCGAGCGCGGCCGCGGTGACGACCTCCACGGCCGCGACATTCTCATGGACGAGAAGCAGCGCGCGATAGGCGGCGGCAATCGCCGGCAGAAGCTCAAGGCGGTCACGCTCGGCGAGCAGGCTCATCAGGCGCCGGAAGATCACGCTGGCACCCGGCTCGGACCATACGGCAAGCGCCAGCTTCTTCTTGCGCTCCGCGCTGAGCCCGCGGCTGCCGAAGGCCGCGCGCAAGTCGGCGCTCGTGCCGAGCAGCGTCGCGGCAGCTTCGAGTTCACGGCGCACGGCCACAGGGTCGCCCTGGGCTAGCGCCACGTCCAGCAGCGCCCGGGCGTAGCGGCGCGAGGCGCTAGCCGACAGTCTTTTCATTTTCGCTGCGTTGCTCCCTGATTCGCCTGCTCTTAGGGCGGCGAAATGTAGCACGCGACGCGGCGCGGCGTCAAAGCTGTGGCGCCTTCTAGATGAGGACGATGGGCCGCTCGGCTTCGGCCGCCACGCGGCCGATCACGCGGGCGGCTTCCAGCTCCGCGAGCAGGCTGGGGACGGCGTCCGGGGGCACCGGCAGCAACAGGCCGCCCGAGGTTTGCGGGTCGTAGACGAGCGCGCGAAGGGCTTCGTCGGGGTCGCCGCGGTCTAGGACTCTCGCCTCGTAGGCGCGGCGATTCGCCTTGAGCCCGCCTGGTTGGAACGCGAGCGCCAGCTCGCGTGCCCCGGGAAGCAGCGGCAGCTCGGCGAGGCGAAGCTCGAGGCTCACCTGACTTTCGCGGGCGAGGCTCCAGCCGTGGCCGATCAAGCCGAATCCCGTCACGTCGGTGGCGCCACGTACGCCCAGGCGCAGGGCCGTGGTCGCGGCGATGCGGTTGAGCGTGGCCATCGACCGCGTCGACGCAACCACCGCCTCGTCGGGTGCCTGGCCGGCCTTGAGCGCCGTGGCGATGACGCCGGTGCCCAGCGCTTTGGTGAGGACGAGCACGTCTCCGGGCGCGGCGCCGGCGTTCGAGAGTACGCGGGCGGGGTCGACGAGCCCGGTGATCGCGTAGCCGAACTTGATCTCGGGATCACGGATCGTGTGGCCGCCGAGCAGGACGCAGCCGGCCTCGCGTAGCTTGTCTTGTCCGCCGCGCACGATGGCGGCAGCCCACTCGATCGGGAAATCGGCTTCGGGAAATGCTGCGATCGAGAGCGCCGTCAGCGGGCGCCCGCCCATCGCATAGACGTCGGACAGCGCATTGGCCGCGGCGATCTGGCCGAAGGCATACGGGTCGTCCACGACCGGCGTGAAGAAGTCCACGGTCTGGACCAGCGCCGTGTGGTCGTCGAGACGGTAGACCCCGGCGTCGTCTCCCGTCTCGAAGCCGACGAGGACCCGCGGGTCGTTCGAACGTTCTAGGCCGCCCAGCACCTGGGCGAGCTCGGCGGGGCCGAGCTTGCTCGCTCAACCCGCGCAGGCGACCCGCTCGGTGAGCCGCAGGATCCTTTCGCGCTGGTCTGTCATGATATATAAGAAACTATAGCGGTCGGGGGCTCTCGGCCGCCGTCTTGGGGCTCACCGGCGCGGCGCTCAGCGGCTGCCGCGCGGCCGTCGACATCGCGCAGTCACCGGAGAAGAAGGCCCCGTCCTCGATCACGAGCTTCGGGGAGACGAGCGTGCCCGTGACCCGCGCACCGGCCAGGAGCTCGATACGCTGCCGCCCGATGACGTGACCTGCCACCTGACCACGGATCGACACCACCCCGCAATCGATGTCTGCCTCGACGCGCCCCGACTCCCCCACGACCAGTGTGTTCTCGGAGACGATCTTGCCGCGAACGCGGCCGTCGACCCGGTAGGTGTTGCGAAAGCGCAACTCCCCGAGGAACTCCGTGCCCTCGTCCATGAAGCCGTTCAGTTCCTCGGCCGCGCCGAGGCCCTTGAGCTTGAGCATCACGAGTCAGGGTAGCACGGGCGGATCCGCGCCCGGGAAGGCGGCCCGCTTGGAACCCTAGCGCGCTCGCGAGAGGCGCAGGATGAGGTCGAAGAGGCGGTTGAGCTCGCTCTCGCTGCTGAAGGCAATTCGCAGCGCGCCGCCCTTGCCGCGCCGGGCGATCTGGACCTTGGCGCCGAGTGCTCCGCGCAGCCGCTCCTCGGCGGCCCGGGTGTTGGGGTCCTTGCGACCCGGAGCCTTGCGCGGGGCGCGCAGCAGCGCCACGCGCCGCTCGACCTCGCGGACCGAGAGACCCTTGCGCGCGGCCTCACGACCCAGCGCGACCTGGTCGCCCGTGTGCTCGAGGGCGAGCAAGGCTCGCACGTGGCCGGCGTCGAGATCCCCCGCCGCCAGCAACTCGCGGACCTCGCGTGGCGCCCGGAGCAGCCGCAGCGTGTTCGCGACTGTGGCGCGATCGCGTCCCACCTTCTGGGCGATCTGCTCCTGGGTCAGGCGCAGCTCTTCCTGGAGGCGGTGAAACGCCTGCGCCTCCTCGAGGGCCGAAAGCTCCTCGCGCTGGATGTTCTCGACGAGAGCGAGCTCCAGAAGCTCCGCGTCGGGCACTTCGCGAACCGTGACCGGTACGCGGCTGAGCCCGGCCTTCTGGGCGGCCCGCCAGCGCCGCTCCCCGGCGATGATCTGATAGCCATCGCCCCGCCGGCGGACCAGGATCGGCTGCACCAGGCCGCTCGCGCGGATCGAGGCCGCCAGTTCGTCGAGGCGGGTCGCGTCCATGCTGGAGCGCGGCTGGAAAGGGTTCGGCGAAAGTCGCTCCAACGCCACCTCGGAACTGGCGGTGGTTCCCTCCGCAGGGTCAGGGTCTGGCAGCAGCGCTGCGAGCCCCTTCCCCAGCGCCTTTCGCTTCATGCCATCAGCTCCTTGGCTAGCTCCAAGTAGGCCTCGGCGCCCCGCGACCGGATGTCGTAGAGCAGGATCGGCTTACCAAAGCTGGGAGCCTCGGCGAGTCGTACGCTTCTCGGGATCGTCGTCTGGAACACCTTGTTCTTGAAGTGGTCACGGATCTCGTTCATCACCTGGTGGGTCAGGTTTGTGCGCTCGTCCACCATCGTCAGCAGCACACCCAGCACCTCCAGCCCCGGGTTGAGTGCCCGCCGCACGCGCTCACGCGTGCTCATCAGCTCGGCGATCCCCTCGAGGGCGAAGTACTCGCACTGCAGGGGGATCAGCAGGCTGTGGGCGGCCGTCAGGGCGTTCACGGTCAACAGGCCCAGGCTAGGCGGGCAATCGATGAGCACGTCGTCGAAACGGGGCAGCAGCGGACCGAGCGCCTGCTTGAGGCGGAACTCGCGGGCGGGCAGCGGGACCAGCTCAACCTCGGCCCCGGTCAGGTTCCGGTCGGAGGGGAAGAGTTTCAGGTGGGTCAGTTCGGTGTCGACGAGCAGGCCTTCGGCGGGCTCCTGGTTGATGAGCGCCTCGTACAGGCCGCGCCTTGGCTCGCGGCTCTTGCGGCCCAGGCCCGATGTTAGGTTGCCCTGGGGATCAGCGTCGACCGCCAGCACGCGCCGCTCGGCGGCGGCGAGGCTCGCGGCCAGGTTGATGGCGGTCGTGGTCTTGCCGACTCCGCCCTTCTGGTTGGCGATGGCGATGATGCGGGTCAAGTGCTGGGTGCCCTTCGAGGCGGCGGAGGATAGCACGTTCCGCCGGGAACGTTTCACGTGGAACAAGGCGCTTCTCAGGGGCGGCGGCGCAGGACGTGGACTGGGCCCGGCAGGCGGGCCTCGGCCTCGAACGGCGCCACGGGCAGCGGCATCGGCCCGAACACCAGCAGCCGTCCGCCCGGCGCCACCAGCGCGCCCAGCTCGCCGAGCGGCAAGGCCAACGCCCGGAGCGTGACGGTGGCGCCGGCGGGTCCGGTGTAGGTGTCGTGGCGCGCACGCAGCACCTCGACGTCGGGGCGGCCCCCGGCGCGCGCCGCTTCCCGCAGGAAGGCCCAGCGCCTGGTCCGGGGCTCGAGCAGCGTGGCGGGGAGCTCGGGCCGGAGCAGCGCCAGCACGAGGCCAGGCGAGCCGTTGCCCGAACCGATATCGAGGAGCCGGCCGGCTACCAGCGCTGCTGCTGACAGGACCGGCGCCACCAGGAAGCGAACCCGTTCGTCGGGCGTGCGCGCCCCCGTCAGGTTGACGCGGGCGCTCCAGGCGGCCAGCAGGTCGAGATAGCTTGCCAGGCGCTCGCGGGCGGCGCCCTCGAGCCCGAGGGCCGAGAGGGCCGCCGCGTGGGGGCTCACCCCTTCGGGGCTTCGGCAGGGGCGATCGTGACGCGCCGGGCCGCCCCCTCCCCCACGCTGAACGTCTGAACCCCTGGCTCGCTGGCGAGCGCCACGTGCACGAGCCGGCGCTCGTAGGAATTGAGCGGGCCGGTCTCGCGCGGGGTCCCGCTGCTGCGAACCTCGGCCGCAAGGGTCAGGGCGCGGTCCGTGATCCGGGCCTCGCGCGCCTGGCGGTAGCCCTCGGCGTCCACCACGAGCCGCTGCTCGAGGTGGTCGGCCGCGATCCGTTGGAACAGATGCTCCAGCGCCTGCAGCCGTTCCCCATCCGCGGCGAGCAGAAACTCGGAGGCGCCGGAGAGGCGCACGACCAGCGTCTGCGCGTCTTTCTCCTCGAAGCACGCCTCGAGCGACAGGCCGGCGGCCCGGCCCAGCTCGGCGACCAGGCGCAGCAGCGTCTCGCGCACCGCCTCTGGCGCCTCCGTGGGCGGCGCGGGGCGAGCGGGGGCGAGCGGGGCCGCCAGCGAGCGCTGAGGCGTCGGCGGGGGCGCCCCCAGCAGCACGGCGATGCGGGCGGAAGTCGGGCTCCGACCCGGACCCCCGGCCTTGCCCGGGTCGAGGACCACGAAGCGCAGCTTCTCGGGCGTGAGACCCAGGGCCTCGGCGGCCGCTTCGACGGCCGAGGGAACGTCGGGTCCGGCGAAAACTGGATCCTTCATGTCCCTAGCGCTCCTTTTCCCGCGCCTCAGCACCCCGCACCAGGCGTAGTGTCACGCCCTGCTGGACGATCGAGCACAGGTTCGACACCAGCCAGTAGAGGTTGAGCCCAGCCGGCGCTGCGAAGAACATCACCACGAGGACAAGAGGCATGATCATCATCACGCGCTGCTGGGCCGGGTCCATCGCCGTAGGCGTGATTTTCTGCATCACGAACATCGAGATCCCGAGCAGCACGGGGGTCGCGAACAACGGGTCCCGGTGGGAGAGGTCGGGGATCCACAGGAACGGCGCGCCCCGCAACTCGACCGCGATTGTGAGGACGCGGTAGAAGGCAATCAAGAAGGGCATGGTGAGGAGGATCGGGAGGCAGCCGACTAGCATCTGGGTGCCCATATTCATGCCGTGGCGGGCGTATAGGGCGGCGATCTCCGCCTGCATCTCCTGCCGGCGCGGGTCGAGCGCCGGCACCTTGCGGTAGCGCTCCTGGATCGCCCGCATTTCCGGGGAGAGCTTCGCCATCTTGAGGCCGTTTGCGATGCTGTAGTGCCGGAGCGGGCTCATGAATAGGTTGATCAGCACCGTCAGCACTACGATCGACAGGCCGTAGTTGCCCACGTGACGCTGGACGAGGCGCAGCAGGTCGATGAGCGGGACCACGATCGGACCGATCCAGGAACCCACCGGCACTACCTGCTCGAGGCCGTGGTCGAGGCGCGCGAGGGTTCGGTAGTCTTTGGGCCCCACGTAGACAAGCGCCTCGCCTTCGGGCCCGAGCGTGAGGGCTGCTTCGGGGACGCTCTTCGGCTGGGCCTCGGCGGCTGCCGGCAGGACCACGGCTCGGACTTCGGCGCTGCCCGTCCCGGCGCTCGGCACCAAGAGTGCCGTGAAGTAGTTCGTCTCGATCCCGACCCACGAGATCTGCGTGAGGATGCTCGGGGCGGTCAGTGTCTCGGGGGCCTTTCGTTCGACGCCGCCGGGACCGAAGCTCACCACCTGCGGTGGTTGGTAGCCCTGGACCTCGGTCTCCTTGGCTGTGGGGTTCGAGACCCCCGGCCCCCACACCAGGCGCACCGGCAGCGGCGTCCCGGAGCGCTGCACCGACGCGCTGACGCGCACCGTCGTTCCCGACACCGGGAAGCGGAAGCTCTTCTTGGCCGAGAGCTCGCCCTCCGCGTACTCGAAGCGGAGTTCATTGTCACCAGCGGCGCTGAGCTTGAGGCTTTCCGTCGAGGCGCGGAACAGCGCGCCCTTCAGGCGGGCATCGAGTGTTGCGTCCCCGGTCTCCAGGTCGAAGGGCCGACCCACGCCCGCGCTCGCCTGGACCATCTCCTCGGGACGGCCGTGTTCGTCGAGAAAGCCCTGGAGTCGCCAGGAGAGCAGGCGCGCGCCCCGATTGGTGAAGGCGACCGAGAGGTCCGCGCTCTCGACTTCGACGCGACGCTCCCGCTCGTCAGCGATCGCGGGCTGTGCGGCGCGCGGCGGTGGCGGCGGCGCGGCGGTGGCAGCCGCTATGGGGGCGACGGTGCTGGGCGCCAGCGGGGCGCTGCTGGACGACGCCTCCCGCCGCGTGAGCGGCGCAGGCTTCGGGGGGACCAGCAGTTGATAGCCCGTCAGGACGAGCAGCGAAAGGGCGATCGCGAGCAGCAGGCGGCGTTCTTCCATCGGTTCCTTCGGGTCTTAGGGTACGGGGTCGAAGCCACCGGGCGAGAACGGGTGGCAGCGGAGCAGGCGCGCGGCGGCCAGTCGCCCGCCGCGCCAGGCCCCGTGCCGCCGCAACGCCGCTTGCGCATAGAGGCTGCAGCTTGGCACGTAGCGGCAATGGCCACCCAAGATCGGGGAGAGCATCAGCCGGTAGGCCTCAACCAGAAGCAGGAGGCTTCGGGTTGCGGCGGAAGCGCCGCGAGGCGAGGCGTCGGAGTCGTTCTCGGTACTCACACGCCACATCGTCTCCCGAAAGGTCCAGGATTTCCCGCTTGGGAATCAGCACCAAATCCAACGCCTCTGCCCCCTCGCGGGAGTTACGGCGAAAACTCTCCCGCAGCAGCCGTTTCGATCGGTTCCTCGCCACCGCCCCGCCGAGCTTCCGGCCCGCGACCAGCCCAAGACGGTCCACGCAAAGCCCATTGGGAACCGCGATCAACTGGAAGAGCGGCCCGTCCAGCCGGATCCCGGTGCGAAAGGCGCGCCGGAAGGCCGCCGGGGCCCGAAGCCGCTGCCCGGGCCGGAGCCTAGCCGCGGACTTCGCCCCCTTTGGCAGGGCCTAGGCTCCGACCCTCTTACGGCCCTTCTGGCGGCGCCTCTTCAGGACTAGCCGGCCACCCTTGGTTCGCATCCGCACCAGAAAGCCGTGCGTCCTTTTTCGCTTCCGGTTGTTGGGTTGGAACGTCCGCTTCATGGCTCTCCTGCCCCTAGCTCTTCATCGCCGGTCGGCAGCCGGCCCTTCGGACAAAGCTCTATAGTCTAGGGACCAGCCTCCGGCTTGTCAATTGGCGGGCGCGGCGCGCCAGTGTTTACCTTGTCTCACGGGTCTTGCGTGTGATAGCTTTGGCCCGCTTAGGGCGTCGTCAAACCCCTTCAAGAATCACCGCTTTGCGACACGACTTTTCCACAGTTGTTGAAATCTCTGTGCAAAAAGGGGGGCCTCTCGGGCCACCCCTTCGATGGCGGCGTCCATCTCCTGTTAACTCTCTTGATTTCAGGTTCTTGGTGGCCCTTCCGGGGGCCGCTCGCCCACCCCTTTCCGGAGCATCGGGCCGGCCATGAACCTCTGGGACGATGTGCTCGCCCAACTTGAGCCGAAGCTCAATCGCCACACCTTCGCGACGTGGTTCCGGCCCACTAGTTTTCTCTCGTTGCGAGGCTCTGCGCTAGCGGTGCGAGTGCCGAGCGCGGAGTTCAAGGACTGGCTGACGCGCAACTACCAGGGCGTCATCTCGGAAGCCCTCGGCGAGCTGGGTCGTGGCGAAGTGGAGGTCGACTTCGAGACCGAGGCCCCCGGCGAGACCGTCCTCGACAAGGAGGGCTTTGGTCCCTCCCCGCTCAACCCGAAATACACCTTCGAGACGTTCGTGGTCGGAGCCTCCAACCAATTTGCCCACGCGGCGGCCCGGGCTGTCGCCGAGATCCCGTCGAAGTCCTACAACCCGCTCTTCCTGTACGGTGGCGTCGGCCTGGGCAAGACGCACCTGATGCACGGGATCGGCCACTACATCCAGGCCCGCAATCGGCACCTGAAGCTCTCCTACATCTCAACCGATCGCTTCATCAACGAAATGATCAACGCTATCCGCTTCGATCGCTTGCCTGCATTCCGCCAGAAGTACCGCTCGATCGACGTGCTGCTCGTCGACGACATCCAGTTCATCGCTGGCAAGGACCGGACCCAGGAAGAGTTCTTTCACATCTTCAACGCGCTGCATGACTCGCAGAAGCAGATCGTAATCTCAAGCGATTGCCCGCCGCGTCAGATCCCGACGCTCGAGGAGCGCCTGCACAGCCGCTTCGAGTGGGGCCTGATCGCCGACATCCAGCCGCCCGACATTGAGACCAAGGTCGCGATCCTGAAGCGCAAGGCGGAGTCCGAGCGCGTCGAAATCCCCGAGAACGTGGCGCTGTTCATCGCGAGCAAGGTGAAGACTAACATCCGCGAACTCGAGGGTTGCCTGATCAGGCTGATCGCCTACGCGAGCCTCACCGGCCACGACATCGACTTGCCGCTGGCCCAGGAGGTCCTGAAGGACCTGCTTAGCACCGAGGACAAGCCAATCACGATGGAGATGATCCAGAAGTTCGTTGCCGATCACTACAACGTGAAGCTCACGGAACTGAAGGCGAAGAACAACTCAAAGGCTGTGGCCGTGCCGCGCCAGGTCGCCATGTACCTGATCAAAGCGCTCACCCGCGCCTCGCTCCCCGAGATCGGCAAGGGCTTCGGCGGGAAGCATCATTCGACTGTGATCCACTCGGTGCGCAAGATCGACGGGCTTCGCAAGCGCGATCCCGAGTTCGACAGGCTCATCAACAGCTTTGTGCAGGCGTTTCGATGAGTTTAGCGGCTTTTTCCACGGCTCGCCCCGCGCACGACTCGTGGAGCAGCCTGCGGGATACGAAATACCCGCACGAAGCGGGCGCGCTTCCACCGGCACTCCACGCGAACGACCACAGGATAAGATCCGCAGCAGCAGCGCCTTGGCTGGCTTTTCCCGCTTTCCGCAGCATCTCTTTTTTCCGTATAGCAGAGACCTTTTCAGTTGAGATCGAAAGGTAAGAACATGGAGATTGTCGTCCGGAAGAACGACCTACTGAGAGAACTTCACCTCGTGCAGGGAATTGTGGAGCGAAAAAACTCAATTCCAATCCTCTCCAACGTGCTCGCCGAGGCCAAGGACGGCGAGTTGCGCATCTCCGCTACCGACCTCGACGTCTCGCTGCGCTGCGGCTGTGCGGCCGAAGTGGTCTCGGCGGGGGCGATCACACTCGGCGCCAAGAAACTCTTCGAGATCGTCCGCGCCCTGCCCGACAGTGACGTCCAGATCAAGGTACTGCCGGACGCCTGGGCGCAGATCGTGTGCGAGAGGACCAGCTTCAAGGTGGCGGGCCTGCCGCGCGAGGACTTCCCGGCGCTGCCCGAGAGCAAGCCGAGCCAGGGAATCGAGATTCCGGCGGCGGCCCTGCGCGACGTGATCGCGCGCACCGCCTTCGCGATCACAGCCGAAGACGCCCGCTATTACCTTGCCGGGGCGTTGCTCGTGTTCGACAAGGACGGCATCGCGATGATCGCGACAGACGGCCACCGGCTGGCCTACGCGCACCGCAAGGCCGAGGTCAAGGGCGCCGACGGCCAGAAGGTGCTCATACCCCGGAAGGCCATCAACGAAATGTCGCGGCTGCTCGAACAGGAGGAGCGCGTGCTCTTCCAGCAGGTGGAGAACCATCTCGTGTTCGAGGCGGGCGGCCGCACATTGGCAAGCAAGACGATCGAGGGCCAGTTCCCCGCCTACGAGAAGGTCGTGGCCATCACCGGAGACAAGACCCTGACGCTCAACCGCGAGTCGCTTGCCACCGCAATTCGCCGCGTGAGCCTACTCTCCTCGGAGCGTAGCCGGGCCGTGCGGCTCTCACTCGCGAACGGCAAGCTGGACCTGCAGGCGTCCTCGCCCGACTTGGGCGAGGCGAAGGAAGCCCTGAGCGTCGCGTACAAGGGAGGAAGCCTGGAGATCGCCTTCAACGCCCAGTACCTAGTCGAGTTCCTGAGCGCGGCCGGAACCGAGGAGGTGACCCTCGAGCTCAAGGACGCCGAGAGTCAGGGCTTACTGAAGCCGGTTGAAGGCGGCGAGATGGACTACCGCTACGTCGTCATGCCGATGCGGCTCTGAGGGGAGCGTTACTTGGGGCTCTTGCGGATGGAGGTCACCGACCTGCGCAACATCGCGCACGCAGAAATCGAACTAGCGTCCGGGCTGAACATATTTGTCGGCCGCAACGCGCAGGGCAAGACCTCCTTGCTGGAGGCGGCAGGGCTCTTGGCCCGCGGCCGCTCGTTCCGCACCGACGAGACCGCGAGCCTGATCCGGCGCGGTGCACCGGGGCTGCGGGCGCGCGGCATCACAAACGGAGACGGCCGCGAAACGGAGCTAGAGGTCGAAGTGACGGCCAGTGAACGACGCCTGCGCGTCGACGGCGAGGATGTCGCGCTGCGGCGCTTTCACGGCCGGCTCGACGTGGTGGTGTATGCCACCGAGCGGCTGCGCGTGATTCGCGGCCCGATGCGCGAGCGCCGGCAGTTTCTCGATCGCGGCGCCGCCGCGCTGTGGCCGTCGTATCGTCAGGCGCTGCGCGACTACGAACGCGTGGTGCGCCAGCGCAACGCCGCGCTGGAAGACGGCGGGCGCGGGATCGAGGCCTGGGACGAACGGCTGATCGAGAACGGCGCCGCGCTGCGCCAGCGGCGCGGGCGCTACGTGGCGCAGCTGCAGGCGGCTCTCGAGCGGGGCAGTGCGGGCCGCAGCGAGAGCTACGCCGTGCGGCTCGATCCGGCTGTGATGCTCGCCGACGTAGCGGCCGGGCGCGACGCGCTCGGCCGCGAGTTGGAGGCTCGCCGGCTCGCCGAACGGCGCGCCCGGCGCACGCTATGCGGGCCGCACCGCGATGCGGTTGCGATCGAGGTCGATGGCCAGGAGGCGATGAGCATCGCGTCTTCTGGGCAGGCGCGCAGCGTGCTGCTTGCCCTGACGCTGGCCAGCGTCGAGATCTACCGCGAGGAAACCGGACGCCCCGCCGTCGCGTTGCTCGATGATCTAGATTCGGAGCTCGACGAGGAGCGCAGCAGCGGCGTTTGCCGCGATGTGGCGCTTCAGGGCCAGGCGCTCGTCACCACGGCGCACCCCGCGTGGGCCGAGCGCCTGGCGGGCCTGGCGCGGAGATTTCAAGTGAACGCGGGCGAGGTGGCGCCCGCATGAAGGGGACGTTAGAGGGGCCATGAGCGAGGAGATCAAGACGGCAGAGCCGGAGGGGACGTACGGTGCGGAGGCAATCCGCGTCCTGGAAGGACTGGAGGCGGTCCGTGTCCGGCCCGCGATGTACATCGGGTCGACTGGCGAGACCGGGCTCCACCACCTCGTCTACGAGGTCGTGGACAACTCCGTGGACGAGGCGCTGGCCGGCTACTGCACCGAGGTAGGCGCCTGGATCCACATCGACAACTCCGTCACGGTCGTCGACAACGGCCGCGGCATACCGGTCGAGCCGCATCCGTCCGGCCCCTCGTCGGCCGAGGTGGTGCTGACCAAGCTGCACGCGGGCGGCAAGTTCGACAAGAAGGCCTACAAGGTCTCGGGCGGCCTGCACGGGGTCGGCATCTCCGTGGTGAACGCGCTCAGCGAGACGCTCGAGGTCGAGATTTGGCGCGCTGGCAAGGTCTACCGCCAGAGCTATCGGCGCGGCGACCCGCAAGCGCCCCTCGAGCAGACAGGGATCACCGATCGCCGCGGCACCAAGGTCACCTTCAAGCCCGACGGCCAGATCTTCGAGACCACGGTCTTCAGCTTCGAGACGCTTTCGCAGCGGCTGCGCGAGTTGTCGTTCCTGAACCGCGGCATCTTGATCACGCTCGAGGACGAGCGCGACGGGAAGAAGCACCGCTTCCAGTACGAGGGCGGGATCGCCTCGTTCGTGGAACACCTGAACCGGAACAAGGAGACCCTGCACCCCGCCCCGATCATGATCGTGGGCGAGCGCGACGGCGTCACCGCCGAGGTCGCGCTGCAGTGGAACGACGGCTATGCCGAGAACATCTATTCCTTCGCCAACAACATCAACACCCACGACGGCGGCACGCACCTCTCCGGCTTCAAGGGCGCGCTCACGCGCACGCTCAACGCCTATGCGGCGAGCTCCGGCCTCGCCAAGGACTTGGCCGAACAGGTGCAGGGCGAGGACACCCGCGAGGGCCTGACGGCCGTCATTGCGGTGAAGGTCCCGAACCCCCAGTTCGAGGGCCAGACCAAGGGCAAGCTCGGCAACTCGGAGGTGAAGGGCATCGTCGAAAGCCTGGTGAACGAGAAGCTGGGTGCTTACTTCGAGGAGAACCCCGGCGTCTCGAAGCGCATCGTCCTGAAGGTGCTCGATGCCGTGCGCGCCCGCGAGGCGGCGCGCAAGGCGCGCGACCTCACGCGCCGGAAGGGCGCGCTCGACGGGGCCGGCCTGCCGGGCAAGCTCGCCGAGTGCCAGGAGCGCAACCCCGAGAAATGCGAGCTGTTCCTGGTCGAGGGCGACTCGGCCGGCGGCTCCGCGAAGCAGGGTAGGGACCGCAAGTTCCAGGCGATCCTGCCACTGCGCGGCAAGATCCTGAACGTGGAAAAGGCGCGCCTCGACAAGACGCTCGCCTCCGAGGAGATTCGCAACATCATCACGGCGCTCGGCACGGGTGTCGGGGCCGACGACTTCGACGTCACCAAGCTTCGCTACCACCGGATCATCGTGATGTGCGACGCCGACGTCGACGGCAGCCACATCCGCACACTGCTGCTGACCTTCTTCTACCGGCAGATGAAGGAGCTGATCGAGCGCGGCCACCTCTACATCGCGCAGCCGCCGCTATTCAAGGCGAAGCACGGCAAGGCCGAGCGCTATCTGAAGGACGAGGCCGCGCTCGACGCGTTCCTGATGGAGCGCTCGGTCGAGAACCGCCGCGTCCGGCTGGCTCCCGGCGCCGAGGTGGAGGGGCCGAAGCTGGTCCGCCTGCTAGAGCGCATGGTCGGCTACCGCAAGCTGCTCTCTGTGGTCGAGCGCAAGGGCACGCCCCGCGGACTCGTGGAGCTGCTGCTGCGCGGGCAAGTGAAGGATGCGGAGGCCTTCACCGACAAGAGGCGCCTGCTCGATGTGCTGAAGCCGTTACGCGACACCGGCGCCGACGTGGTGTTGGAGAAGGACGAGGAGCACGGCGTATTCGAGATCGTCTACCAGCAGCCGCTGAATGGCCAAACGCGCGAGGTCCGCCTGGGCGACGATTTCGTGGGCTCGCCCGAGTACAAGGCGCTCTATTCGACCTACGAAGAGTTCCGCAGCCTCGACCAGCCGGAGCTGGTGGTGGTCGACGGCGGCGAGACACGCGTCGCCGGGCGCGAGCGCCTGCTCGAACACTTTCTCGCCGAGGGGAAGCGCGGCTTGACGATCTCGCGGTACAAGGGCCTGGGCGAGATGAACGCCGAGGAATTGTGGGAAACAACCATGAACACCGCGACGCGGACGCTGCTCCAGGTCCGCCTCGGTGACGACGAGGTGGCCGAGAACATGTTCACGACGCTGATGGGCGACGCGGTCGAGCCGCGCCGCCAGTTCATCGAGGAGAATGCCCTGAACGTGAGAAACCTGGACATCTAGGATGAGCGACCAGCAACCGTCGGATCCGATCGCCGCGCACAAGGTCCCGACCAACATCGCCGACGAAATGCGCCAGTCCTACATGGACTACGCCATGTCGGTGATCATCGGCCGCGCGCTGCCCGACGTGCGCGACGGCCTGAAGCCCGCCAACCGGCGCGTGCTCTACGGCATGCAGCAGATGGGGCTCGTACCGGGCCGACCTTGCCGCAAGGCCGCCAAGATCGTCGGCGAGGTGATGGGCAACTACCATCCCCACGGCGACCTGGCGATCTACGACACGCTGGTGCGCATGGCCCAGCCGTGGAACATGCGAGTCCGTCTCGTCGACGGGCAGGGCAACTTCGGTTCGGTGGACGGCGATCCGCCGGCGGCCCAGCGCTACACCGAAGCGCGCCTGACGCGGCTCGGCGCCGCGATGATGGACCACATCGACAAGGAGACCGTCGACTTCCAGCCGACCTACGACGACTCCTCGGTCGAGCCCACCGTCCTGCCCACCGTGTTCCCGAACCTGCTCGTGAACGGCGCCGCCGGGATCGCGGTCGGCATGGCCACGAACATCCCGCCGCACAACCTGGGCGAGATCGTGGACGCCCTGACGTTCTTGCTCGCGAGCCGCGACCTGACACCCGAAGAGCGCCTAGAAGGCGTCATGGAGCGCGTCAAGGGCCCGGACTTCCCAACGGCTGGCATGATCTGTGGCCGCGGCGGGATCCGCCAGGCACAGCGCACTGGGCGGGGCCAGGTGGTGATGCGGGCCCGCGCCGAGATCGAGACGCGCAAGGGCGATCGCGAGTCGATCGTGGTCACCGAGATCCCTTACCAGGTCAACAAGGCCCGCCTGATCGAGCGCATCGCGGAGCTGGTCCGGGACAAGAAGCTCGAAGGCATCGCCGACGTGCGGGACGAGAGCGACCGCGAGGGGATGCGGATCGTGATCGACCTGAAGAAGGGCGAGATCGCCCAAGTCGTGCTGAACAATCTCTACAAACACACCCAGCTACAGGACAGCTTCGGGATCATCATGCTGGCGATCGTCGACCAGCGGCCGAAGATCCTCGACCTGCGTGAGGCCTGCGAGCTGTTCCTGGACTTCCGCCGCGACGTGGTGCGGCGCCGCACCGCCTTCGAGTTGCGCAAGGCCGAAGCGCGTGCTCACCTCCTGGAGGGTTTCGCGAAGGCGCTCGACCACCTTGACGAGGTGATCGCCCTGATCCGAGCCGCGACGACGCCGGGCGAGGCCAGGAGCGGCTTGATCGCCCGCTTCGCGTTCAGCGAGATCCAGGCCGACGAGATCCTCAAGCTGCAACTGTCGCGCCTGACCAGCCTCGAGCGCCAGAAGATCGTGGATGAGCTCCGCGAGATCCAGATCCTGATCACGGATCTTCGCGACATCCTCGCAAAGCACGGCCGCATCGACTGGATCGTCGGGGACGAGCTCCAGAAGATCCGCGCCGACCATGGCGACCCGCGCCGCACCGAGATCGTGGACGCCGTGGACGAGATGAGCGTCGAGGACCTGATCGTCGACGAGGACGTGGTGATCTCGATCACGCACGGCGGCTACATCAAACGCACGTCGATCGCGACCTACCGCGCCCAGCGCCGGGGCGGGCGCGGGCGCGTGGGGATGAAGACCAAGGACGAGGACTTCGTCTCCAGCCTGTTCATCGCCTCGACGCATTCCTACATCCTGATCCTCACCGACCGCGGCCGCGTGTATTGGCTCAAGGTGCACGAAATTCCCGACGTCGGCCCGCAGGGCAAGGGCAAGGCTGTCGTCAACCTGGTCCAGCTTCAGTCCGGCGAGAAGATCGCGGCCTTTGCCGCCGTCCGCGCCTTCGACGCAGGCGGTTACGTGCTGCTGACCACCCGTAAGGGGATCGTGAAGAAGACCGAACTCTTGGCGTTCTCGAACCCGCGCGTGGGCGGCATCATAGCGCTCTCGGTCGAGGCGGACGACGCCCTGATCGGCGCGGTTCTGACGACCGGCAAGGACGAGATGCTGCTGGGGACCCGCGCCGGGATGGCGATCCACTTCAGCGAAGAGGACGTCCGGCCGATGGGCCGCACGGCTTACGGGGTCAAGGGCATCGAGCTCAGCGAGGGAGACCAGGTCGAGGCCCTCGAAGTCGTGACGGCCACGGGCACGATCCTCACGGTCACGGAGAACGGCTACGGCAAGCGCACGCCCGTCGACGAGTATCGCCTGCAGAGTCGCGGCGGCAAGGGCCTGATCAACATCAAGACCGCGGGCCGCAACGGCCGTGTGGTCGGGGTCAAGTTCCTCGCCGGCGAAGAAGGCGTGATGCTGATCACGGGACGCGGTATGATCATCAGGCTCAACACCGCGGACATCTCGACGATTGGACGGAACACCCAGGGGGTGCGCCTGATCCAGCTCGAGGAGGGCGACCAGCTCAGCTCGGTCGCGCGCCTCGCGGAGCGCGAGGGGGAGGAGGAGGAATGAGGGAGTGCAAAGCGGCCCTGCGGGGCGTCTTCGTGGCGGTCGCGGCGGCCGCAGTCGTGGCCTGTGGCCACCCCGAGCAGAGGGTCGTGGACCAATACTTCGGCGCCGTGAATCAGGGCGACGATCAAACGCTCGCCAGCTTCGCCGCGGTCAAGTTCGACAAGAAGGTCTCAAGCTGGTCGATCACAGCGGTGGGCGCGGAGCAACGTCTGCCCGCCGAGCTGCCCAACCTCGTGAAGAAGGTGAGCGACACAGAGGCAGCGATCACCGACAACAAGAAGGTTTACAACACGTACTTCCTCGACCATCCCAAAGAGGTCGACCAGGTTCGTGAGCTGCTGAAGAAGGAAGGAGCCGCGATTCCGGCGGGCCTCAAGAAGTACGCCGACGACTGGAAGGCCTTCACCGAGAAAGAGCGCGAGCTCAAGAAGCAGCTGGTCGACGCCAAGGCAGCCGTCGACAAGGAAAAGCGCGCGGTGTCTCTCTCCATGGGCCAGGTCGACGACATCGATAGCCTCACGGGCGAAGTGATCACGAAGACGATTTCGCTCAACCTCAAGATCGACGGCGCGGACAAGCCCCACGCGATGGTGCTGCGCAAGTACGAGATGCAGTCCGCCGCTGGTGCTGGAACCATGCACAGCCGCTGGGTCGTGAGCGGCCTCGATCCCAGCTAGGTGCCCGGAGGCAGCTGCTTCAGACCGCCTCGAGCCCCGCGTAGCGGGCCACCAGACGCTTGGCCCCGATGCCTGCGAAGGCGACGGTGAGCTTCAGTTCGTCTCCGGAGCCCTCGCTGCGCAGGATGGTGCCGACGCCAAAGAGCGGGTGGCGCACGCGCCCCCCGGGTCGCAGTTGCGAATCCCCGGCGGGGCCAGCGGTGGCGGCGGAAACCGAGGCCACGCTTCGCGCCGTGGCTCCCCGCTCTCGCCACGCCGGCAGGCGACGCTCCTCGAGGACGTCGCTTGAGCGCAGGGATTCTGTGAGCTCGAGGGTGCTGCGCGGGATCTCGCCCAGAAAACGGGACGGCTCGGACACACGCCGCTGGCCGAATAGCTGGCGGCTGCGCGCCCAGCTCAGGTGGAGCCGCTCGCGCGCCCGCGTCATCCCGACGTAGCACAGGCGCCTTTCCTCTTCGACCCCGTCGTCGCTCGTCAGGCTTCGGGCGTGCGGTATGAGGCCCTCCTCGAGGCCGATCAGGAACACGTTCTCGAATTCGAGCCCCTTCGCGGAATGCAGCGTCATCAGGATGACCGGGGCGCCGTCCTTCGCCTTGTCGACGTCGGAGAGTAGGCTCACGCGGTCGAGGAAGCCCGGAAGGCTCGGTGCCTCCTCGCGTGCGTCAAAGTCGGCCGCGGCGGAGAGCAGCTCCGCCAGGTTCTCGAGGCGGTCCTGGCTCTCGCGCGAGTCCTCGCTCGCGAGAGCGGCCGCGTATCCGGACACCGCCAGGATGCGCTCGAGCAGCTCCTTCACCGTCAGGCGCGGGGCTTCGCCGCGCAGGCTTTCGATCACTTCGCGAAAACCGGCGAGCGGTTGGGTAGCGCGGGGGGAGAGCAGGGCGTCGTCGACGATCTTCGCTAGCGCCGCGTAGAGCGTGAGACCCCTCTCGCGAGCGACGCGCTCCACCTCGCTGACGGTCTTGTCGCCGATGCCACGCGGCGGTACGTTCAGCACGCGCCGCAGCGCCATTGGATCGCCAGGGTTCTGGACCAGGCGCAGATACGCGAGCAGGTCCCGCACCTCTTTGCGTTCGTAGAAGCCGACGCCGCCCACCACCACGTAGGGAATGCGCAGGCGCAGCAGCGCCTCTTCCAGCAGCCGGCTCTGCGCGTTCATCCGAAACAGGACCGCGGTCTTACTGTCGCGCACGTCGACGATGCGCTCGACAACCCAGGCAGCCTCCTCGAACTCGTCGCTCGCTGCGTGCAGCCGCACGAGCTCGCCGGCCGGTTTCACGGCCCGCAGCGTCTTGCCCTTGCGCTTCAGGTTGTGGGACACGAGGCCGGAGGCCGCGTCGAGGATTCGCTGGCCGGAGCGATAGTTCGCTTCGAGGCGCAGGAGGCGTGCGCCAGGGAAGTCATGTTCGAAATCGAGGATGTTCTGGATGTCGGCGCCGCGCCACGAGTAGATCGACTGGTCTTCGTCGCCGACCACCGTGACGTTGCCGGCTGCGCCGGAGAGCAGGCACACCAACTCGTACTGCGTGCGGTTCGTATCCTGGTACTCGTCGACAAGCAGGTAGTGGAAGCGGCGCCGGTAGCTGTCGCGAAGCGTCTCGTCTGTCGAGAGCAGCGCCACCGTGCGCAACAGCAGGTCGTCGAAGTCGAGCGCGTGGGCCGAGACCAGGATCTCGCGATAGCGCGCCGCCAGGCGAACGAAGCTGCCGCCCGCGAACGCATCCTCGGGGTCGGGGTCGAGCTTGCGGCCTGAGTTCTTTTGCGCCGAGATCCGCGACAGAAGCTTCCGCGGCGGGTGTAGCTTCTCGGAGAGATC
The DNA here is from genome assembly GCA_964442185.1 of uncultured Acidobacteriota bacterium. GTDB lineage: Bacteria > Acidobacteriota > Vicinamibacteria > Fen-336 > Fen-336 > CADEEV01. Next base: position 51,381 of record CAYTWT010000257.1, read on the forward strand.
GAGCGCCTTCAACGCATCGCGCACGGCTGCCAACTGGTCGTCTGCGTCGTAGATGATGAAGTCAGGCGGAAGCCCAGCGCGCAGGGGGTCCCGGCGCAGGATCCGGACACAAAGGCTGTGGAAGGTGGACACCATGGCCCGTGTCCCACCGCCGAGCAGCGCCTCGACGCGCCGCTTCATCTCGCCGGCCGCCTTGTTCGTGAACGTGACGGCGAGGATCGCCTCGGGGGGAACGCTCTTCTCCAGCACCAGGTGGGCGATGCGATGGACGATCACGCGGGTCTTGCCACTCCCAGCGCCGGCCAGGATCAGCACGGGCCCGTCGGTCGCGAGCACCGCCTCGCGCTGCTGCGCGTTCAGGTCCTGGAGCAGGGTCGAAGCCGCTGCGGTCGAAAAGCTCACTCGACCGTGACCGACTTGGCGAGGTTGCGCGGCTGGTCCACGTCACGGCCCGCGCGCACGGCCACGTAGTACGCGAGCAGCTGCAGCGGAAGCACGAAGAGTAGCGGCGACCACAGCTCGTCGGCCGCCGGCACCTCGAGCACACTATCCCCCGCGTCCAGGACAAGGCGTGCCTGCGTGTCGCCGGCGCTGCACACTGCGATGACACGTCCGCCCCGGGCCTTCACCTCCTGCACGTTTGAGAGCATCTTCTCGTAAACGCGGCCTTTCGGCAGCAGCGCGACGATCCCCATCTTCTCGTCGATCAGCGCGATCGGTCCGTGCTTCATCTCGCCGGCGGGATAGCCCTCGGCGTGGATGTAGGAGATCTCTTTCAGCTTGAGCGCGCCCTCGAGCGCGATCGGGTAGTGGATTCCCCGGCCCAGGTAGAGAAAATCGGCGGCCTTCACGGCGGTCTTCGCGAGCTCCTCGATCGGTCCAGGCGCTGCGAGAGCCTGCTCCATGAGATGCGGCAGGCGCGCCAGGTTCTCGAGCTGAGCGCGGCAGGCATCCTTCGACAGCGTCCGATGCAGCCGGCCGAGGCGCAACGCGAGGAGCGCCAGCGCCAAGAGTTGCGCGGTGAACGCCTTGGTCGAGGCGACGCCGATCTCGGGCCCGGCGTGCGTGAGCAGCGTTCCCGCGGCCTCGCGTGTCAGCATCGAGCCCTGGACGTTGCAGATCGCGATGCCCGTGGCACCCAGCCGCTTCGCCTCGCGGAAGGCCGCGAGCGTGTCCGCGGTCTCGCCGCTCTGGCTGATCGCGACCGCCAGCGTCCCGCGCCCCACAATCGGTGTCCGGTAGCGGAACTCGCTCCCGTAGTCAACCTCGCACGGCAGGCCGGCCAGTTGCTCGATCAGGAACTTGCCGACGAGCGCGGCATGCCAGCTCGTGCCGCAGGCGATCAGCACCACCCGCTGGGCCGAGCCCAGGCCCTCGCCCGCCGTGTCGAGCTCCTCGATGTGGACCTCGCCCTTCTCCAGATCCATGCGCCCGAAGAGCGTGTCGCGCACGGCCTGGGGCTGCTCGTGGATCTCCTTCAGCATGAAGTGACGGTAGCCGCCCTTCTCGGCTTGGACCGGGTCCCACAGGATCCGCTGGGCCTTGCGCTCGAGCGCGGCCCCCGTCGCATCGAAGAGCCGCGTGAGCCCCGGCTTCACCGTCACAACGTCGCCGTCGTCGAGAAACACGAAATCGCGCGTGTAGGGCAAGAGCGCGGCGACATCGGAGGCAAGGAAGCGTTCGCCTTCGGCAAGGCCCACGACGAGCGGCGGCCCCAGCCGGGCCGCGACCAGGGTCTGGGGCTCGTCACGATGCAGCAGAACGATGGCGTAGATTCCCTCCAGCTGCTTGACGGCCCGCCGGACGGCGTCTTCGAGAGAGCCCGCGTACAGCGACTCCACGAGATGGGCCACGACCTCGGTATCGGTCTGCGTCACGAAGCGGTGGCCCTGCGCGTCGAGGCGAGCCTTGAGTGCCAGATAGTTTTCGATGATGCCGTTGTGGACGACCACGATCCGGCCCTCACAATCGATGTGGGGATGGGCGTTTTCCTCGCTGGGCCGACCGTGAGTGGCCCAGCGCGTGTGGCCGAGGCCGAAGGCGCCCTGGAGCGGCTCGGCTGCGAGGCTGTTCTCGAGATTGACCAGCTTGCCCTCTGAGCGCCGACGCTGCAGGAGACCCCCGGCCACGACGGCGATTCCCGCGGAGTCGTAGCCGCGATACTCAAGACGCCGCAGCCCATCCAGGATCACCCCGACGGCATCGCGTCCGCCCACGTATCCGACGATTCCGCACATGCGATCAGCGTACCAAGGGAAGCGTTTCAGCCGTTAACTTGAGCGCGAACCCCTGGCCTTGGGCTCGCTGCGCTTCTTTGCCCAGCCCGGCTTCACCACCTGCCGGGCGCGGCCCAACGCCAAGGCGCCCTGCGGGACATCCTCGGTGAGCGTGCTCCCGGCGCCGACGTAGGCGCCGGCGCCGATCGTCAGCGGCGCGACCAGGGTCGAATTGCTGCCGATGAATGCGCCGTCGCCGATCCGCGTCGGATGCTTTGACGTGCCGTCGTAGTTGCAGGTGATCGTGCCCGCGCCCACATTCACGCCCGCGCCGATCGTGGCGTCGCCCAGGTAGCTCAGGTGCGGGGCCTTGGCCTCGTCTCCGAGGCAAGTCTTCTTGAGCTCGACGAAGTTGCCGACCTTCGCCCTGGCGCCGACCTGGGACTCGGGTCTCACGTGGGCGAACGGCCCGATGCTGGCGCCTGCGCCGACTACGCATTCGCGAAGCAGGCAATGGTCCAGGATGCTGGCGCCCGGGCCCACTTCCGTGTCGACCAGGCGCACGAACGGCCCCACCATGGCGCCCGCGGCCACCCGCGTGCGGCCCTCGAGGAGCGTGCCGGGCCGGACCACGGCGCCGGCTTCCACTATGACGTCGAGGCCAACGAAGGTGCTGGCGGGATCCTCGACGCTGACGCCGTCGGCCATCAATTCCTCGAGCCGCCTCGCGACGAGCAGGTGGCTCGCCAAGGCCAGCTCGGCGAGCGTGTTGACCCCGAGGGCCTCCCGCGCATCCGCGATGCGAAGCGCCGCCACGCGGCAAGTCGCCCCGACCAGATGTGCGACCACGTCGGTCAGGTAGTACTCGCCCTGCACGTTTTGCGGTGTGAGCCGCGCCAGCGCCGCGAGCAGCGGCTCCACCTCGAACGCATAGACGCCGACGTTCCACTCGCGCACGCGGCGCTCCTCGGTGGAGGCGTCCTTGGCCTCGACGACGGCGCGCACGTCGCCGTGCGCGTCGCGCAGCACGCGGCCGTAGGCTCCCGCATCGGGAAGCTCGGCGCTGAGCAGCGTCGCGGCCGCACCCGACGCGACGTGGGCGTCCAAGAGTGCTCCGACGCTGGCCGCACGCAGCAGCGGCAGGTCGCCGTTCAGGACCAGCACCGTGCGCTCGGGGCGCTCGGCAAGGGCGTGACGCGCGGCCATCACGGCGTGGCCGGTTCCAAGGGGCGCTTCTTGCCGGACGAACTGCGCGCGGCCCGCAAAGCTCGCCTCGACCGTCTCGGCGTCGTGGCCGACGACGACCGTCACGGGATCCGCTCCGACCACGGCGCGCAGGGCGTGCTCGAGCAACGGTGCGCCCTGCGCCAGGTGAAGGACCTTGGCCCGCGGGCTCTTGAGGCGCGTCCCCTTGCCGGCGGCGAGCAGCACCGCCTGGACCCGGCGCCCGGCGAGGCTCACGAAGCCCGCGGGGTCACGAGCGCCGCGAAATCCTCGTCTTCGCGGATCGGGTCGAAGTCGGAATCGCTGCGCGCTTGGGAGCGGTTCGCCGGGTTGACACCGATCGCAGACTTGAGCGCCTTCAAGGCGACGGGTGTTTCGCCGGCTCGCGCCGCGGAGGCCGCGAGGCAGTAGAGAACGTTCTCGTTCCGCGGATGGATCTCGGCCGCTTGCGACAGGAACTTGAGGGCCGCCTCGAACTCGCCCTTGTTGTGCAGAAACACACCGTAGTTCAGGAGCTCCTCGAACGACTTGGGTCGGAAGGCGGCCCTCTTCCCCGGGGAGCGCTCGGCCACCGCCCGGTAGGCCCGGGCCCGCTCCACGACGTCGCGCTCCTCTGGGAACGACTTGATCAACTCGTCCAGCAGGCCAAACGCACGGTCGAAGTCCTTCTTGCCCAGGGCGCGCAGCGCCTTCTCGAACAACTCCAGGGCCCGGCTCGAGCGTCGAGGCATCACGGCGGCGGCTCTCTTGGCCATGGCGACCTTTCGAATCTCCAACGTGGCGAACGGCCACGGCGTAAGGCGACCGGCAGAGCCGGAGAGATTACCACGAACGAGGCTTCTCGTGGTGAGCCCTCCGACACGGCAGAGCCTTGCGGAGCTTGCTAGAATTGGGTTTTGGCCTCTGGCCGGAATGAACCAAGAAGGGGACGAACCGATCGCGATCCGGGGCGCCCGGGTGCACAACCTGAAAGGCGTGGACTGCGATCTGCCCCGCAACCGGCTCGTCGTCATCACGGGTCCCTCGGGGTCCGGAAAATCGAGCCTCGCCTTCGACACGCTCTACGCCGAGGGCCAGCGGCGCTACGTCGAGAGCCTCTCACCCTACGCCCGCCAGTTCCTGGACCAGCTGGAGAAACCGGACGTCGAGTCCGTGACCGGCCTGTCCCCGGCGATTGCCATCGAGCAGCGCACGACCGCGAGCCACCCGCGCTCGACCGTCGGCACCGTTACAGAGGTCTACGATCACCTGCGGGTGCTCTTTGCCGCGCTCGGCGCGCCGCACTGCCCGCGCTGCGCGGCGGCGATCTCCGCGCTGCCGGCGGAGAAGATCGCCGAGCGCTTGCTCGCCACGCGCGGGGGCAGCGTCGTGGCGGTCCTGGCCCCGGTGGTTCGGAGTCGCCAGGGGGCCTTCCGCAAGGAGTTGAAGGCGCTCGCCGCGGAGGGCTTCACGCGGGCCCGTGTGGATGGCCGCCTCGTCCGTCTCGACGCGCCGCTCGAGCTCGATCCCCGGCGCAATCATCGGGTGGAGATCCTGCTCGAACGCCTGCAGCTCAAGGCCGGCAACGAGAAGCGCCTGATCCTGGCGCTGGAACGCTCCTTCAACCTCGCAGGCGATGCCGTGTTGCTCGCCTTCGAGGGCGGTGAGGAAACGCTGCTGTCGCGCCGCTTTGCCTGCCCGCGCTGCGACATCTCGCTGCCCGAGCTCTCACCCCGCGCCTTTTCGTTCAACTCTCCCGTGGGCGCGTGTCCGGCCTGCGAAGGCCTTGGCGTTCGCTGGGCGGTCGATCCGAAGAAGGTGATTCCAGACGAGACCAGGAGCCTGGCCGAGGGCGCGATCCAGCCCTGGCATCGCCACGGCGCCCGCCTGGTGCGCGAGGCCCTAGAGGAGCTGTCCCGGCGTCACGCGTTCTCGCTCGAAACCCCGGTCGCCGAGCTCTCGAAGAAGGCTCGGCGTGTGCTCCTCGAAGGCGAGGGCGCCTTTCCCGGCGTGCTCGAATACGTTCGGCGCAAGGTCGAGGCCCTGGTGCGTCTCGAGCGCGAGGATCTGGAGGGCGCCGCCGAGTCGCGTGACGGCGGCGAAGCCTTCGAGGACTTGCGGCCCTACCTTTCCGTCGAGCCTTGCCCGGAGTGCGAGGGCGCGCGCCTGCGCAGTGAGAGCCGTGCGGTGACGCTAGGCGGCCGCAGCATCGCCGACTACGCGCGCATGGCCGTGAGCGAACTGCGAAGCGCCCTGGCCTCCCTCACCTGGGACGAGCGCGAGGCGCCGGTGGCGGACCGGCTGCTTCACGAGATCCTGGGCCGGCTCCAGTTTCTGGAGGCCGTGGGCGTGCCCTACCTGAGCCTGCACCGTCCGACCACGACGCTCTCCGCGGGCGAGGCCCACCGCGTCCGCCTGGCCACGCAGATCGGCGCGCGCATGCAGGGCATTCTGTACGTCCTCGACGAGCCGTCGGCCGGCCTACACCCGCGCGACAACGAGCGGCTGCTCGATACGCTGCGCGAGATCCGGGATCGCGGCAACACGGTGGTGGTCGTCGAGCACGAGCCCGAGACGATCCGTGCAGCCGATTGGATCGTGGATCTGGGCGAAGGCGCCGGCCTCGAAGGCGGCCGGCTCATGTACCAAGGCCCTCCCGCCACACTCAACGGCAGCCTCACCGGGCGCTACATGCGTCACGAGCTCGCGATCCCCGTCCCGCAGGCGCGCCGCAGTGCCCGCGGCGAACTACGAATCGAAGGCGCGCGCGAGAACAACCTGCGCGACCTCGATGTCTCATTCCCGCTCGGCGTCTTGACCGCGGTGACCGGGGTTTCGGGCTCTGGCAAGTCGACGCTCGTCGTGGAGATCCTGCACCGCGTCCTGGCCCGACGCCTGGGGGGTTCGACCGCCGACCCCGGACGCCATCGGGCGCTGCACGGTATCGAGGCGATCGACAAAGTGATTGGCATCGACCAAAGCCCGATCGGGCGCACCCCGCGCAGCAACCCCGCCACCTACACGGGGGCCTTCGCCTTCATCCGCGAGTTGATGAGCTTCGTGCCCGAGGCGCGCGCGCGTGGCTACAAGCCGGGCCGCTTCTCCTTCAACGTAAGGGGCGGGCGCTGTGAGGCGTGCCAGGGCGACGGCGTGCGGCGCATCGAGATGCACTTCCTGCCGGATGTGTACGTGACCTGCGAGACCTGCCAGGGCCGCCGCTACAACCGCGAGACGCTCGAGATCCTCTACCACGGACGCACGGTCGCCGACCTGCTCGACATGACGGTGGCCGAAGCCCAGGGCCTGCTCCGCTCGCACCCGCGGCTGAGCCGCCTGCTGCTCACGCTAATGGATGTCGGCCTCGGCTACCTGCGGCTGGGGCAAAGCGCCGCGACGCTCTCGGGTGGCGAGGCGCAACGCGTCAAGCTGGCACGAGAGCTGGCTCGGCGCGAGACCGGGCAGACGCTCTACATCCTCGACGAGCCCACTACCGGCCTCCACTTCGACGACGTCGGCAAGCTCCTCAAGGTCCTGGGCCGGCTCGTCGACGCGGGCAACACGGTCGTCGTCATCGAGCACAATATCGACGTGGTGAAGAGCGCCGATCACGTCATCGACCTCGGCCCCGAGGCGGGCGCGGGCGGTGGCCGAATCGTGGCCCAGGGCACGCCCGAAGCGGTAGCGCGCTCGCGCAAGAGTCACACTGCTCGCTATCTGCGCGCCGCGCTAGCGGAGAAACCCGCGTGAACGAAGACGCGCTGCTCTTACGCCGCGCCGAGTTCCCGATTCTCCAGACCACGACCTATCTCGTCAGCCATTCGCTGGGCGCCATGCCACGCGGCGCCGTCGACCAGCTACAGGCGTACACGAACCTGTGGGCGTCGCGCGGCGTGCGGGCTTGGGCCGAGGGCTGGTGGCAGATGCCGGTGACGACCGGCGACAAGCTCGGCCGCATCCTCGGCGCGGCTCCGGGCTCGGTGGTGATGCACCAGAACGTTTCGATCTGCCAGGCACTGGTGCTGTCCTGCTTCGAGCTCTCGGGCAAGCGTAACAAGATCGTCTACGACGATCTCAACTTCCCCTCCGTGATGTACGTCTACGAGGCGCATCGCTCGCAGGGCGCGCGCATCGAGGTGGTGCTGAGCGAGGACGGAATCACGGTTCCGCTCGAGAAGCTGCTGGCGGCGATTGACGAGGACACGCTGCTCGTGCCGATCTCCCATGTCGTGTTCAAGAGCGGTTTCATCCAGGACGTGGCCGCGATCACGCGGCGCGCGCACGAGGTGGGAGCGTTGGTCGTCGCCGATCTCTACCAGTCCGCAGGGACGGTGCCCGTGGACGTGACCTCGTGGGACGTGGACTTTGCCACCGGGGGCTCGGTGAAGTGGCTGTGCGGCGGCCCGGGGGCCGGCTATCTCTACGTCGCGCCGCGCTTGCAGGACCGGCTCTCGCCTCGCGTGACTGGCTGGATGGCCCACGCGCGTCCGTTTGCTTTCGAGACGGGCGGCATCGACTACGCGAAGGACGCCACGCGCTATCTCCATGGCACGCCCGGAGTGCCGGCGCTGTACGCGGCACAAGCGGGCTACGACGTGGTCAGCGAGCTGGGGGTCGCGAACATCCGCGCCAAGTCGCAGCGCCAGGTCGCGCTGCTCATGGAACTCGCGCGGGAACGCGGCTTTCGTCCCAATACCCCGGAACGCGCAGAAGAGCGTGGCGGGATGGTGATTCTCGACGTGCCGCACGGCGCCGCTGTCACTCGCGAACTGGTACACCGCGAGATCTTGGTCGACTATCGCCCCGGGGCGGGGATTCGCTTCTCACCCCACTTCTACACGACGGACGACGAGATCTGCCAGGCCCTCGACGAGACGCGCGCGATCCTCGATTCGGGCGCCTACAAGGCCCACGAGGGAACGGGAGGCGCCCGCTTCTAGGCGTGGCTGCCGAGCCACGGGTGTGGTCGTTGGACCTGTGGCTGGAGCGCCAAATCAGCGCGTGCACCAACGGAGAAACTCATGGAGAACAACAACTTGGGAAGAGGTCACCCACTGGCCTCAAGGTTGCAGGGTCAGCACTGGTTCTCACGCTCCATGGCCTATCGCAGAACGCTCAAGAAGGCCGTCGGCTGTACCGGGATCGGGCTGCACACCGGCAAGCCGGTCCGTCTCTTACTGAAGCCCGCGCCATCCGGGACCGGTATCCTCTTCCGCCGGGCCGACTTGGATGTCTCGATCCCGGCGAGCCTCGCGTGCCTCGATCGCCTGGACCATGCCACGACGCTCAGCCGCGACGGGGCCTCGATCCACACCGTCGAACACCTGCTCTCGGCGCTCTTCGCGCTCGGCGTCGACGATGCGATCGTCGAGGTAGATGGTCCCGAGGTCCCCGTCCTCGACGGTAGCGCGGCGCCGTTCGTAATTCTCGTGCATGAGGCCGGGCTCAAGCCGCTGCCCGCGAGCCGTGAATACCTGCGGATCCTGGCACCGGTCGAAGTCGTGCACGGCGGGAAGTGGGCGCGCTTCACGCCGGCGGACCACTTTCGGGTGACGTACACGATCGGCTTCGATCACCCGCTGCTCCGGCACCAGTCCGCCTCGTTCCGCGTGAGCCCGGACAGTTTTGCCGAGCAGATTGCGCCGGCGCGGACCTTCGGCTTCCTGCGTGAGGTGGAGACGTTGCGCCGGAACGGCCTCGCCCTCGGCGGCAGCCTCGAGAACGCCGTGGTGATCGGCGAAACCGGCGTTCTCAACAACAAGCTGCGCTTCGAGGACGAGTTCGTGCGCCACAAGATCCTCGACGCGATCGGGGACCTCTCGCTCCTGGGACTCCCCATTGTCGGTCATCTCGAAGCGGCCAAGGCCGGCCACGCACTTCACGCGGCGCTGTGCCAGAAGCTGCTCGCGACGCCCAAGGCATGGGACCTGGTGGCGGAACCCCAGCGTCCGGCGCTGGACGGGAAGAGCGCCCCCGCACTCGTTCCCGAGGCAACCTAGGAACGTTCCGGGGCTCCGGGACCAAAGGCGCCGCCGCCCTTCGGCTCCCCGGGCCCTTCGCTACTACTGCCGAACGATCGTGGCTTGCACCTTCAGTTCCAGCGGGTCACGCGTCGCATCGTTTGATCGGACTAGGACCTTGCGTTCCACGCGGCCATTGTAGGTACGCGTCTGGAGCTGCACGCTCATCGTCGTCGACTGCCCCGGCTTTACGAGCTTCGAGTAGCCCTCGGCGACGGTGCAGCCGCAAGTGGTCGAGACGCGATCGATCACGAGGTCCTCCGTCCCGATGTTGCGGATCACGAAGTCTTTGTGCAGGACCTTGTTCTGGAGCGCCTTGCCGAAGTCGAAGGCCTCGGGCTCGACACTGATCCGCGGCCCGGAGGCGCCCGGCGCCGGCTCGGCCGGCAGGGCCGTGAGCGAGCCCGCGGCCAACGCCAAAGCCAGGACGAGAGAGCCGAGTCTCAAGCGATCACCTCCGCCTAGTCCGCGGAACGCCCGCGCCCCTTCTTTCTCGGGGCCGTCAGCTTCCGCATGTACGCATCCAGCATCTCATTCTCGTACGTGACCGAGTTCAAGAACAAGCTTTCGACCAGATAGGCGCTCCGGTCTTCTTCGCTCATCTGCTCTGCGATGCCGCGGATCTCGTGCATCATGTCCTCGAACGAAACCTGCAGCTGGTGTTTGAGCGTCACCTCGCGGTAGAGCGCCTCGAGCAGCGCCAAGAGGTCGCCGTCGAGACTGAGCTCGGCGCCGGTCGTCAGGCGAACCCTACGCATCAGCCTTCCCCTTGCGAACCGTGGCTAGGGCCCGAAGCGCCTCGGCTTCGTCGCGGTGCAGGCCCACGATCTTGTGGACGCCGGTCATGGAGATCATGGTCTCGACACGCGGTTGCAGCCCGGCGAGCTTGAGTGCCCCGGAGCGATCCTGCACCAGGCGATGGATATCCATGAGGCAGCCAATCGAGGCACTGTCGATATAGCTCACGGCACTCAGGTCGATCACGATCCAGTTGGAGCCGCCCTCGACGAGCTGACGCACCGCGGTGAAGAAAGCCGAGAGCACCGGGTAGGTGAGCTTGGCCTCCTTGACCCGCATGATCTGCACGCCGTCTTTCGCTTCGACGATGAGCTGCATCTCACTTCACCTCTATCTTGCTCACGCAGGCCCCACCGCACGGCGGCGTCCCGGCTGCTGGGCGCGCAGCAGTAGCCGCGCCAGCTCCTCGCGTCCGCGATTGATCCGGCTCTTCACGGTGCCCTCGGGCAGGCTCAGGCGGTCGGCCATCTCCTGGTAGGAAAGGCCTTGCAGGTCCCGTAGCACGACCGCCTCGCGCAGCTTTTCTGGCAGCAGCTCGAGGCCCTTGCGCAGGAAGCTGCGGCGATCCCGATCCTCCAGCAGGCGGTGCGGGTTGCCTGCCGCCGCTGGCGCCAGGTCGAAGGCGACCAGATCGTCGACCACCACCTCGCGCTCACGCTTGCTCGCGCGGTAGTGGTCGATGCAGTAGTTGCGCGCGACGCTCGAGAGCCAGGTCGAAAAATCGGCGTCCTGGTTGAATTTCTCGAGGCTTCGGAAGATCTTGAGGAAGATCTCCTGGGTCAGGTCCTCGGCCGCATCGTGTTTTCCAGTGAACTTATAGGCGATGTGGAAGACCTTGCGCCGATAGCGCACGACGATGGCCTCCCACGCGCTGTTTTCCTGGCGCAGGCAGCGCTCGATGAGCTCCGCGTCCGGAGGAACCCTTCCGTCCGCGCGCCTTGTCTGTTGCGCCGCGTTGCCCTCGCTCTCCCCCTCGCGAAGCAGGGATCTTACTTCAACTCCGGACGCTGAGCGTCCGTCCAGGCCGTGTACCAGTAGCTAGCCGCGTCGTTGGCCGCGAGCGAGAGGCGGCGCGAGAGGAAGTCCGCGGCGCGCGTGGCCAGGTCCTCGAAGTAGATCTCGCCGTAGCCTGACTTGCCCCGCTTGCTAAGCTCGTCCAGAAACAGCAGGTTGTCGACCCAGACATAGCTCGAGTTCAGGATCGAGAAGACGTAACCCTTCGGGTCGTCCAGATAGATGGCCGCATCCGTCGAGACCTTCAGCTTGGGGGCCATCGCCTCGGGGAACCTCACCGTGAAGCGCTGGTAGAGGCCGTGCTGATCGCTCTTCTGGCCGTCCGCGTTGTCGGTCAGCGCGAGCGGATTGTGCAACTGGGCGACCAGGGCGGCGAGCGTGTCGGACTCTTCGAGGATCCGAGTCTTGTCTTTGGCCTTGAAGGCCTCCACGAGCCGGGCATAGGACTCCTGGACAAGCCAGGGTAGACGCCCGATCGTCGTCGCAGCGCCGTATTTTTCTTTGAGGCCCTTCTCAGTGTGGGGCAGATCCAGGAAGGGATAGGGCATCAGGCGATCGACCGCGAAGCGCCAATCGGGCGTCTGCTCCGGGTAGGCGGGCTCGAGGGCGAGCGTCGGCAGCTCGAGGCGATGCACCTTGTAGAACTCCTTCAGCCCCTTGGGCAGTGCGTCGATCGCTTTGCTCGTCACGGCTTCCTGCGCCACGGGACCCCAGGCGTGCGCTTCGCCGGAAGCGAGGCTGACGGCCAGCACGGTGGCGGAGACGGCGAAACCAGGCAACCTCAAGAGGGACCTCCTTGTTCGGCCGAACCGCAGGCTCACTCGACGCGAGCCGCGCTCAAGAGGCGGACGGCCTTTGCCCCCGCATCGCGCAACGCCTGTGCACACGCCCGCGCCGTCGCCCCCGTCGTCACGACGTCGTCCACCAGAACGATCACGCGCCCCGCGATCTGTGCCCGACACCGCACGGCGAAGGCACCCGCCACGTTCCTGCGCCTTTGTGCGGCGGAGAGGCCCGTCTGCGTCGGCGTGTCGGCGCGACGCACCAGCGCGACCGGGGCCAGTTCCAGGTCGAGGCGGCGCGCGAGTTCACCCGCGAGCAACTCGGCCTGGTTGAAGCCGCGCTCGCGCCTGCGCCGAGGGTGCAGCGGCACCGGGACAAGCACCGCTCCGACCGAGAGCACGGCCCGTGCCGCGCCCCCCGCCGCCATGGCTTCCGCGAGCCGGCCGGCGACACGCCGCCGGCCGTGGTACTTGAGTTCGTGGACCGCGGCCCGCAGCGGCCCCTCGTAGGGCCCCAGGCTGAAGCCCAGTTCCAGTGGCGAAAGGCCGCGTCGGCAGCGGCCGCAATGCGTGGCGGTGGCGGGAAGCGACTGGCCGCAGCGACACGAGGTGCGAGGCTTCCGGGCGACGCCGCCCCAGCACGGCTCGCACAACGGGCCCCGCGTGGGTCGGGCGAGCGGCTCGGCACAGACCGGACAGCTCGCAGGGAAGACGACCGCGAGCACGGGATCGACCAGAGCGCTCACGGTCTGCGCGCCGAAAAACGAGCTCACAACAGACCCAGCTCCTGTTTCTCCTGGCAACCGAGACAGCGCTTCGCCCACGGCACGGCCTCGAGGCGTTTCTTGTCCATCTCGTCCTCGCAGACCACACAGAAGCCAAACTTCTTCGTGTCGAGGCGAGCGATCGCCTCGTCGACGTCCTGCAGCATGTCCCGCTCCGAGTTCGAAAGGCTGAACAGGAACTCCTTGGTGTACGAGTTCGCAGCCTTGTCGGCGATGTCCTGGGCGCCATCCTCGTCAGCCTCTTTCCCGTAGGTCTTGTTCTTGTTGTAGGCAACCAAGATCTCCTGCTTGCGTTTCAGGAGTCGCTCCTTGATGAGTTTCGTCTTCTTCTGGTCCATAGGGTTCTTGACTCTCCTCTCTCAGGGAATCCCGAAACGCCGCCGCTTCTCCCAGAGGGCCTTGCGGCTGACTCCCAGGATCGCGGCGGCGCGCGTCTGGCTGCCGCCCGTCTCGCGCAGGACGTGGCGGATGTAAGCTGCTTCGATGGCCTTGAGCGTCGGGCGGCGCTCGCGCCCCGCCCACAGGTTCTGAGGCCGCTCCGACAGGTGCACCGGCAGGGCCTGCGCGCCAAGGAGGCCTTCGCCGGGGCTGAGCATCGCCGCGCGCTCGACTACTGAGCGCAGCTCGCGCACGTTGCCGGGCCAATGGTAGCCTCGAAGCAGCGCACAAGCCTCCGCCTCGAAGCCGCCGGCGCTCGTCGTCCCACGCGCGCGCTCGCGCGCCAGAAATGCCTCCGCGAGTGGCAACACGTCGTCGAGGCGCTCGCGCAGCGGCGGTAGCCTCAGCGGCACCACGCCGAGGCGGTGGTAGAGATCCTCGCGGAACGTGCCCGCCGCGACCCCCGCGCGCAGGTTGACGTTGGAGGAAGCCACGAAGCGCACATCCACCTCGAGCGTGCGTGTGCCGCCCAGCCGCTCGAAACGCTTCTCCTCTACCACCCGCAACAATTTGGCCTGCAGCGCCGGGGCGAGATCCTGAACCTGATCGAGGTAGACCGTGCCGCCCTGGGCCATCTCGATCTTGCCCGGTTTGGCGAAGCGGGCGTCAGTGAAAGCCCCCTTCTCGTGGCCGAGCAGTTCGGACTCGAGCAGCTCGTCTGGGATCGAAGGGCAGTGGATCTTGACCAGCGGGAAGTCTCGTCGCGGGCCGCCCTCGTGGATCAGGTGTGCGAGCAGGTCTTTTCCGGAACCGCTCTCGCCTTCGAGCAGCACCGAGCTCTTCGCCTCAGCGAGGCGACCGACCAGCGCCAGGAGCGCCCGCATCGACTCCGACCGGGCCACGACGCCGGCCATTTCGGCGCTGACACTCATCCCGAGAGCTCCGTGCGCTTGGCGCCACCCCACAGCCGCTCGAGGTCGTAGAAATCGCGCGTTTTCGGGGTGAAGACGTGGACCACAAAGGCATCGTAGTCGAGTAAGACCCACTCCTGCCGCGGATAGCCCTCCACGTGGCCGGGCCGATACCCAGCCGCGCGCAGCGCCTCCTGGACCGCGTCGGCGATTGCGACGAGCTGCCGCTGGTTGCCGCCCGACACCAGCAGGAAGTAGTCGGTGAAGTCGCTCTGCTGGCGCAGGTCGAGGGCCAAGACGTTCTCGGCCTTCTTGCCCAGCGCGGCATGAGCGGCGATCCGGATCGAGTGGGGCAGCGTCAACGGTAGAGCCCCCGCTTCTCGATGTACTCGGCAACAGCGTCCACCACGAGATAGCGGATGCTACGGCGCTGGCCCACGCGGCGCCGGATCTCGGTGGAGGAAATGGGCAAGCCCGCGCCTTCGACCGCGATGGCCTGGCGTCCATCCGGCAGCGCCGCCGCTCCGGGGCGGCCGACCACGGCCACAGTGGCGAGCGCGAACACCGTTTCGTGGTCGCGCCAGGTGCTCATCTCGGGGAACGTGTCGCTGCCTACGATCAGGACCATTTCCGCGCCCGGGTTGCTGGCGCGCAGTGCGCGCAGTGTGTCCACGGTGTAGCTGGGGCCTTCTCGCTCGAGCTCGAGGTCCGAGACGCCAAAGCGCGAATTGCCAGCGGTGGCGAGCGCCAGCATGGCGAAGCGGTCGCGAGCCGACGCGGTGGCTTCGGGCCGGTGCGGCGGCAGGTGCGCCGGGACGAAGGCGACGCTCTCGAGAGCCAGGGCCTCACGGGCGGTTTCGGCGGCGCGGAGGTGGCCGAGGTGGATGGGGTCGAAGGTCCCCCCGAGGATCCCGAGTTTCACGCTCGCTCCAGGGCGGGCTGGAACGAGCGCGCCGCCTTCACCATGCCGAACAGTTGGTGCTTCAACTCGACAAGCCCGACGCCCGTCACCGCCGAAACCGGCAGCACCTCGAGGCCAAGCGCGCTCGCCTCGGCGACGAGGGAGTTCAGCAGGTCTGGAGCGACGAGCGCGTCGCGCTTGCTGGCCACCACCAGTTGTGGGCGAGAAAGCAGATCCTCGTCCCACTGCCGCAACTCCTCGCGCACGGCTCGCAGGTCTGCGGCAGGATCCCGCCCGCTCGCGCCCGAGGCATCGACGACGTGGAGCAGGACGTACGTGCGCTGGACGTGACGCAGGAAATGCAGCCCGAGGCCCGCGCCCTCGTGGGCCCTCTCGATGATGCCGGGGATGTCCGCCGCTACGAAGCTATCGTCCTCGTTGGCCTGGACCACCCCGAGCACCGGGGAGAGCGTCGTGAACGGATAATCGGCGATCTTCGGTTTCGCTGCCGAGAGCCGCGACAGGAGTGTCGACTTGCCCGCGTTCGGAAAGCCCAGAAGTCCCACGTCGGCGAGCAGCTTGAGATCCAGACGTAGCCAGCGTTCCTGACCCTCGCCGCCCGCTTCCGCCTCGCGCGGCGCGCGGTTGAAGTTCGAGAGGAAGGCCCGATTACCACGCCCGCCGCGTCCGCCCTGCGCGACCCGCAGCCGGTTGCCCTCGGCGAGGACTTCGCCTAGCCGTTCGCCGGTCGACTCCTCGGCGGCGATCGTGCCGGGGGGTACGGAGATCAGCAGATCGGCACCTTCGGCGCCGGTGCAGTTCGAGGGGCCACCGTGCTCTCCACGCTCGGCCCGCCACTCGGCGTGATAGCGCAGCGGCAGCAGCGTGTTCTGGTGCGAGACGGCGACGAGGTAGACGTCGCCACCGCGTCCGCCGTTACCGCCGTCAGGTCCGCCGCGGGGAACCTTGGATTCCCGGCGGAAGCTGGCGCAGCCACGGCCGCCGTCGCCTGCCTTGACGAAGATTTTGACTCGATCGACGAACATGGCCACCGCCCGTCGGGGCGGGCGCCGCCACTCTAGCTCGCGGCGGGGAGAACGCTCACGCGAAGGCCGCGCGAGCCTTTGTCCTCGAACCGCACGACGCCGTCGAGCAGGGCGAAGAGCGTGTGATCCTTGGCGAGACCGACGTTCTTGCCCGCCTTCCAGCGCGTCCCATGCTGTCTCAGGATGATCGTACCGCCGCGAACGGCCTCGCCGCCGAAGCGCTTGACGCCCAGCCGTTGGGAATTGCTGTCCCGCCCGTTGCGGCTCGAGCCCTGCCCTTTCTTGTGAGCCATGCTGTCTTCCTAGGCCTGGATGGCGTCGATCCGCAGCGCCGTGTACGACTGTCGATGGCCGCGGGTGCGCCGGTAGTGCTTACGCTTCTTATATTTGAAGACACGGATCTTGTGGTCGCGTCCCTGTTCGAGGACCGTGCCGACGACCGAGGCCTTGTCGACTCGGGGCGCACCCACGCGGGTCTCACCCTCGCCGGAGACCAGCAGAACCTCCTCCAAGGTGACCTTCTCACCGACGGGGGCGGCCAAGAGCTCGACATAGATCGTGTCGCCCTTTTCCACCCGGTACTGCTTGCCTCCGGCCTTTACGATCGCATACACGCTCAGATGCCTCCCTGGAACAGCTCCTTCGAAACGCAAGAATTTAGCATGAGCGCTTCGCTTTGGTCAAGACGCCCTGTCCACTCATGGCGGGGTCAGGCCTTGCTAGAAATCGAGCCCGATCCAGAACGTGAACTCGCTGCTTCTCGAAACCACCTGCAGGTCGGTGAACTTCGACCAGTCGAAGTGCATCGGGTAGCCGAGGAAGAAGAACTGCAGCCCGAGTCCGTAGGAAGCGCGCCCGTCGACGAGCCGGAATCCCGAAACCTCCTCGCCAAAGATCGGATCATTGACGTAGGAGCGCCCCGGATCGCTGGTCGAGAACTTGTAGCTCGTGTCCCCCTTGTAGCGGGCGCCACCGACGCCGAAGAAGACCGTGCCGCGCAGGGGCCCCACGAGCCCGATCGGCGTCGCGGCCACGTCGATCAGGGGGATGCGCAGCTCCGCGTTCGCGTGGAAGCCCTCGTTGCCCGCAAAGGAGAGATACGGGTAGCCGCGCAGCTCCTGGTTGCCGCCGAAATAGAAGATCTCCGGCGCGTCCCCGAACGACTTGAAGCCACGCGCCTGGAACGCCAGCAGCGTCGTCGTGGACCCGAGGCGCAGGTACTTGCGCAGGTCGACGTCGAGCGTCGTCCGGCGCAGCGAGCCCCCGACGCTGGTCCCGGCGGCGATCCGGAATGTCGAGCCGCTCAGTGGCCCGAAGCCCGCGAAGCGCGTCGTCTCCTGGACCAGGCCGATGGAAACCGGCAGGAGCGTGCCGTTGTACAGGTAGAAGGGGATGCCAGCCGCGGCCGCCTGTTCTTCGGCGAGGCGCTGCACCTCTGGGTTCTCGAAGCGCTGGCGCAGTTTGTAGAAGCCCGCGGCGACTTCCAGCCGGCGCAGCTTGTCGAGCGGGTACTGGCCTGTCAGCGAAGCTCCGTACTGCCGCGTCGTCGCGAAGGCCCCCGAGCGCGAGAACCCCTGGTTGAACCTGACGGGCGAGGTGAAGAAGAAACTCGTCGAATCGAAGGCCGTGAGCCCGTACTGGAAGCGCGAGCCGAGGTTGATGTAGGTGCCCTGGTAAGTGCGGAACTCGCGGACCGAGAACGCCGTCAGCGTGAAGTTCTGGTCCCCGAGGATGTCGGTCAGCTCGACCTGCGAGCCGCCATAGAAGTCGCCGCCCGAGGTGACGCCCACGTTCAGCGGTGGTCGCCCGACCAGGTAGAGCTTCTCGAACAATCCCTTGCTGCGCTTGTTCTCGGGCACCATCTGGTGGGTGACGTCGGGCTCGAAGTCGAGAATCGCTTCGGCCGTCACCCGCACGTCCTGATCGACCGCGCGTGCCGGCTCTACCAACTCTCTCGCGTAGAGGCCGAACGCGCCTTTGAAATAGCTGATGAAGGCAAGCCGGTCGCCGCCCCGCGCCTTGAGCGGGAACGGGGCCATGTTGCCGCCGACGGCGTCGGTGAACTGGTCGATCGCCCCGGTCTTCAGGTCCAGGACACGGATGTTGTAGACCTCACCGTCCTCGTTCGAGGCGTAGAAGAGCTTCGTGCCATCCGAGGAAAACGCGGGGGTCTCGTCGTCGTAGACGCCGAAGGTGAGCGGCATCTTCTTCTGGGGGTTCTGAAGCGGGAAGAGATACAGCTTGTCGTGCCCGCTGACACGCCGCGCGTAGGCCACGAGCGTGCCGTCCGGGGAGACCTGCGGGTCGCTGTCGGCGAAGGGATCCTGGGTCAGATTGCGCAGCTCCGCCGTCTCGAGATCTACGTAGTAGATGTCGGAGACGCCCTCCTTCAGTCCCGAGAGCAGCACTCCCCGGCCGTCGGGCGTGAGGCAGGGCGAGTCGGCCTGGTCGAGCGGGATCGGCACGCGGCGCAAGACCTCTCCGGAAAGGACCGCGACCTGGAACAGGCTGCGCCCCTTGCCGTGGCGGGCCAGGAAAGCGATGCTGTCGCCCTTCGCGTCGAAGCTGAGCGAGCGGCCGATCGTCTGCGAGTTGATGTTGATGTGGATGTCTTCGTAGCGGTTCGTATAGCCCGAGGTGAGGTTCTTGATCACGGTGCCGTCTAGGGCCGAGAGCAACACGAGGTCGGCCTCGGCGTCGGCGCGGTTGCCGGTGAGGGCGGCGACCATCTCTCCTGAAGGTGAAGGCGCAAAGCTGAAGACCTGGATGAAGCGCGTGCGTTCGGGGTTTGGGGACAGGTTCTTGCCGTAGTCGCTCGGGCGTTGTTTGTCGCGGAACGGCTTGAAGCGCTCTTTCAGCCATTTTTCAAAGGCCTCGTCGAACTCCTCAGGCTTGATCCTGAAGGCCTGCATGTAGATGTCGTCGAGGCTGCCGCCGATGACGTTCTTGCGCCAGGTGTAGAGGAACTGGCGGATGCCTTCTTTGCCGTAGCGGGCCTCGATGAACTCGAAGGCGGCATGGCCGTAGTTGTAGGCTTCGCGTCCCGACAGGCTCTCGTACTGGCTGCGCGAGATCTTCGGCACCTGGTCGGAGACAGCGCCTTCGCGGATCATCATCACGTCGAGCGGATCCCACAGCCCGCGCAGATAGTCGGCGAGACCCTCGTCGACCCACAGCGGCACGCTGCGCTGGAACAGGCTCCGCGGGATCAGGTCGAACTCGAAGACGTGCACGAGCTCGTGGGTGATCAGTCCCTGGAGTCGATCCGGCGGCTCGTCGATGGGCACCACCATCCGGTTCCGGATCGGCTCGGTGAAAGCCAGCGCCGCCTCGGGAACGAAGCCGGAGACGAGGTTCGTCTGCTCGAACTCGGAGTGGGTCTTGTACAGGACCAGAGGGATCGCGAACGCTATCTCGTGCTTCAGCTCGGAGGAGATCTTTTGGTAGGCGCTCTCGGCGTAGGAGGCGAGCCGCCCCAGGTGCTGCTCGAACTCGGGGTAGTAGTAGATCTCGAAGTGCGGGCTCTTGTAGACGCGCCAGGCGAAGCTGTCGTACTTGACCTTGTTCTTGCCGAAGTACGGGAAAAACTGGGCAAAGGCGGCGCCTCCCGGCAGGAGCGCCAGGGCACAGCCGAGGATCAAGAGCCGCGTCTTCATTTCGCGTTAACCCTAGGGCAGCAGGACACGGGTGCCTCGAATCCGCTGGGGTGCTATCACCCCGAGGAAGTTCGGGAGCAGCCGGTCCATCAGCTCGAAATAGGAGGACAGGGGCGAAACCTTCTGATCTTCACTGTAGAGAACTTCCTCTGAGAACTTCTCCTTGTGCAGGGTTTCGCCGGTCTTGCCGTCGACGAAGACGAAATCGGCCGAGAGCGTGAAGGCCTTGCGCTCGAGGAAGCGGTTGCCACGCACCAGCCGCGCGCGGCTCGTCGCGGGGTCGCGCACGACACGCTCGTCGGCCTGGAAGCCCGAGCGGCTCTGCTCATCGAAGGACACCCGGCCTGTCACGATCAGCGGGGTCTGGTACTCCTCGCCGAGTTTGCGCCAGTACTCGCCGTCGCCGAGGATCTTGTCGGCCTCGAGGCGGAACTGCTCGCGCGAGAGCTTCGTCCAGCGATCGTCCTCCGCGAGCGAGCCCTTGATGCGGTCGAGAGCGTCGTGGATCGGTGGCCGGTCGGGCTCCAGCACCTGCAGCCGTGACACCGAGCGAAGCTGGTTTTGCAGCAGCCGCGAGGTCTCGGACGAAAGGTCCACGTCGGAGGCGCCGGGCTCCGTCACGAAGCCCGCCACCAGCACGCGCCGAAAGCGCGAGACGTCGAGCTTCGACTGCAGCGGCGTCTCGATCGGAATCTCGACGAAGCTCGCGCAGCCCCCGGTCCAAAGGGCCGCGGCGAGCCACGCGGCGCTAAGGCGTCTTGAGCTTCCGCGCCTTCCGGTTGCGCTTGTCATCAGCCTCTCGGAACAGGTCGTAGTTCTGCTGGATCAGAGGACTCCCCGGCTTCAGCGCCAGGGCCTTCTCGTACATCTCACGCGCCTTTTCGAATTCGCCCTGCTGCTCGAGCGCCACGGCCAGGTTGTTGAAAGCGGAGGCATTCTCCGGATCGAGCTGCGCGGCCTTCTCGAAACGGAAGCGGGCTTCTTGCCAGAGTCCCTTCTTGGCCACGTCGAGGCCGAAGTGGACTTCCTTATCGGCCACGGACGCAAACGCGCTAGCGCCGCCGCCCAGCAGTACCAGCGATAGAAGCGGGGCGGCGAATCTCAATCCAAGCTCCATTGAACAACGGACGCTTCCGATCTTATCGGCCACCCCCGGGCAAAGCAAGGCTGGTGCCACACGCCTTGCGGCAGCAAGCGGGGGGCTTTGGGCGGCATAGCCGCGCACCGGTGTCCCATGGCCGGGACGCCCTGTGTGCCCTTGGAGGGACAGCGATTGGACCTTGGGCGGCCGGGGCCCGCCCTTAGAATGAGGCCCGATTTTCCGGGCGCTCTCCCCGCCCCACAGGAGCGTCATGAGCGCCTTGGACACACCTTTCGAGTTGCTGACATTTGCCCTTCTCGCCGACATCGGGCCACGCAAGATCCTCGAGCTTCGGGCCCTGGGGCCGCTTCGCGCCCTCGCGGAGCAGCCCGAAGCAGCGCGCAGCATCCTGCCCGCCGAGTCGATAGCGCGTCTGCGCAGCGGCGCAGCAGCGCGTGCTGCCGAAGCGGAGCAGCAGCGCTCCGCAGCACTGGGCCTGCGCCTCGTCGGGCTCGACGATCCGGACTATCCCACCCTGCTGCGCCAGATCTTCGACCCGCCGAGTGTGCTCTACGTCCGCGGCAGCCTCGAGAGTTGCCGGTCGGAGCTCCCCGCGGCGGCGATAGTAGGCGCGCGGGGAGCCTCCCCGCAGGGCGTCACAACGGCGCGAGCCCTCGCGCGGGATCTGGCCAGGGGCGGCGTCGTGATCGTCTCGGGCCTGGCGCGAGGCATCGACACCGCCGCGCACCAGGGGGCCCTGGATGCGGGAGGCGTGACGCTCGCGATCCAGGGCCGGGGCATGGACGGCATCTATCCGGTGGAAAACACGAAGCTGGCCGGCGCCATCGTCTCGGCCGGCGGCGCGGTACTCGCCGAGTGCCCGCTCGGAAGCGGGCCGCTTGCCGACAACTTTCCGCGCCGGAACCGGATCATCGCCGGCTTGGCACGAGCCACGATCGTGGTCGAAGCGACCAGACGCAGCGGAGCCTTGATCACGGCGCGCGTGGCCCTCGAGGAAGGCCGCGACGTGATGGCCGTACCGGGCCATCCGTCCGACGAGCGGTGCTTCGGCCCCAACGCCCTCATCCGCGATGGCGCGCTCTTGGTGAGGGACGCCGCGGACGTCGCCGCCGAGCTCCATTTGGAGCTTTCTGCGCCGCGCCCCCTGCCCTCGGAGGACGCCGTCCTCGGCGCCCTGCGGCCCGACGTGCCCGCAAGTCTCGAGGACCTGGCAGCCCGATCGGGCCGCCCGCTGCCGGAACTTCTGGCCCGTCTCACCGAGCTGGAAATGGGCGCGAAAGTGCGCCGCCTTCCGGGCCCCCTTTTCGTCAGGGCTTGAAACCCGGTCTAAAGTAGGGGCGATGGCGAAGAACCTCGTGATCGTCGAATCGCCCGCAAAGGCCAGGACGATCAACAAATATCTCGGGAGCGATTTCGTCGTGAAGGCGTCGATGGGCCACGTCCGCGATCTGCCCAAGAAGACGCTGGGCGTCGACGTGAAGAAGGGCTTCGAGGCAGAGTACGAGGTCCTGCCGACGCGCAAGAAGGTCCTGGACGAACTCAAGGCTGCGGCCAAGGACGCTCAGACGATCTTCCTCGCGGCCGACCCCGACCGCGAAGGCGAGGCCATCTGCTGGCATCTCTCCGAGGCGCTCGGTGGTCGCTCGAAGAAGAAGTACCGGCGCGTCGTCTTCAACGAGATCACGAAGAAGGCGGTCCAGGCCGCCTTCGAAAATCCCGTCGAGGTCGATCAGAAGAAGGTCGACGCCCAGCAGACCCGCCGCATCCTCGACCGTCTCGTGGGCTACAAGGTGAGCCCGATCCTGTGGGACAAGGTTCGCCGCGGCCTCTCGGCGGGCCGCGTCCAATCGGTGGCCCTGAGGCTGCTCTGCGACCGCGAGCGCGAGATCAAGGCCTTCGTACCCGAGGAGTATTGGACCGTTCTGGCTCACCTCGCGGCGAAACAGCCGCCGCTCTTCCCGGCCAACCTGATCAAGAAGAATGGCAAGAACCTGGAGATCGGGAACGGCGCGCAGGCAGCGGACGTCCGCAAGGATCTCGAGACCGCGAGCTTCCGCGTCCAGAAGATCCAGGCCAAGGAGCGTCGTCGCTTCCCCGTGCCGCCCTTCATCACCTCGAAGCTGCAGCAGGAGGCCTTCAAGAAGCTACGCTTTTCGGTCAAGAAGACGATGCAGGTGGCGCAGCGCCTCTACGAGGGCATCGAGCTCGGTGGTGACGGCAGCGTCGGTCTCATCACCTACATGCGAACCGACTCGACGCGCGTCTCCGACGACGCGCTCAGCGCAGTCCGCAGCCGGATCGAGTCGCTGTACGGGGCCGAGCACGTGCCCGAGAAGCCGCTCTTCTACAAGAGCAAGAAAGACGCCCAGGACGCCCACGAAGCGATCCGTCCCACTTATCTCGAGCGCGACCCCGAGTCTGTGAAGCGCTTTCTCGGCAAGGACGAGCTGGCCCTGTATCGGCTGATCTGGAACCGCTTCGTCGCCTCGCAGATGAAGCCCGCCGTGTACGACGAGACGATCGTGGACATCGAAGCGGCGGCGTACCTGCTTCGCGCCAAGGGCTCGACGCTAAGGTTCAAGGGCTTCCTGGCGGTCTACGAAGAGAGTCCCGACGAGCGCCGCGAGGAAAAGCCCAAGGACGAAAACGCGGCGGCCCAGGCCGACGACACCGCCCCCGAGGAGACCGGCGCCCAGCTCCCGCCCCTTAGCGAGGGCGATATCCTGAAGCTGGGCAAGCTCGACACGGACCAGCACTTCACGCAGCCGCCGCCCCGCTTTTCCGAGGCGAGCCTCGTGAAGGAGCTCGAGGAGAACGGCATCGGCCGGCCCTCCACCTACGCCTCGATCATCGCGACGATCGAGGCGCGCGAGTACATGGAGAAACGCGAGGCCAAGCTCTACCCCACCGAGCTCGGGTTTCTCGTCACCGACCTCCTCGTTGAGCACTTCCAGGACGTCATGAACGTCGGCTACACCGCCGAGATCGAGAAGGAGCTCGACGAGATCGAGGAAGGCAAGGACAACCTCCTCAACACCCTCACGCAGTTCTGGAAGAAGTTCGAGAAGGACCTGAAACTCGCCTCCAAGCAGATGAAGGACGTAAAGGCGATGGAGGAGAAGACCGACGAGGTCTGCGACAAGTGCGGCTCCCCGATGGTTATCAAGTGGGGCCGCTACGGAAAATTCCTCGCCTGCTCGAACTACCCCACGTGCAAGAACACCCGCCAACTCGCCGGGGGCGAGGGCACCGACACCCCCGAGCTCCACGAGGACGTCGCGAAGGAGACCTGCCCGAAGGACGGCCAGGCGATGGTCTTGCGCAAGGGCCGCTTCGGCGCCTTCCTCGCGTGCAGCCTGTATCCCGAGTGCAAAACCACCAAGCGCCTGGTGCGCGGGTCGGATGGCAAGCTCCAGGTCGAACAGTTGGCCCCGATCGACGAGAAGTGTCCCGACTGCGGCAACGACCTGATGTGGCGGCGTGGCCGCTTTGGACCGTTCATCGCGTGCAGCAACTACCCCACTTGTAAGTACATCAAGAAGAAAGAGTCCAAGGAGATCGGCCTGCTCTGCCCGGAGTGCAGCCAGGGCCAGGTGGTCGAGCGCAAGGGCCGCTGGGGCCGCAGTTTCTACGGCTGCCGACGCTATCCCGAGTGCAAGTTCACCGCGTACCACCGGCCCATTCCCGAGCCCTGCCCCGACTGTGGCCGCCCCTACCTGCTCGAGAAAGAAACGAAGAAGGAGGGCAAGGTCGTCTTCTGCGGCAACGAGAGCTGCCACTACAAGCGCGAGGCGGCATGACGGCGCGCGTGACGATCGTAGGCGGCGGCCTCGCGGGCAGCGAAGCCTGCTGGCAGCTGGCAAGGCGTGGCATCGGCGTCGACCTGCACGAGATGCGGCCGCTCGTGGCGACACCCGTCCATCAGACCGGCGATCTCGCCGAGCTCGTCTGTTCCAACAGCCTTCGCGGCAACGCCCTGGATCAGGCAGCGGGACTGCTCAAGGAAGAAATGCGGCGCATGGACTCGCTGATTCTGCGCATCGCCGACGCCGTGAGGGTTCCCGCTGGCAGCGCTCTCGCGGTCGATCGGGCCCTGTTCGCGCAGCGCGTCACGGAGGCCGTGGCGGGGTTACCAGGGGTGCACATCGAGCGTGGCGAAGTGCTGCGGATCCCGGAAGCCCGGGTCAGCATCGTCGCGACGGGCCCGCTCACCTCCGCCGCCCTAGCCGCTGAAATCGCCAGCTTTACGGGCGAGAAACAGCTGCATTTCTACGACGCCGTCTCGCCTGTGATCGAGGCCGAGTCGATCGATTTCGACCGTGTCTTCCGCGCCTCTCGCTACGGCAAGGGTGGCGATGACTACGTCAACTGCCCCTTGACCGAAGCGCAGTACGCCGCGTTCTACGAGGCCCTGACCAGCGCCGAGTGCGCCACGCTCCATGCCTTCGAGAAAGAGTTCTTCTTCGAGGGCTGCCTGCCCGTCGAAGTGATCGCGAGCCGCGGGCCGGCAACGTTGTTGTTCGGGCCGATGAGGCCTGTCGGCCTCATCGAGCCACGCACGGGAAGGCGCCCCCACGCCGTGGTCCAGCTTCGCCAGGACAACCTCGCGGCCAGCCACTTCTCTGTCGTCGGCTTCCAGACCCAGCTCAAGTGGGGCGAGCAGGCGCGCATCTTCAGGATGATCCCCGGCCTCGAGAAGGCCGAGTTCGTGCGCTTCGGCATGATCCATCGCAACACCTACGTGAATGCGCCCCGAACCCTCGAGCCCACCTTCGAGACGCGCCGGCGCCCCGGCCTGTTCTTCGCCGGTCAGATGTCCGGTGTCGAGGGCTATGTGGAATCGGCCGCTTCGGGGTTGCTCGCCGGGATCGGTGCTGCGCGCTGCGCTCGGGGCGAAAGGCCGGTGGCGTTCCCCGAAGACACCGCCCTGGGCGCCCTCGGCCGGTACATCTCTCGCAGCGACGCCGAGCACTACCAGCCAACGAACATCTCGTTCGGGCTTCTCCCTGACCTGCCAGTGCGCGAGCGCGACAAGGCCCAGAAGCGGTTGGCGCTCGCCCAGCGGGCCCTCGCCAGCCTGTCCCGGTTTGAGGCCGGTCTCGACACGAGCCCGTTCCTGGGCACGACGCCCGCCACCGCCTGAGCCAGTGAAGAAGGCGAGGGCGGCCTTCCTCCGCTATCTCGAGAACGAGCGTAACTCCTCGGCGCACACGGTGAAGGCCTACGGCGAAGACCTCCACCAGTTCACCGAGCATCTGCGGGAGCAGTTGGGGCGCGCGGCGCGGCCGCAAGACGTTGACCACCTGCTGATCCGCGCCTTTCTCGCCCGGCTCCACCGGGCCGGCCTCAAGAAGACCTCCGCGGCGCGGAAGCTCGCGAGCCTGCGTAGCTTCTTCCGCTACCTCTGTCGGGAAGGTACGCTCACCAAGAACCCAGCCCGAGCGCTGCTATCACCCCGACCTGAAAAACGCATTCCCGTCCATCTCGATGAAGCGCAAGTGGCCACGCTGCTCGACGTGCCGGGGGAAGGCGACGCGGTCTTGCGCGCCCGCGCGATCCTCGAACTGCTCTACGGCGCCGGCATCCGTTGCGGGGAACTGGTTGGCCTCAACCTCGGGGAAGTCGACCTCGACGAGCGGCTGCTTCGGGTCCTCGGGAAGGGTCGAAAGGAGCGCGTCGTTCCATTCGGGACACGAGCCCAGGCGGCGCTTCGCGCCTATCTCGCGGCGCGGTTGCGAGCACGGCCGCAAAGCGAAGCGCTGTTCGTCAACGCTCGGGGGGGGCGATTGACAGATCGAAGTGTGCGCGCCATCCTGACGCGAAGGATGGACCAGGCCGCATTGACACAGAAGATCAGTCCGCACGCCCTTCGCCACAGCTTCGCCACCCATCTGCTCGAGCGGGGTGCCGATCTCCGTGCTATTCAGGAACTTCTGGGTCACGCGAGCCTCTCCACAACGCAGCGCTACACGCACGTCGATACACGCCATATTCTCCGTATATACAGCAAGACACATTCCCGAGCTTGAAAATCTTCATATAGACAGATACTAGACCTTCCAGGCGTTGGCAACGTCCCACAAGCCAGGGTAGATGAGCGCCACCGACGAAGAGCTGGTGGATGCGTTCCAGGCGGGGGATCTCTCCGCCTTCGATGATCTAGTGCGTCGCTGGGAGCGGAAGATCCAGGCGGCAATCTACAGGGTGATGGGAACCGAGGACGAGGCTCGGGACCTCTGCCAGGAGAGCTTCCTGAAGGCTTATCGAGCGCTGGGCTCCTTCAAGCGCGAAGCTCGTTTTTCGTCATGGCTCTACCAGATTGCGCTCAACCAGTGCCGGGACCGGATGCGTCGCCGGAAGGGCCGCACCCTGGTGGGTCTCGAAGTGCTCGAGACGGACGCGGGGTCGCTACGTTCCTCGGCGCATGGGCCGAGCCCTCTGGAGCTCGCCCTAGCCGGCGCCCTGTCGCGTGCCGTGGCAGACGCCGTGAGCGGTCTCCCCGACGAGCAACGCGAAGTGATCGTATTGAAGGAGTACCAGGACCTCACGTTTCTCGAGATTGCCGAAATCCTGGACGTGCCGTTGTCGACGGTGAAGACGCGCTTGTACCGCGGCCTCGGGCAGCTGCGGCTGCGGCTCGAAAGGCAGGGCATCAGGAGCGCGGCGCCCGTGCCGGCGCCCTTGCCCTGACCGAAGAAACAAGGGGGCAGACGATGGAGTGTGCAGTGGTTCGCGGCGAGATGATGGAGGCGCTCTACCGCGAGGCCTCCGCCGAAGCCTCGCGTCGGGTCGATCAGCACGTGGCGGTATGCGCGGCGTGCCGCGAGGAGAGGGCGGCGCTGCGCCGCGTCCGGCGCGATCTCGGCGCCTGGAAGCTGCCCGAGCTCACGCGCTCGCGGGGCGCTACCGCCTCCCGGCCTCGCTTCCAAGCGCCGCTGGCAGCGGCAGCCGGCTTGGTACTCGCCCTCAGCGCCGGCTTCGCCTTCTCCGGCTCGGAGCTGCGTCTCGAGGAGGGCCGCTTCGCCTTGCGGCTCGGCCGAGGCGCCGACGCGCTTGGGGAGCTAAGAGCGGCCGAGCTGCGGCACCGGCGCCAGCTCGACGAGCTGCGCGCCGCGATCGTGCCCGTGGTGGCTCCGGCCGGAGGCGGCGATGCCGCCGTCCTCGAGCGTGTTCAGGCGCTGCTGCGCGAGAGCGAGGAGCGGCAGGCGCAGCGTCTCGACGCGCAGTTACGCGAGCTGTCGACAAGGACCCAGGCCCAGCGCCGCTACGATCTTGCGCGCGTGAGCGCGGGTCTTTCCTATCTCGACGGGAAGACCGGGCAGCACGTCGCGCGTACCACCGAGCTCATGGGCTACGTGTTGCAGGCCGCCGAGATGAAATGATCTGCGGCCGTTGCGGTCGAGCCGCGCAGGAAGTGGGCCCCGCCGCCAGCGACAGCGTGAAGACGCCCGAGACCAGAGCCACGGCCTTCGGGTTCACGAAGGCTATACTACGCTTTCGAGATGGAACGCCGGTAACTCCATGCGGCAGCTTTCCTTCCTGAAGAAAACCCCCTTCCTCGCCCTGGGCCTGGTGCTCGTGGCCTGCGGCAAGCGTGGCGACCCGCTGCCGCCACTGCGCCCGACACCCCAACCCGTCACGGGACTTGCGATCTCGCAGCGAGGCAAGGAGCTCGTCGTCCGGCTCGTGACGCCACGCGCCTCGAGCGACGGCTCGCGGCTGCCGGTACTCGACCTGGAACTCTTGCGCCTCGAGGGAGATGGCGATTTCGCCAAGTCCGCGCAGGCTTCGACCCGCAAGGTGGCTCCGGGGGAGCGTCTCGAGTTGACCGAGCCATTGCCGGCAATCGGCACGGCCCTCCGGATTGCGGCGCGGGCCTCACACCAGAACCGCAAGTCGGTTCAAACGCCCGTCGTCTCCTTCACGGTCCAGCCAGAGCTTCCGGCCCCAGCGGAGTTGATCGCTCGCTCCAGCGTCTCCGGCGTCGCGCTCAGTTGGGTCGCCCCGGACCCGATGCCGTGCTGGCTCACAGCGCCCCCGGCACCCGCGCCCACGCCGTCACCGGCGCTGAAGCACCCGGGAGTCAGCACCCGCCCGCCGGCGCCCGGCTTGGGCCCGGGCGGGCCAGCGCCGGGCCGGCCGGCCACGAGTGCCGTGCTGCCGCCTCAGACTCCGCCCCAACCGTCTGGGGCTTCAGGCGCGACGCCTCCCTCCCCGCCGGCCGATTCCACCCCGGCTTCGGCCGCACCGGCCGCCGCTGCGACCCCGGGTGCGATCCCGCAGCCCTCGCCCGCGCCGAGTGCCGCCCCGGAGCCCCCCTTGCCCCCGCAGCCCGGCGGGTTTCTCGTCTACCGCCGAGCGAAGAGCGTTGACTACACAGCGGCGTTGACGTCGCAGGCGGTCGAGGCGCCGCACTACGATGACACCGCCGCAAGCCTGGGCGACGAGCTCTGCTACCTGGTGCGAACCGCCATCTCGACCGACCCGCTGATCGAGAGTGATGCCTCGAACGAGGTCTGCCTCAAGGTCGAAGACGTCACCGCCCCCGCGGCGCCAGCGGGCGTCACGACGCTCGCCGTGGAAAACGGCATCGAGGTTAGCTGGAGCCCTTCCGTTGAGACCGACCTGGCGAGCTACCGGGTCCAGCGTGCCGTCAAGGGCGCCGAGCCCGAACGGATCGGCGAAGTGATCGTTC
This sequence comes from uncultured Acidobacteriota bacterium, assembly GCA_964442185.1. Taxonomy (GTDB): domain Bacteria; phylum Acidobacteriota; class Vicinamibacteria; order Fen-336; family Fen-336; genus CADEEV01. Next base: position 80,885 of record CAYTWT010000257.1, read on the forward strand.
CGACGACTTCGTTCCGAGACACCACGGTCAGCCGGGACAAGCGCCATCGTTACAGCGTCACCGCCGTGGACCAGGCGGGCAACGAGAGCCCTCCGTCCGCGCCGGCCGAGGCCTCCTGGCCATGAAGCTTTACCGCGTCGCCACGCAGGAAGGCCCCGCCTGGGCCCGCGAGGACGGCGCGGGGCGCCTCCGGCTCCTGAGCGGCGATCCTTACGCGGGGACGCGCGACCGCGACCAGACGATCGCCTTCGACACGGTGCGCCTGCTCGCGCCGGTGACACCGTCGAAGATCGTCGCGATCGGTCTGAACTACAAGGATCACGCTGCCGAGCGGGGCGCGAGCGTGCCGAAAGAGCCGCTCATGTTCCTGAAGCCCGAGACCAGTGTGATCGGGCCGGGAGAGTCGATCCGGATCCCCGCATGGGCGGGCCGGGTCGACCACGAAGCCGAGATGGGAATCGTGATCGCCCGTGAGACGAAGGATCTGCCTTCCCCCGAAGCCGCCCGCGAGCGCATCCTGGGCGCCGTGTGCGTGAACGACGTCACGGCGCGCGAGCTGCAGGATAAGGACGTCCAGTTCACACGCGCCAAGGGCTTCGACACGTTCTGCCCGATCGGGCCGTGTCTCGCCACGGGCATCGAGCTCGGCGACCTCGCCGTGAGCGGCCGGGTGAACGGGGCGTTGCGGCAGAACAGCCGGACCTCGCAGCTGATCTTTCCGCCGGAGTACCTGGTGTGGTTCGTGTCGCGCGTGATGAGCCTGCGTCCTGGGGATATCATCTCTACCGGCACGCCGGCCGGGATCGGGCCCCTGAAGCCCGGGGACGTGGTGGAGATCGAGGTCGAGGGCGTCGGGACGCTCCGGAATCCGGTCACAGTGAGGTAGAGAGGAAGGCGATGAAGATCTTTCTGGACACGGCCAATCTCGCGGAGATCAAGGAAGGCGCGGCCCTTGGCGTCGTCGACGGCATCACGACGAATCCCAGCCTGCTTGCCAAGGAGATGGGCGAGAGGGCCCGCTAGGAACGCTCATGCCGATCTACGAATACGTTTGCGACGACTGCCGCTCGAAATTCGAGAAGCTCGTCAGGCGCTGGGGTGACGCCGTGGATTGCCCGGGCTGCGGCAGCGCCTCGGTCGAAAAGCAGCTGTCGACCTTCGCCGTCGCCTCGTCCTCCGGCTCGGACGCCGCGGCCGTGCGGGGCTGCGAGGCCCCCGCCTGCGGCCAGGGGGCCTGCGGCAGCGGAGCCTGCGGCCTTCCGAACTAGCAAAGACTCTGGACAAGGAGCGGGCCTTTGACCGACCCGGGTATGGACGTGCTTTGTGACAAGGTTCAGCGCGCCGAGGCGGGCGGCGGCCCGGAACGCCAGCAGCGCCAGCACGCGGAAGGCAAGCTCACGGCCCGCGAACGCGTCGAGATCCTGCTCGACGAGGGCAGTTTCGAAGAACTCGACAAGCTCGTGGAGCACCGCTGCCTGGACTTCGGCATGGCCGAGCAGAAGATCCCCGGCGATGGCGTCGTGTCGGGCTACGGGCGCGTTGCTGGCCGGCTCGTCTACGTCTTCGCGCAGGACTTCACGGTCTTCGGCGGCAGCCTATCCGAGACGAACGCCCAGAAGATCTGCAAGGTCATGGACCTCGCGATGAAGATGGGCGCGCCCGTCATCGGCCTCAACGACTCGGGCGGAGCGCGCATCCAGGAGGGCGTCGCCTCGCTCGGGGGCTACGCGGACATCTTCCTGCGCAACACGCTCGCCTCGGGCGTCGTGCCGCAGATCTCCGCCATTCTCGGCCCGTGCGCAGGCGGCGCCGTCTACTCGCCCGCCATCACTGACTTCAACGTGATGGTGAAGGACACCTCGTACATGTTCGTGACCGGCCCCGACGTGATCAAGACGGTGACCCACGAGGACGTCACGAAGGAAGACCTGGGCGGGGCCCTCACCCACAACGCCAAGTCGGGCGTTGCTCACTTCGCCGTGGACGACGACCGCGCCTGTCTCGCGCTGATCCGCGAGCTGCTTTCGTACCTGCCGTCGAACAACCTCGAGGAGCCGCCGCCCGTTCCGACCGAAGACCCCTCCGCCCGCGAGGATCCGAGCCTGGACACGCTGATCCCGGCCGAAGCCAACAAGCCCTACGACATCAAACAGCTGATCCAAGTGGTTGTGGACGATCGACGCTTCCTCGAGGTCCACGAACACTTTGCCCCGAACATCGTGGTGGGCTTCGCGCGCTTCGCTGGCCGCGCCGTCGGCATCGTCGCGAACCAGCCGGCCGTGCTGGCCGGCTGCCTCGACATCGACGCTTCGATCAAGGCGGCCCGCTTCGTGCGTTTCTGCGATGCCTTCAACCTGCCGCTCGTGACCTTTGAGGACGTGCCCGGATTCCTGCCGGGCACAGCGCAGGAGTTCGGCGGCATCATCCGCCACGGCGCGAAGCTGCTCTACGCCTTCGCCGAGGCGACGGTTCCGAAGATCACGCTGATTACCCGCAAGGCGTACGGCGGCGCCTATTGCGTGATGGCGAGCAAGCACCTGCGCAACGACCTGAACTTCGCCTACCCGGGTGCCGAGATTGCGGTGATGGGACCCGAGGGCGCCGTGAACGTTCTGTATCGCCGCGAGCTCCAGCAGGCTGCCGACCCGGAGGCCGTGCGCAAGGAGAAGGTCGACGAGTTCCGCGCGAAGTTCGCAAACCCTTACGCGGCAGCGGATCGCGGCTTCATCGATGAGGTGATCGAGCCGCGCCAGACCCGGCGCAAAATCATCGCGGGTCTCGACATGACCCGCACCAAGCGGGACAAGAACCCGCCCAAGAAGCACGGCAACATCCCGCTCTGACAGCGATGGCCGAGCGCTCCTTCCAGAAAATCCTAATCGCCAACCGCGGCGAGATCGCTGTTCGGGTGATCCGTGCCTGCCGCGAGATGGGCATCGCTACCGTCGCCGTTTATTCCGAAGCGGACCGGCCAGCACTCCACGTCCGGATGGCCGACGAGGCCTACGGCGTGGGCCCGGCGCCGTCACGCGAGAGCTACCTGCGGATCGACCGCATCCTCGAGGTGGCGAAGCGCACTGGCGCGGATGCGATCCACCCCGGCTACGGCTTTCTGGCGGAGAACGCCGCGTTCGCGAAGGCCTGCGAGGACGCGGGAGTCGTGTTCATCGGCCCGCGCAGCGAGACGATCGCGCTGATGGGCGAGAAGACCTCGGCGCGACGCGTGGCCGTCGCGGCTGGCGTGAGCGTCGTGCCCGGCACGCTCGCGCCGGTAGCCGACATCTTGGCGCTGCGGCGCGAGGCCGCGCGCATCGGCTTCCCGCTGATGCTGAAGGCGGCAGCTGGGGGCGGAGGCAAGGGCCTGCGCCTGGTGGCGAAGGCCGCTGACCTCGAAGCGGCGCTGGCGCGGGCACAGGGCGAGGCGAAGAGCGCCTTTGACGACGCCAGCGTCTATCTCGAGAAGGCGATCGAACGGCCTCGGCACATCGAGATCCAAGTCCTTGCCGATAGCTACGGGAATGCGGTCCATCTCTTCGAGCGCGAGTGCTCGATCCAGCGGCGCCATCAGAAGGTGATCGAGGAGAGCCCGTCGCCGTTCCTGACACCGGAGCTGCGCGAGCGGATGGGCGCCTCCGCCGTCGCGCTCGTCCGGAAGTCGGGTTACGTGAACGCGGGAACGATCGAGTTCCTGGTGGATGCGGAGCGTAACCCCTTCTTCCTCGAGATGAACACGCGGCTCCAGGTGGAGCATCCTGTGACCGAAGTCGTCACTGGCGAGGACCTGGTGAAGCTCCAGATCCGAATCGCACGCGGGGAGAGACTGCCGTTCCGCCAGGAGGAGCTGAGCCAGCGCGGCCACGCCATCGAGTGCCGTGTCTACGCCGAGGACCCGGAGCGCGGCTTCCTGCCGAGCCCGGGCCGCATCGTGGCGCTTCGGGTGCCGGGCGGCCCCGGCGTGCGCGACGACTCCGGCGTGTACGAAGGCTACGAGGTCCCGATCCACTACGACCCGCTGATTTCGAAGCTCGTAGCCTGGGGCTACAGCCGCCGGGACGCCATCCTGCGCATGCGCCGTGCTGTGTCCGAGTACAAGATCCTCGGCATCGAGACGACGCTCCCATTTTTCCAGCGAGTCCTTCACCACCCGGCCTTCGTAGAAGGCGACTTCGACACGTCCTTCGTGGAGCACGTGTTCGCCGCCTCCGATCGGGCGCGTGTTCGCCCGGTCGAAGTGGCCGCGGTGGCAGCAGCGCTGCAGGCGCTGCGCGAACGCCAGACGGCCCGACTGCTACCGGCCGCCGGGAGCGCGCCCTCTCTCTGGCGAGCCGCGTCCCTCAAGGACGGCCTGCGATGAGGCGGGCGGTTTGATCTTCGACGCGACGGTCGCTGGCCGGACGCTGCGCGTGGAAGTGCTGGGTGGCGAAGGGCGCTACCAGGCACGCCTCGACGGGCGCCCGATCGAAGTCGATCTTCACCAGACGTGCCGGGATTTCGTGAGCCTCTTGATCGACGGGCGCAGCTATGAGCTCGGCATCGAGAAGACGGCATCGGGTTACAAGGTCGTGTTTCCCGAGGATACCCTCCAGGTGGAGCTTCAGGATGCGACGCGCGGCGGCGGCGGCCTGGCAAGAAAGGCCGTCTCGGGACCCGCTCGGGTTACCGCGCCCATGCCCGGCAAGATCGTGCGTGTTCTGGTTGCGCCGGGAGAGGAGGCGGCCGCCGGTCACGGCCTTCTGGTCATGGAGGCGATGAAGATGGAGAATGAGATCCGTGCGCCCCGAGCCGGCCGCATCCGCGAGGTCCTGGTTCGCGAGGGTCAGGCGGTTGAGCAAGGCGCGCTTCTCATCGTGCTGGAGTGACACGCCGCCGGCTTTACCTCGTCGTTCTCGCGCTGTTGGCCCTCTTCGGCCTGCTCCGCGCGCCCCACGCCGTCCGCAGGCTGCTCGTCACCGGGCTCACGTCGTTCTTCCATCGACCGGTCTCCGTCTCCGAGGTTCGCCTGCATCTGTTCCCACTCCATGCCGAGGTGTTCGGCCTCCGCGTCGATGGCGAGCGTGCCGGGCCACCGTTTCTGGAAGTGGAGCGCTTGGTGGCGGTGCCGAGCTTCGCCCCGCTGTGGGGCCGGCGGGTGGTGCTGGCCCGGCTCACCATCGAGCGGCCAATCGTGCGGGTCAACGCCTGGGCTGCGGGCGGCGACGACATTCCAAGAATGAGCGCGGATGCGAGCGGAGCCGAGGGTCTCGACTTCCGGGTTCGGCGCCTCGAGATCGAGCATGGCGAGGTGATCCTGGACCACGAACGCATCCCCCTCTCCGTCGATCTCCCAGACTTTGGTGCGCGTCTGAGCGCGCGCCGCGCGGGCGTGCTCTTCGGCCACGTCGCGTTCGCACCCGGCCGCGTTCGCTTCGGCCAGCTTCCCGAGTTCCCGCTTGGCACCGAGTTCGACGTCGACGTCGACGGGCTGCGCCTCACGCTCGCCGCAGCCCACCTGCGAGGCGAAGGGACCGACCTCGCCTATAGCGGGCAGCTGCAGCTGCGCTCGCCCCCCGAGGCGCGCTTCTTGATGAACGGGCGCCTGGACCTGGGTTTGCTCGACCGTCACGTCGTGCAAAGCGGACTCGAGATCGGCGGCAGCGCCCGCTACCGCGGCACGCTCTCGTTCGTGAAGGGCGAGCTGCGCGCGCAAGGTCGCATCGAGGGCACGAACGCGCGTTTTCAGGGCGTGGCCGTCGACCGCTTCGGCGTCGAGGTGGAACGCTCCGACGGCGGCCTCAGGCTGCGCGGGCTCGAGCTCCAGACGCTCGGCGGGCGTACCCATCTCGACGTCGAAGTGACGCCCGGTCGAGGCCCCGTTAGCGTAGCGGGTAGCGTCGAGGGGCTCGATGTCGAGGGCGTCCTGCGTGCGACCTTTGGCTACGGCGCGTTGGATCTCGGCGCGGGCGCTTCGGGCGGCATGGAGTTGTCGTGGCCGCGCGGCCGGCCGCGCGAGGTCTCGGGGCGCATGGCGCTCGCCTTGCAGGCCGGCTCCGACGCGCGAACCCCGCTCTCCGGACGGCTCGAATGGCGCGCCGCAGCCGGCGTCCAGACGATTGAGAATGCCGATCTGCGGACCCCGCTCGGCGGCCTGCGACTGCGCGGACAGATTGCGGCCGACGATCGAACCGATCTCGACGTCGATGCGCAGAGCAGCGATCTCATCGCCGCCGACGAGCTCTTGCGGCGCGTGCAGCGAGCCCTGGGGGCGGCTCCGGGCTCGCCGCTGGGAGTGCGAGGCTCTGGGGAGTTCCGGGGCCGCTGGAGGGGTCGCCTCTCGGATCCACTGTTCGAGGGTCGCTTCTCCGGCCGCAACCTCGAGCACCGTGGCGTCGCCTGGGGAAAAGCCGACTGGGCGGGTTCGGCGAGCGCCGACGAAGTGGTCTCCCACTCTCTCGTGCTGCGTCGAGCTGGCGGAGAGCTGTGGCTCGACGGTCGAACGGAAACGGGGAAGCTCGGCGCGAACGATGGCCTGGACGTGCGCGTGCGCTTTCGTGACTGGCCCGCCACCGACTTCATCCGGTCGCTCGACTCGGATCTCGATCTGATCGGCCTCGTCTCGGGCGAAGCCGAGGTCGAGGGCCGGCGGGGCATGCCCCAGGGCCGAGTCCACCTCACCGCCCGCGAGGGTCGCTTTGCCTCCGTGCCATTCGCGGATCTCGATCTGGAGCTCCAGCTCCGAGGCGACGTGACGGATGCCAGGGCTGGCCGCGCCCGAGTGGGCGGCGGAGATGTCTCATTCCACGGGACGCTGGCGGCGGGCGATGTGTACGATGGCGCTCTCGAGCTGCGAGGTGTGGGCCTCGACGATGCGCTCCCCGAGCTCGCGCCCGGCGTCCGCCTTGGCGGCCGGCTCTTCGGAGACCTGCAGTTGACGGGGTCGCTGGCGATGCCGCGCCTGGCAGGGCAGCTCTCGTCGCCCCGCCTGTTCCTCGGCGACGAGGGCCTCGGGGCGTTCGTTGCCACGCTCTCGGGCGAGGGCGACGGCGATCTCGCGGTCGAGGCGAGCGTGCGCTCGCCGCGCGTCGCCGTCACGGCCTCCTGTCATCTGGCCCTCGGCGCACCCCATGAGACCGTGGCGCGGGTCTCCTTCAGCGACACCAGCCTCGACCCGTTTCTGCGCCTGTTGGCTCCGGCCCTCCCAACGGCCGCCGGCATTGTCAGCACCGGGGAGCTACGGATTGACGGTCCGCTGGATGACCCGCAGCGCCTGCGCGCAGAAGCCGTCCTCTCCGAGATCCAGCTCGCACTTCCAGACTACCCCGTGAAGAACGTGGAGCCGCTGCTGGTTCGCCTCGAGGCGGGCCGCGCGACACTCTCGGAGCTGCAGCTCGCGGGCGAGGGCACGAGCCTCTCGGTCCGCGGCAGCCTCGGCCTTCGCCCCGACGCGCCGCTCTCGATCGAGGCCCACGGCGACGCAGATCTGCGAACGCTCGCCACGGTCACTCGCCGCTTGCGCGGCCGCGGCGCGGCTCGCCTCGCGCTCACGGTCGATGGAACCCGGCTCGCCCCGCGCGTCGATGGGCGGCTCGACATCGAGGGCGCGGGCTTCCGCTGGCGGGGCTTTCCGCAGGGCCTCGACAGCGTCCGCGGCATGGTGCTTTTCAGCGAGTCGGCTGCGCACTTCGAGGCGGTGAAAGGCGCGCTCGGGGGCGGTGAGATAGAACTCACGGGGCGAGCCGCGTATGCCGCGGGACGGCTCCAGTCCTTCGAGGTTCTGGGTGCGGGGCAGGGCCTGTCGCTGCGCTATCCCGAGGGCCTGCGCGCGAGCGTCGATGCCGAGCTGCGGCTGTTCGGCGACGCGACCTCGCAGTGGCTGACCGGCGCGATCGATGTGGCCCAGGCCACCTGGACCCGACGCTACGACGTAGCCTCGGAGCTGCTGGCCATCCGGCACGCGGGACTCGCTACAGCCTCGCTCGGGGGCGGCGTGCGCTACGACATCCGGATCCGGGCCCCGGGGACGCTCGGCCTGGACAACAATCTCGCGAGTCTTTCGGCGCGCGCCGAGCTACAGCTTCAGGGCACCTCGGATGCGCCCGTGCTGCTGGGGCGGGCCGAGATCGACCGCGGGCGCGTGTACTTTCTCGGCACGACCTACGTGATTCGCAGCGGCAGCGTCGACTTCACGAACCCGCAGCAAATCGACCCGCTCTTCGACATAGAGGCGGAGGCTCGCGTCCGCTCGTATCGCGTCAGCCTGAAGATGAACGGCACCCTCGAGCGGATCTTCCCGACGCTCACCTCGGACCCGCCGCTCTCGGCGGTGCAGATCCTGAACCTACTGGCGGGCTCCGAGTGGGGCGCCGAGGCGAGTCCCTCCCAGTCCCAGGTGGACTCGACGCGGCTCGCGGCTACCGGCGCGGCGACCCTCGCCGCCGGGCGGATCTCCGAGCAGGTGGGGCTCGAGCGGGGCGCCGAGCGCTTCCTGGGACTCAACCGCTTCTCGATCGACCCCTCGGTCGTGCGCGGCGGCGTGACGAACCCGAGCGCGCGGTTGACGCTGGGCAAGCGCATCACCTCCGACTTCAGCGTCCTCTATTCCGTCGACCTGCGCGGTACCGACGAGCGGTTGCTTTCCATGGAGTACACGCTCTCCGACAAGCTGTCCGTGCTCCTGACGGCGGCCCAGCCGGGCGGGGTCGGTTTCGACCTGCGGCTGAGACATTCGCGCTGATGGGCGGGCTCTTCGCACTGTGGCTGTTGCTCCTGCTGCCTGACGGCGAGGCTCCGCTCGCAGGCGTGTCCCTCGAGGTTCCAGCCGCAGAGCGCGTACGGTTGTCGAACTACCTGGGCCTCGAAGCGGGACAGGCGCTTCGCCCCGAGGCGGTCCGCGCCGCCGTCGAACGGCTCTACGCCACGGGCGAGTTCGCCGACGTCATCGTCGAAAGGCTCGAAGGTGACATCGGGCCGGAGCTGATTTTTCGAACCACACCCGCGCCGCGGCTCGGGCGCGTCCGGGTCGTAGGGGACGCGGTCCTCTCTTCGGGGGCGATCCGGAAGATCGCGCGGCTCGTGGCCGGAGAGCCGCTGTGGCCCGCCCGTTTGGACGCGGCCTCCCAGGCCGTGGCTGTGGCCCTCGTGGAGCGCGGCTTCCTCGAAGCACGGGTCAGCGCCGAGGCTCGCGACTCGGAGAGTCTTGCCGACGCTGTTTTCACCGTGGCAGCGGGCCCACACGTTCGCGTGCGCGCTGTCTCGATTGAAGGCGCTCCGTCGGGCCAGGTCGCGGGACTGCGCAGCCTGGCGCGCCCGCCACCGGGCGAGCCGTTTCGACGCGAACTCGCCCGCAAGGCCGCGGAAAAGATGGGGCGACGCCTGGTCGAGGCAGGACATTGGCGTGCGCAGGTAGGCGTGCGCGAGAGCTACGATCCGCTTGCGTCCCTGATGACGCTCGCCTTCGCCGTGGAGGCCGGCCCGACGCTGCGACTCGAGTTCCGGGGCGAGCGGCCCGCGGCGGGGCTGCGCGGAGCGATCGAAGGATTGCTGCTCGCAGGGGCCGGTGGTCCTGACGCAATCGACGAAGGCGGCGAGAGAATCGAGGACGAGTTCCGGCTGCGCGGGTATCGGAGCGTCGAGGTGACCCACTGGATCGAGCCGGGGCCGGGGGGCGAAGGCGTGGTCTACGAGATCCGCCCAGGACCGGCATCGAGCATCGCCTCGCTCCGGGTGCTCGGCACGCCGCCCGACTTTCCTTTCGTCCCGGCTCTCGTCTTGCCCGCGCCCCTGGAGGAGCGGCGGGTGGAGGCCGAGGCCGGCCATCTTCAGCAGGCCCTCGAAGCGGACGGCTACCCCGATGCGAAGGTTGCGGCCGAGACGCCCGAAGGCGGAGGGCCGATCCCCGTGGTGCTGCGCGCCCAACCCGGCCCCCGCGTTCTGGTGGCCGCCATGAAGATCGATTCGCCACCTGGCGTGACCGAGCCGAGCGCGCCGCTGCGGGAGTTGCGCACCCACGTGGGACAGCCCTACCGCCTTCGGGACCTCGCATTCGACCGCAACACACTGCTGACCGCCTGGCGCAACGCCGGCTATGCCCAGGTGGTGATCGAGCCCGCGGTATCGCTCTCCGAAGATCGGAGCGCGGCGAGCGTCGTGCTGAGGGTGATCCCAGGCGCTCGCGTCGACATCGACCGGATCATCATCGCTGGCCTCACGCGAACTCACGAAACCGTCGTGCGGCGTGAGCTGCTGGTCAAGGAGCACGCGCCCCTGGGGCGCTCCGATCTGCTCGACAGCCAGCGCCGTCTCGGCGCCCTGGGCCTGTTCCGACGCCTCTCGATCACGGAGCTTCCCGAGGACGAGCCCGGCAAGCGGAGCCTCGTCGTTGCGGCCGAGGAAGGCCCGGCCACGACTTTCGCGTACGGCCTCGGCTATGCCGAGCGCGACTTGCTGCGCGGCAGCCTCGAAGCGACGCGACGCAATCTCGGCGGCATGGACCGCACACTGTCGGCCTTTCTCCGAGCCAGCTTCCGCGCGACGCGCGTGTTCGTCTCGTACAAGGAGCCGTATCTGCTCGGGCGGCGCCACGAGCTGTTCGTGACCGGCTTCCGCGAGGAGGAAGCACGCCCGGGCTTCGACTACATCCGCGGCGGCGGCCTGCTCCAGACGGGCTTCGCGCTGTCCACGGAGCGCAGCCTGGTGCTTCGCTACTCCTACGAGAAGACCGATACCTTCAACGTGACGGTGCCCGAGGACGAGGTGGACCGCCAGTTCCAGCAGGCGACCTTCTCCGGCCCCTCGACCTCGCTCCTCGACGACACCCGGGACGATCCGCTGGACCCGCAGCGGGGCCGTTTCTTCGGGGCAGACCTGCGTTTCTCCTCGGACGCGTTGGGCGGGGACAGCTTCGTGAAGGGCTCGCTCCAGCTCTCGACCTATCGCCGGGCCACCTCCCGCGCGCTCCTCGCGTTCTCGACGCGCGTCGGCTTGTCGCGGACCTTCGGCTTCAAGACACCCACGCGCCTGCCCTTACCCGAGCGCTTCTTCGCGGGCGGGGACTTCAGCCTGCGCGGCTTCCCGATCGACGGAGTCGACGAGGCTGGCGGCGACGGTCTGCTGCTCGGCAGCGTGGAGCTGCGCTTCGACGTGAGCCGGGCCATCTCACTGGCCGCGTTCGCGGATGCGGGCAACGTCTACGCCTTCGTCCAGGACATCGATCTGGGGGACACGCGAGAGAGCGCCGGCGTGGGCGTGCGCTACAAGACGGCCTTCGGCCCGTTGCGTGTGGACTGGGCCTTCAAGCTCGACCGCCAGCCCGGCGAATCGGCGTCGCGCCTGCATATCGCGGTGGGCCATGCGTTCTGATTCGCGAGGGCTCCGGCTGGCCCTCCTGGCCGCAGCCGGTCTCCTGGCCACGCCCGTCCGAGGCGAGGTGATCGAGAGGATCGTCGCGGTGGTCGACGAACGGCCGTTGCTGCTGAGCGAAGTCCTGACCCGCGAGCGCCTGCGGGACCTGGAACGCGCGGCCTCGATCGAGGCGCTGATCGACGAGGAGCTGATGTTTCGCGAAGCCGCGCGCCTGCCCCAGGCGAGCCCCACGGAGGCGGAGGCCGAGAGCGCCTGCGCCAATCTGAAGCAGCGCGCGGGCGCGCACGCGGCCGGGCTCTCCGACAGCAGCCTGTGCCGGATCGCCAGGCGCGAGGCCACGATCCTCAAGTACGCCGCGTTCCGTTTCGCTCCGCAGGTTCGCGTCGAGGACGACGAGCTCCGCCAAGCCTATGACACCGAGTATGCCGGCCGGGTCGATGCGCCAGGCTTCGCAGAGGCAGCCTCCGCCTTGCGGGCAAGCCTCACCGACCGTCGCCTCGGCGATCGCATCGAGGCCTGGGTCACGGAGCTGCGGGCCGCCGCGCGCATTCGTTACAATCGATAGAGCCCGCGCAGGTCGTTGGCCCGGATCCGGAACAGGTCCGCGAAGGCGACCGCCCCACGCCAGGCCGAGACGCGTGTCGCGGCGTCGTTGCGCCAACGGACTGGGACCTGGGCGATCCTGAGGCCACGCTTGCGCGCGATGAACAGGGCCTCCACGTCGAACGAGAAACCATTGAGGCGCGCAGGGCCGAAAGCCGTCTCGGCCGCCCTGCCGGTGAAGAGCTTGAAGCCGCACTGCGTGTCCTCGATCCCCGGCACTGCGAGGATTCGGACCAGGCGGTTGAAGAAGCGTCCGGCGGCTTCACGGAAGAACGACTGATGCACCTCGATCTGGGCGCCGGGCAGGGCGCGCGAGGCGATCACCACGTCGAACCCCTCGTCCATCCGGGCGGCGAGTCGGTCCAGTTCTTCGATCGGCGTCGAGAGATCGGCGTCGGTCATGAGCCGCCGCGCGCCACGTGCCACGAGCATGGCGCGGCGTGCCGCGTGGCCCTTGCCCCGGTTCGGCCCCCCCGTCAAGACCAAGGTTCCGGGTCCGCCGGCTTCCCGTGCGCGCGCAGCCGTCGCGTCGGTCGAGCCGTCGTCGGCGACCACGATCTCGCAATCGAGGCCGCGGCCAAGGGCGTACTCGCGAATCCGAGCGAGCGTCGGCGGCAGGCGTTCTGCCTCGTTATAGGCCGGGATCACTATCGAGAGCGCGGGACTCACAGAGGCTTCTTCGAGAGCGGGGCGAGGAGCGGCTCGACGTCGAGCGACAGCCCCGCGAGGCCCAGGTCGTGCGCGGACCAGCGCACCTCGTCGAGCAGGTAGGCGCTGAGGCTCCCTACGTCGGGGCGCAGCGCGGCGACCCTTCCCTTCAGGCGCTCTCGGTCGCGGAACACGTCCTGAAGAAAGTGCGCCAGCGCGCGGGCCGTGTTCCCGAGGTCGTGATGGGCGAGGACGTGGGCTCGCGCCAGTCGCCCGAGGCTCTCGCGCAGGCCCGCGTCCTCGACGAGCCGTGAAAGCAGCGCCTCGAGGCCGGCCGCGCTGCCGGGACCGGGATCGACAGGAACGACCACACCTTCGGGGAACGCTTCGGCCGCGGGTGTCCCTGCCGTCACGAGCACTGGCCGCCCTACGCCGAGCGCGCGCAGCAGCGCGCCCGACATCTCGCCGTGGCTCGGGAAGCGCAGCGCGAGGACGACATCGGCGGCCACGAGATGGCGGATGAAGTCTTCGAGGCTGAGCCGGCCTGTGACCGTGAGGCCGCTCCCCAGGCCGGAGCTGCGCGCCCAGTTCTCGAGAGGCAGGTCCTTCTCCACGGCCCCAGCCACGACCAGTTGGAGCTGCGGATGGCGCGCGCGCAAACGAGCAACCACTGGCACGGCGAGCTCGAGTTGCTTCGAGCGCGTGGCGAGCCCCGGCGCTGTGACCACGAAGGCGGCCTCAGGCAGGCCCAGGGCGCTTCGCGCTTCGGCCCGCGTCGGGAGCGGATCGAGAGACAGCGACAGGTGGTGGGGCAGCGCCAGTACCGGACGATCCCGCAGGCGTAGCGTGGCGCGCGCTGCCACACTGGGCGTGAGGGCGACGACCCCGAGGCTCGCCTCGAGCACCCGATCGTTCAGCGGATACAGGGCAGGCCACAGCTCGCCGCCCAGCGCCCGGGCGACCTGTCTTCCGACGAACGTGCCCGCCTCCCCGTGGGCGCGGCGCATCTCGCGCAGATAGGCCGGCGTGTCGCCATGCTCGACAGTTTCCGAGAGCACCAGGTGATGCAGGCTCCAGTCGTGGAGCAGCACGACGCCCGGCCGGGCCAGGGCAGCGCGATAGGCGAAACCATGGGCAGGTGAGTTGCCGAGGTGGTACAGCTCGAGGTCCGCCGCGGGCGGCGCTCCGGCCTGGCCCTCGGAAAGGCGCGTGACGCTGGCGTAGGCAGCCAACGCTTGGGCCTGCTCGGCCGCGTAGTCGGCGACGCCCGAGGGCGACGGAGGCCACGGCGCCCAGACGTTGAGGCGCAGGCTCACAGGCCCTCGGTGAGCACGTCGATCACGTGATCCCAAGTGATGTCCTGAACACGGACCCGGCCCGCCTCGCCCATCTCGCGCAGGCGCCTCTCGGGCAGCGCGAAGAGCCAATCGATGCCCGCGGCGATCGCCGCAGCTTCCGGCGCGGTGACGACACCGTTCTCGCCATTCGTCACGAACTCGAGCGGGCCGCCAGCATCGGTGGTCGTCACGAGAGGCTTGCCGGAGAGGAAGGCCTCGACGGTTACATAGCCGTAGTCCTCGTTGAGTGGCGCGTAGTACGCCGCGCGGCAGCCGGCGTACAGCTCGAGCAGCGCGTCGTCCGTCACATAACCGAGCAGCTCCACGCGGTCGCCGATTCCGAGCTGTTCGATCTGGCTGCGCAGCTCGCCCTCGATTGGGCCCGTGCCCGCGAGCTTGAGGCGGGCGCCAGAGCGCACATGCTTCATGGCGCCTAGGGCCAGCTCGAGCCGCTTCAGGCGGTCCAGGCGCCCGGCATAGAAGAGGTAGTCGCCGAAGCCGTGGCTGCGATACCGACCAAGGTGTTGCGGCGGAGGGTACAGCGCCGTGCTGGCCAGGCCGTTGAACTGGCCCAGCCGGTTGGCCACGTTCTGCGAGATCGTGTAGATGCGCCGGCACTCCGAAAGCGCCGACGTGTCCATGCGCTGAATCGCCTCGCGCACCTGCTGGTCGTCCGGGCTTGCGGTGAAGGAGCAATACGGCGTGCCGTAGAGGTCGTAGACCTCGCGGTGCTGGTGGAAGAGCCACGCGACCTTGCGTGGATGCCGCACCAGATAGCTCGGGAACTTGGTAGGGATCACCAGGTCCACCGGCGTGCCGTTCGATTCGGTCACGTCGATGAGACGCCAGGCCAGCGCTTGCCGGACAAGCTCGGACACCGGGTACCACTTGAAGGGCACGTTCGCGACGTCGACCTTGAAGCCCCGCCGCTCCAGGTTCTGGCGCAGCTCGGAGACCAGGATTTCGGCCCCGCCCACGATGAACGGGGCCTGGACCGCGCACACGAGAACGGTCCTCATCCGCGGGGCAGGCGTTCCTCGAGGCGGGCCAAACGGCTGCGCACATCGCGCAGCGCGAACTCCAGAGACAAGCGGCCCTTCTCTGACTCAGCCAGGACCAGGTCGATGCGCTTCACCAGATCGTGAACGTGGGCCACCAGCTCCTCCTGCAGGATCAAGTGACGCTCGTCGATGTCCGCCATGTGCCGGCCGTAGATGCCCAAGACACGGTCATAGTGCCGATGCGTCGCGCCCAAGCGCGCGTCGAGGTACTCGAACAGCGCGTTGTCGAGCTGGACCTGGCGCGAGTTGAAGGCGGCCTGCGACTCGAGAAGCGGCGCGAGCAGTCGTCGCACGAAGCGTCCCAACACGCCGTCCTGCGCGCTCGCCTTCGACGTGTCCCACGAGCTGTTGACTGGCACGAGATCGGGCCGGGCTGGGGGCGGCTCGGCGGCGGGAGGCGCCTCTGTTGGTGGGGCTTCGGGCGGCCTCACGGGTCGAGCCGCCGAGAGCGCCTCGGGCTCCCGGAGCAGGGCACGCTCTCGGACCGAGTCGCGAATGCGCCGCAGTTCCTCGGCGACGCGTTCCCGTTCGTCGGACATCGACGCATTGTAACCGTGCCGTTCGCGGCTGGCATAATAGCCACCCGTCATGCCGCGCCCCGCTCCGGCCCTCCTGCTCCTGCTCGGCATCTGCGGCGTGCTCGCCGTCCCGCCGATCTGTGTCGCCCGATGAGCACACCGCGGCGGATCCTGGTGCTCGGGGCGCAGGTCCCGTTCCAGAGAGGCGGGGCGGAATGGCATCTGGCGGCGCTGGTCCGCCAGCTCCGGGCCCGGGGCCACGAGGCCGAAGCGGTTCAACTCCCGTTCCAGTGGGACCCGCGCGAGGCGGCGTTGCGTTCGGCGCTGGCCTGGCGGCTGCTCGATCTGACGCACGCCGGCGGCGTGCCGATCGACCTCGTGATCGGCACGCGTTTCCCCAGCTATGTGGCGCGGCATCCGTGCAAGGTCGTCTGGCTCTTCCACCCGTTTCGCCAGGCGTACGACCTTCACGACGCGGGCAAGGACGGGTTTCCCGACACACCCGAGGGCCGGGCGCTGCACGCACACGTGGTCGCGCTCGACGCCCAGGCGTTTCGGGAATGCCGGCGGCTGTTCACCACTTCGCACAACAACGCCGAGCGTCTCAGGCGCTACCAGGGCCTGCACGCAGAGGTGTTGCCGCTGCCGCTCGAGGACCCGGCGGCCTGGCGCTCGGAGGGCTTTGAAGACTACGTGCTCTCGGTCGGTCGTCTTGAGACCCTGAAGCGCACCGAGTTGCTCGTGCGCGCCGCGGCGCACCTCCCGTCGCCGGGGCGGGTCGTGATCGTGGGTGAAGGCCCAGAGCGGGAACGACTGGCGGAAGTCGCGCGCGAGCTGGGCGTCGCGGATCGGGTGTCGTTCCTGGGCTACGTGGACGACGCCCGCCTGCGCTCTCTTTACGCTCGCGCCGGAGCCGTCTTCTACGCTCCCTGGGACGAGGACTACGGCCTCGTGGCGCTGGAAGCGTTCCACTCCGGGAAGCCGGTCGTCACGACGAGCGATGCGGGCGGGCCGCTCGAGTTCGTAAAGGACGGCGAGAACGGCCTGGTCGTCGAAGCGGAACCCGCCGCGATCGGCGCGGCCCTCGGGCGACTGCTCGGGGCGCCGGACACGGCGTGCCGCTTCGGTGAGCGCGGCCTCGAGCGCGTGCGAGGGCTCAGCTGGGATGGGGTGATCGAAGCGCTCACAGGGGGCCTCGAGTGAAGCGCGGCATAGCGCTCGTGGCGGTCGCACTGGGGCTGGGCGCAATCCTCCAACCTCTGCCCGCAGACGCCCGCCGGCCGAACATCGTGCTGATCCTGATCGACACGCTGCGGCGGGATCACCTGCCGTTCTATGGTTACGGGAAGCCGACGGCACCCTTTCTCTCGGAGCTCGCCGACCACGGGGTAGTCTTCGAGCGCGCCCATTCGACCTCCTCGTGGACGCCACCCGCCACTGCCTCCCTCTTCACGTCGCTCTACCCGGTTCAGCATGGCGTCTTGCGAGGCTTTCAGCTCGCTCAGCGCCTCGAACGCCTGCGGGGCACGTCGATCCGCTTGACACCGGTGCCGGAGTCCGCTGAGACGCTGGCGGAGGCGCTCTCTCGGCGTGGCTATCGCACCTTTGCGATCACGGAGAACCCCAACCTCGTCCCCGAGATGGGCTTTGCCCAGGGCTTCCGCCACTTCTCGGCCTTTCCCAAGGGCCTGGACGCGGAGACGATTCTGAAGCGCCTCGACGAGCTCCGGCCCGAACTCCAGGCAAAGGGTCCGTATTTCCTCTACCTGCACTTCATGGACGTCCACGGGCCCTATCGACCGCGCGCGCCCCTGTACGACGACACGCTCGTGGACGAGGCGGAGCGCAAGATCTCAGCCTACGACAGCGGCATCCACGCTCTCGACGAGCGCCTGCGCCAGGCCTTCGCCGCGTGCGGCTGGCAAAAGGACACGCTGGTCCTCGTCACCGCGGATCACGGCGAGGAACTGGGGGATCGCGGCTCGTGGGGTCACGGCGCGACGCTCTTCGGGGAGGTCTTGGACGTGCCGCTGCTCGTCTACCCACCGGGCGGCACGCCGGCCCGACGCAGTGCCGAGCGTGTCAGCCTCATCGACGTCCTCCCCACGCTGCGCGAAGTGGCCAGGCTTCCGCCGTCGGCGGCCGATCGGGGCCTGAGCCTGCTGCCGCTCATCGATGGCCGGCGCGCGGCGCTCGCGCCGCGCATTCTCTTTGCCCACCTGTGGCGGGGCACGGCCCGAGACGGGAGCGAGCGGGCCCTCAAGGCCGCGATCCAGGGCGACTGGAAGTGGATCGGCGGCGATGTCCAAGGCGCCCGACTCTTTCATCTGCCGGAGGATCCGAGGGAGCTCGTGAATCGCGCGCGCGACGAGCCCGACCGCGTGCTTAGCCTACGGGATCACTATCGTGATTTCGAGGCTCGGAGTCGCAAGTACAGCAGCAAGGCCCGCGACACACCCCTCGACGCCGACGCCCTGGAGAGCCTGAAGGCCCTCGGCTACGTGAACTAGGACCAAGTCCGGCGCTCAGTTGTTTTTTCGCGCGAGCGCGAAGAGGCTCGCACCGATCGGCAAGGACACGCCGCGACCGATCAGCCAGGCCTCCAGCTCGAGCAGTGAGCGAAAGCCCCACTCCAGGGGCGCTGGCAGGAAGCCCAGATCCGAGCCGTGGCGGCCCAGTACGCGGTCGAGCGTGCGCCGCGCGAGGAGCAACGGAAACAAGAAGGTGTTGGCGTAGCTGGAGCGGAGCACCGTGAGGCCGGCGTGCGTGAGCAGCGCTTCGAGCTCACGCCGGGCGTAGCGATGACGGGAATGCACGGCCTCATCGTGGGCGCCCCAGAGCAGCTTGAGCGCCGGCACGCGAACCAGCAGCAGGCCATCCGGCCGGAGCACGCGCGCCATCTCTCGCATGGCGCGGAGATCGTCGGTCACCCAGCTGTGATAGAGAACGTCGAAGGACGTGACGGCATCGACCGCGGCGCTCCTCACGGGCAACTCAAGAACGTTGCCTCGCACGGAGACCACACCGCGACTGCGGCAAAACCCGATCGCCTCCTCGGAGATGTCGACGCCGAAGGCCGAGCCGAGCCGGCCCAGGAGCTCGAGGTTCACGCCCGTACCGCAGCCGGCGTCAAGGAACGCGAGTTTGCCGCCCCGAAGCTCCGGAGCGAGAAACGCCAAGCTGATCGCGCGCATCCCCACGTACCACCAGTGGCGTTGCTCGGCCTCGTACATCCGGGCGTACTCGGCGCTGTTCATCGCGAGCGCTCGAAGACGATGCGCTCGAGCCACGCGGCCCCCGGCGCATCCGCCTCGAAACTCACTTCGTTCAGCTCGCGATGCCAGCGTTCTTGTGGAACCGTGATCCGCCGCTCGCCAAGGCGTTCGCCGAGCCGCACCGCTCCGACGCGGGTTCCGTTGACTGCGAGCCGGAGCGTGCCGTCCCCTCGAACGCGCAGCACCAGCGTCAGGCTCTCGGGCACGTCAAGGGGCGCAAACAAGCGCGCGTTACCGAGAACGGCGCGGCAGAGCGAGTCCTCGCAAGGCCGCGCCGAACTCCAGCCCTCGCCGAAGAGGCTTGGATCCGCGCGTGGGTCACCCGCGGCGATCACGCCGCCGAGGTTGTTCTGCCGGTAGAAGAGGTATTTGCCGACTGCCAGGTCGAAGCCGGCCACCGGGGCTTTGTGTTCGGCGGCGAAAACCCAGTTGGCGGGCCAGGCGAGCGGCGTGCCGACACTCTCGCTCAGGATGGCGGCGCCGTTCTCCGTGATCCGCGCGAAGCTCACGGTCTCGTCCTGCGGCAGCCGGCTGGCGCGGTACTGCGCCATCAGGAGCGTGTTCCACAGCACCAATAGCGCACCCGTGGCGGCGAGCACAGCGGCCGGCCGGCGCGCGGCGGCGCGCTCGAGGCCGGCTACCGCATGGGCGAGGCCCAGGGCGAGGATCGGCAGCAATGAATCGAAGCGGCGATTCGAGAAGGAACCGCCCGCCCACCAGTCACCCGAACAGACGTTCACGTACCCCATGACCAGCACGGGCGCGAGCAGCGTGAAGCCCGTACGCGCGTCACGGCTCAAGAAGGCGAGGTAGCCGAGGAGCGCGCCCCACAGCACCGGCGTCCAGTAGAGCAGCCCGTGACGCGATGAAAACAGCGTCTGCAGCAGGTACGGATGGTCGAGCCGCAGGAAGTCGCGCCCGTGCGGCGGATCCGCGAGCAGATACTGGCCGAAGATCGCTTTCCACGCGAGCAACTGCGGGAAGGCGCCCAGCGCGAACGCGAGCAGCGTGAGGCTCAGGGCGCCCAGCATCCTGGCGCTCGAGCGTCGGCGCGCGGACAGCAGCGATAGGGCTGGAAGCAGGAGGAATACGGCGTTCTGCCAACGCACCGTGGCGGCCAGGCCGATCAGCCCGCCCAGCGCCACAGCACGGAGCAGGCTCATCTCTCGCCGCGCGGGCCACCAGAGCGCGAGGATCGCGGCGGCCAGAAAGAAGCTGCCCGGGTGGCTCATGACCGGCTCGCACACCGCATACCAGCAGAGGAAGGTCGCATAGAACGCGACCAGAATCGTGACGTCCGCGGCCGCAGGCGCGACGACGTCTGCCAGCACCCCGCGCAGCAGGAGCAGGCCTGCCACGATGTAGGCAAGGCTCCCGAGACAGACGGCACGGATGTGCCAGGGCGAATAGCCGTCTAGGACGTCGCCCTGGGCGCGGGCGGCGAGGTCTCCGGCGGCGTAGAACGGCATCCACAGCAGCGCCGGGCCGACCGAGAAGATCGTCCGGCGGTGGCCGGTGACCGTCTTCACCAGCTTGTCGCCGCGGGTCAGGATCCCGAAGTGCTCGAACTCGTTCGCGAAATCGAGGTCATGATCGAAATACAGCGAGCGCAGGTGCGAGTAGTACTCCACGGCGTCGGCCGTGAGGCGCGGGACGGGAAGTGAGAGCTGGACCAAGAACGCTGGAAAGGCGAGCGCCAGGGCGAGCAGGAGAGAGCGTTTCACCGACTGGCGGACGCCGGGCCACTCGCGGCGGCCGCCAGTCGCGCCGCCTCCTTGCCCAGGCTGAAGGAGCCGCTGATGGTGCGGTCGTGGGGATGGAGCTGGCAGGAGTCGGTGAGAAACAGGTTCGGCACGGGCGTCGCGATCGTCGGCGTCGACGTACGGTAGTCCGTCCGGCAGATCGGCTGGGCGAAGCGATCTCGGAACACGGCTGAGAACTTGACCCAGCTGCGGTCGAAGCCGGGATGGATGACCGCGAGGGCATCGCAGTACTTGCGCAGCACTTCCTCGTCGTCCTGGTTGTAGCGGGGGTCGTCGGCCGAGAGGTACTGGGGCACGTAGAGGATCCGATCCCCGCCCAGCTCCGGCAGCGGGTTGAGGTTCGTGTACTCGATCATCCCGGCGAAAGGCACGCGGCGATCGCTCGTGTTCACCCAGAAGTAGGGCGTGACGCTCTCGCGCAGTCGCAGGAACAGGCAGAAGATCCCGATCGTCGGGATCCTGCGAAGGCCGTCGAGGTAGGCCCCCTCCGGGAAATCCGGCGCGAGCTTCTCAAAACGCGACGTCGTGATCGTGGAGACGACCACGTCGGCGGGGAGCGTCTCGCCCCCGACCCGTACGCCGCTCACGCGTCCCGCCCCGAGCAGGATGCGCTCGACGTCGGCCTTCATCCGAATTCGGCCGCCGCGCTTTTCGAAGTCGAGGCCGAGGCCGTCGAGGACCCGTTGTGAGCCGCCTTCGATGTAGCCGAGCTCCTCGCGCCAGGGCGATTTCCGGGAGCGTGAGAGTCGGACCATGCGCGCCCAGATCCAGGCGGCCGAGATCTCCTCGGCGTGCTCCGAGAACTTGAAGCGCAGCAGCGGCTCCCAGATCACCCGATAGGCCGGCTCGCCGAACATCGCCTTCAGCCATTCGACCGCCTGGCGCGACGCCAGATTCTCTTCTCGCTTCCACTGCGCCAGCTTCACGGCGATGCCCGCCCGCAGCCGGTCGTGAAAGGCGAGCGGCGCGAACTGGAGCAGCTCGAGCGGCGTCAAGAACGGGTACAGCGTCCCATTCACGAAATACGCCATCCGCGAGTCCTTCCAGTGGAGCCTGCTCGAAAGGCCTATCTCCGCGACCGTCTCGACCAGATCGTCGTCGCCGCGGCAGATGAAATGGTAGTAGCGTTCGAGGCTGACGCCTTGCACGTCGAAGGAACTGGCGAGACCGCCAAGAACCGGCGCCGACTCCAGCAGCGTCACGTCCAGGCCCGCCTTCACGAGGCTGTGCGCGGCCTTGATGCCCGCCGGCCCCCCGCCGATGACCACGGCCTTCCGCCTCAAGCCCATCGCCTCGGGTTGGGGCTTGTTCGGACGAAGCTCACGGCGTCGACACGGACGTCCGTGGCGTCCTGGGTCACGAAGGCGATCTCGTTGACCTCACGCCGCCAGAACGACGCCGGGACAGCCACGCGCTCTTCGCCCCAGCCGCTTCCAACCCACATTTCTCCAGCCGCGCGCCCGTTGACCAGCACGCGCAGCCGTCGCGGCTCCGGCGCGTTCACGCGCAGCTGCAGCTCGAGGTCTTCGGGCACGTCCAGACTCGCAAACAGGCGGGCGCGCTGCTTGATGCGCCGCGCCGCGACACCGCTGTAGTCCTCGATGCCGCCCCAGCCTTCCGCAAGCAGTGCCTCGTCTCCCGCGCTGCCGATCTCGACACGCCCGCCGAGATTGTTCTGCATGTAGAAGAGGTAGCGGCCAACGACCAGGTCGTACTGGCCCGGTCGGCCGTGGCGGGCCGCAAAGAACCAACTCGCTGGCCAGGTGGTCGGAAAACCGACCCGGTCGCTCACGATCTGAGCTGCGTTCCGCGCGAGGGTTGGGAAGGCCACGGTGTCGTCGGCGGGGATCCAGTTGAGGCGCAGTTGCTCGGCGAGCGCCAGGTTCCAGGCGCAGAACGGCACGGCCATCGCAAGCGTCGCCAGGCGCGGGCGGCGCGCCAGGCAGCGGCGCAGCGCGTCGATCGAGGCCGCGAAGCCGAAGGCGAACACCGGCAGCAGACTGTCGAAGCGTCGGTTCGAGAAGGAAGCCCCACCCCAGTAGTCGGCAACACTCATGTTGAGCCACGTCATCAAGACCAGTGGCGGAAGAAAGGCGAGCGCCATCGCCGCTCGACGCTGCGCGAGCGGGAGCATGCCGACAAAGCCCAGCCAGAAGACGGGCGTCCACGACAGCAGCCCGTGGCGGGATGAAAACAGCGTTTCGAGCACGAACGGATGATGCAGCCGCACGAAGCCGGGCCCCTCGGGCGGATAGGGCACCCAGTGGTCGTAGATCGCCTTCCACGCGAGCAGCTGTGGGAACGCGCCGATCAGGGCGCCTGCGCCCAATGCCAGGGCATGCGGAATCAGGGCAAGCACGCCTCGCGGAGCGTAGCGGGAGCGCAGGGCGAGATCGAGCGCCGGCAGCAGCAGCAGGGTCCCGTTCTGCCAACGCACGCTCATGGCCAGGCCCAGGACCAGGCCGAGCGCCAGGAAGGCGAATGGCCCGCTGCGCCCGCGGCCCCGCTCCCACAGCGTGATGGCAAGCGCCGCGAAGAAGGCCGCCGCCGCATGTGAATAGGTCGGTTGAAAAACCATGTACCAGTAGTGGAACGTCGCGAAGTAGACGAGCAGCACGGCGGCGAGCGCCGTGCCCGCGGGGAAATGCCGCAGCAGCAGGGCGTGGATCAGGACCACGGCGAAGAATCCGTACAGCAGGCTGCCGAGCGCCACGGCATTGCGGTGGTAGGGGCCGTAACCCGAGAGGTCGGGATCGCCGCCGAGCGCGCGGTCCACGCGGCCGACCAGTTCTCCCACTCCGAAGAACGGGCCCCACACCAGCGCGGGCCCGACCGAATAGATGGTCCGGCGCAAGCCGGTCTTCGTGGGCATCTGCAGGTCACCCCGCGAAAGCAGGCCGAAGTGCTCGTATTCGTTGGTGAGATCGAAGTCGCCGTCCTTCCAGAGCGAATGGACGAACAGGTAGTAGCTGAGCCCGTCGCCGTCGATCCTCCCGCCCGCGACCTGGAAGTGGACGAGGCTCGGCAACAGCAGCAGGCAGAGGGCCAAAACGCCGCCGCTCAGGCGCTCGGCCCTGGGCTGCAGACTCCGGAAGCGAAGCACGAAGAGCACCCCGACGAGCGCAGCTCGCACCGCGAAGCCCAGCGCGCTCACCGGCGACAGCCCGAAGGGCGCCAGAAGCGAAAGCTCTCCCGTGATCACGATCAGCGCGAGATCAGCCACAAGCAGAGCGAGCGCGGCGCCCGTGAGGCGACGCAGAATCATCACGCGAGCAGCTCTTCGTAGAGCGTGATGGTGCGGCGCGCGAGCGCCGACCAGGCGAACTGCGCCAGCGCGCGCTTTCGACCGGCCACGCCGAGCCGCCGGCGCAGGGCGGCGCTCGGGATCAGCTCCGCGAGTGCTGTGGCCAGGCCTTCGATGTCCCCCGGGGCGACGAGCCGGCCCGTGGACTCG
Organism: uncultured Acidobacteriota bacterium; assembly: GCA_964442185.1. Taxonomy (GTDB): domain Bacteria; phylum Acidobacteriota; class Vicinamibacteria; order Fen-336; family Fen-336; genus CADEEV01. The sequence goes on from CAYTWT010000257.1 coordinate 104,881, forward strand.
TCCACCTTGTCCGGGATGCCGCCGGCGCGTGTCGCCACGACCGGCAGCCCGTGAGCCATGGCTTCCAGCGTCACCAGGCTCGAACCTTCGTAGTGCGTCGCGTGGACGAAGATGTCGGCGCGTTCATAGAGAGCGTGCAGCAGACTCTCGCTCGTGCGTCCTGCAAGGAGCAGGTGCCGCGCGACGCCGTGGCGCCGCTGTTTCAAGAGCGAAGCGGCGTAGCGGCCGTCGCCGACCACGACCCAGGCCCAATTGGGCGGCAGGCTGCCGCGGGCCTCGAGCGCCTCGAGCGCCAGGAGCGTGTCGCCAAAGCCTTTGTAGGCCTCGATCCTTCCCACCGAGAGGAACACCGGATCGGCCGTCTTGAGCGAAGGCAGCGCCTGGCGGGCGATCCGCTTCCAGTCGGGCGGGGTCGCCTCGCGGATCTCAGCGGCGTCGATGCCGTTCTCGAGTACGACCACCTTGTCCTCGCTGACGCCGAGATAGCGGGGCACGTCCCCGCGCGTGGCTTCGTCGGTCGCGATCACCCGGTCCGAGAGGCGCGCCGCTTCGCGGGACAATGCGCGTAGCCGGGACAACGCGAGGCCCTTCACGCCCGTCGCCTTGTGCTCCTCCATGCCTTGCGGGTTCATCACGAGTGGGGCTCGCAGCCCGGCGTCTTTCGCCCTCAAGCGGCCGTAGCCGAGGGCCGCCACGCCTTGCGCATGCACGATGTCGATGGCCCCCGCCTTCACCCGCTCCGCCACGGCCGCGCCCAGGCGCACGGCGAAGCGGGGATAGTTGAGGGTGCGATCGAGCACACGGCCATGAGCGCCGGCTGGCACGCCGCCATAGGGGACGAAGACGACCTCGCCCGGGAAGGCGCCCTGCCGCGTCGCCGGCCGCGTGAAGAGCGTCACCTCGACGCCGGCCTTGCGCAGGTGCTTCGCGAGGTGATAGATGGCACGCTCGAGCCCGCCGGGCTCGTGGAGCGGGTGTGCCGCGCGCGTGAGCAGGGCAACCTTCACGGCTGGAGCCTCTTGTACACGGCCTCGTAGCGCGGCACCAGCGCCTCCGGGGAAAAAATCCGGGCCCGCGCCCGTGCGCCCTCTGCGATGCGCCGGCGTAATGCTTCGTCGCCGACCAGCCGAGCCACCGCGTCCCCAAGCGATGCGGCGTCGGGCACCACGAGCCCGCTCTCGCCGTCGACGAGGATCTCGCGCGTACCGCCCGTTTCCATGGCGGCGACGGGGGTGCCCAGGGCCAGCGCCTCGAGTAGCACCCGCGACAGGGGTTCGGGCCAGAGCGAGGGGAACACCAGAACGCTGGCGCGGGCGAGCGAGCGGAGCACGTCGTCGCGCTGCGCCCAGCCGCGCATCACGAGCGGAACGCCGCGTAAGGCAGCCTCGGATTCTACATCGTGGGCCAGCGACCCCTCGCCCAGGATGACGAGCGGCAGGCCGGTCTTGGCGGCGGCCACGGCGGGAACGAGGAGTCGGGCTCCCTTGTTTTCCTCGAGCTTGCCGATGAAGAGCAAGAAGCGCTCCGGCAGCGGAACCGCCGGCGGCGGCTCCGCCAAGGCCCGGGCTTCCTCCGCATCCACCACGTTTGGGATGACCTCCACGCGCGGGATACCCGCACCGCGTAGCTCCGCGCCCACCGCTTCGCTGACGGCGAGGGTCGCTCCTGCGCGGCCGAGAGCCGAGCGTTTGGCCCGGAGATCCCACTGCATGTAGGGGATCGCCCCCCACGAGAACGGGGCCGGCGCGTTCACGTGGCCCTGCACGCAGCGTGTCATCGGCTCCAGGCCACAAGCCAGGCAGAGCGTCCCGCGCGACAACCGCGTCGACCAGAAGCAGACAGGCCAGTGATCCCGCACGGTGACCGCGACCCGGCGCGCGCGCTGGCCACGGAGCGCGCCGAGCGCCGACAGCGAGTGCTGCGCGTGGATCACGGCGGCCTCCTCGCGGGCGAGATGGGCGTCGAAGGCGCCGGGCAGCGTGAAGCGCTTGCGACCCGGCGCGACGAGCCGCGTGACCCGCAAGCCGTCGATGTCCTCAGGGCCCGGGCTCGTGGTGACGACGGACACCTCATGGCCTGCGGCCCGCAGCCCGAGCGCCAACGCCCGGGACGACCAGCCAGCGCCCCCCGCGCGGGGCGGGAAGACCTCGCTCACGAAGACGAGTCTCACGCCGCGATCCTCTCCAGCACCTTCTCGAGCTGCTCGCAGTGTCGTGCCCACGAGTAGTGCGCGACGACCCGTACGCGCGCCGCGCTGCCAAGGCGGGCACGTAAACCCACATCGTCCGCGAGGCGTTCGATCTGTCGAGCCAGGTCGACGGGATCGGCCTCGCGGAACATGAGCCCTTCCTCGCCGTCGCGCACGATCTGGGTGAGCGGAAAGCGCGGGATCGTAAGCGTGGGCAAGGCGCTCGCCATGTACTCGAAGATCTTGAGTGGTGACCAGTAGAAGCCAAGCGAAAGCTGTCGCTGGCGCGCCGTATCGTAAGGCGCTATGCCGAGGTCGCCCGCGGCGACGATCTCGGGCATGCGCTCGTAGGGCTGGGTGCCGAGCCGCAGCCCGCGATAGCCAACGCCAGGGCCGCGTGTCTCGCCCCCGACCAGAACGAAAAAGATGTCCGCCCGACTGGCGAGCCGCGCCGCAGCCGCTTCGAAAACGTGCACGCCATGCCAGGGGCGGAAGCTGCCACTGAAGAGAACGACGACAGCGGCCTCCGGGATTCCAAGCGAGCGGCGCGTTTCGAGGCGGCGGCGGCTGGGGGCAAAGGCCGCGACGTTGGCGCCCCAGGTGACGGTGATGGTTTTCTCACGGGCGAAGGCGGGCACGATCTCGGGGATCGGCGCTACGAGCGCCCGGGCCTCGCGGCACAGCCGCTCGCGGTAGCGTCGTAGCGGCCGCACCAGCATGGCCGCGTCGAGGACGGCCTTGAATGAGCCCGCGTGATCTACGATCGGCGAGTTCACCTCGAGCAGCGCGGGGATCCCCCTGCGAGTCGCGACGGTGATGCCTTCTCCCCCAAAATTGTAGTAGCGCTCCATCAGGACATCGGGCGCGACTGCGCGCGCGAGCTGGTCCACCGCGAGCGCTGCCCGGAAGCGAAAGAAGCGATGCGGCGGCGTCCAACCGACCCGATGCCAAAACACGCCCCCGTCCTGTTCCTGGGCCTTGGCGCTCGGCGTCTGTCTTATCACGGCGTGGACCTCGTGGCCGCGGGCTGCAAGCCCGCGGGCCACCTCGAGAACGTGGACGCTCCCGCCGGTGGTTCCCGGGACGACCTGGTCGGAGGCTACGTAGAGGATCTTCAAGGTCGCGGCCGCGGCACGAGCAGGCCGAAGAACGGCCCCGTCCGGATGCGGCCGAAGAGCCAGATGTCGAGCTTGAGCAAGAGCGTGAGGGCGCGGGCGATGGCCAGGACGACAGCGCCTGGAGGCGGAGCGCCGGCGCTCTCTTCGGCACGTTCGTGCGCAGCCTCGACGGCGTGGTCGTGAGACGCCTTGGCTCTCCGGCGCCGGGCCTGCTCCACGATCCGCAACAGCAGGTCCTCGATCACCGCCTTGAAGACGACGTTGTAGTAGCGACGCTGGGTCACGGAAAAGCCTGCGGTCGCAGCCAGAGCTTCGAAGTGCTCGTGGCTGCGGATCGGATTGAGATGATCGCTCTTCCGCATCGCCTCACGCTCGTAGTCGACTAGGCCGAGCTGACCGAGCCGCTTCGCCAGACGATTCACCCAGCGCTGGAACGAAGCGAGTTTCGACGACTCCATCGCGTGCGTGTACACGAACAGCCTGCCGGTGGGACTGAGCGCCCGGCGCGCTTCGAGCAGAACCTCAGCGACGCCGGGCTCGTCGAGATGTTCGAGAACGTCGAGGCTGTAGGCGCACGGATAGGCGCCCTTGCGAAACGGCAGCCGGCGCAGATCACCCAGGACCAGGTCCACCTCGCGTGCCGCCCGAGGCAGGAAGAACGGCGCGACATCGACACCGGCGGCGTGGACGCCGCCCTGGCCGGTGAAGAGTGCGAACTTGCCGGCACCACAGCCCAGGTCGAGGACCGTCTCTCCCGGCGCCGGCCGCAACATGCCCAGCATCATTTCGATCTTGATCCTGGCCGACAGCACCGGCGTCGCGTCCGTGACGTGGAGGCGCTCGTGGAACTCATGGTCGGCGTACTGCGTGACCTCGCCGACACTGGTGCGCGGGACGAGATCGACATAGCCAGCTTTGCCGTTCACCACATAGGCGACGCCGCACGCGGGACAGCGCAATCCGGCTCCCGCGCTTTCGAGCCGGACCTTGTCGGGTCCGCCGCAGGGACATCCGGCTCGTCCGGCATAGTCGTCGGGCCCCTCTGATCTCCGCGTGCAGCGCCCACAGCCTGCGGCCTCGAGGCACAGCGGGCAGGCCAGGCGCTGGAGGAGCGCCTTCGAAATCAAGGACCCTCCCTGGCCAGCCGTTCGCGATCGGTCATGAAGAGCCACGCCGCTCGCCCGAGATGGCGCGGCACCTCGGTGAATTGGTTGATCGCCACGCGCGGCCATTCGAGCTGCTGCCGGTCCATCAGCTTCAGGCCGAACTGCGCCATCAGCGACAGGTTCCACCAGACGAAGACGGCGACCACGGCGGCCGCTGTCGCCCTGCCGGCCCGCTGGATGAGCGGCGTCAGGAGCGTCGCGAGGCCCCATGCGAAGACGGGTGTCGCGGCGACGAAACGGCGGGAGCCGAAAGCGCCGGCCATGTGCCAGCTCTCGATCGAGCCATTGATCCAGATCTGGAGCAGCAGGCCCCCGGCGAGCAGCCACACCGCGGGCTCACGGCGCCTCCGCGTGAGCAGGCCGAGACCCAGGACGCAGGCGAGCAGGATCGGGCTCCACAGGAAGAGCCCATGGCCCGGGTCGAAGAGCACTTCCAGGAAATGTGGGCTGGTGAGGCTCATCTTGCGCGTCACCAGCCGCGAGGGCCCCCACGCCCCGGTCAGCGTGCGGTAGGCCACGAACTGCGGAAAGAGGGCGAGCGCGGCTCCGGCGGCGAGGGCCAGGCCCCGGAGCAGGCCCGCGCGCCAGTCGCCTCGCCGCAGCACCTGCCATGCGAGATAGCCGGCGGGCATCGACAGGAACAGCACGTCCTGCTCGCGGACGAAGCCGGCGAGGCCGCCCGCGAGGCCCACGACAAAATAGTCAACGGGCCCGGCAGCTTCGCGCTCCGCGATTCGCAAGAACAACCAGACGAGCAGCGAGACGGCGAACAGCGACGGCGCGTGACCGAAGCCGGGCGCGATGGTCATGTAGTACAGAACCGGAGTCGAAAGCCACAGCCCCGCCACCGTCCACGTCGCCGCGGGCTCGCCGAAGCGGCCGTGGCGTCGCAGCGCGTCGTGGATGAGCAGCAGGCCGAGGAAAGCGTACACAGCGGAGGCGAGCGAGACGGCCGCGAGATAGGGCCAGGAAAAGCCGTCGGCGCTCACTCCGGCGCCGAGCGTGCGAGAGAGAAGCACGACGCCATGGGCCGCGAGAAAGAACGGCGACCATAGGAACGCCGCGCCTAGCGGCGCGAAGTTGATGTGCCGGCCGCTACCCGGCTCGCGCGAATCTAGGAAGGTCTGCTTGAAGCCTTCGAGCCCGTGCGGAGCGCGCGCATAGAAGTACTGATACTCGTTCCCGAAATCGAGGTCCCCATCCAGGAGGAGCGAGCGCAAGGACGAGTAGTACTCGATCTCGTCGGCCGCCCGGATCCGCGGCGTCACGAGCGGCAGCGTCAAGACGAAGAGCCAGACGAGCGCGCGCCTTCCCGCTATCACAGCACTTCCTCGATCGCCGCGAGGATCGCTTTGGCCCGCGCGTCCCACGAATAGCGCGGGGCCGCTTCCCAGCCGGCACGGGCGAGGCGTTCGGCCAGATCCCGATCTTCGAGCAGACCCTGGATGGCCGCCGCGAGCGCCGCGGGTTCGCCCGGCGGCACGAGCCGCGCGGTTTCGCCCTCGCGCAGGATCTCGCGGCTGGAGGGGAGATCGGTCGCGACGATCGGCCGACCCGCGGCGAGGGCTTCGAAGAGTTTGATCGGAGAAGTGTGGCGCTCAGTCATGGCGCTCTTCAGGAACGGAACACAAACGACCGAGGCCCGGGCCAGCTCCTCCGCGACCCGCGCCTGAGGCACCATGCCCGGCATCTCGGTCCGCTCAGCGAGGCCGCGCGAGCGGACCAGAGCGCGGATCCGCGGCAGGTCGGCCTCGGTCTCCATCCCGCCGAGGATCACGAGGCGCGCATCGGGAACCTGCGCCATCGCCTCGACCAGCACGTCGACGCCTTTCCAGGGGTAGAGCTGTCCCGCGTACACGACCCTGGCCAAAGAACGATCCGGTGGCGTGAAGTGGCGAGCCTCGGCCACATCGCAGCCGTTGGGGATCACGTGGACGCGCTGGCGCGGGCCGAAGGCTGCCTGGAAGCTGTCGCGGATGCCCGCGGTGGTGGCCACGAACGCCGCCGCGCCCTTCCAAACGCGGCGCTCGCGCTTGACCAGGCGTCGCGCCTTGCGGGGGTTTGGACTCTCGCCGGTGCCGTAGATCGCGCCGCGCTCGCCATACAGCAGCGACTCTACGGCGTGAGCCTCGTAGAGCACGGGCCCGTGCGCGAAAGCAGTGAGTCCGAGCAGCAGATCGGCGAGCTGCAGGTCCCGCGTGTAGACGACGGCCGCACGACCGGCCACGGCCGCCGCCGTGGTCCGCGCGAGGAACGTGAGGCGGGGCAGCGTAAAGGAGCCAGTGCGGTGGCTGACCGATAGCCGCCGCACCTCGAGGAGCTTGTGTGGCGCAACAGCGTAGAGGGCGAGGATCTCGTCGGTAGGCCGCGGGTCGCTCTGGCGCACGAGCAGCGTCGTGTGCGTTCCGGCGCGCGCCAGGGCAGCCGCCGTCTTCACGATCTGCACGCCGTTCGCGCGCGGCAACGGGAAGCGGATGTCGGCCGGCATCAGCACACTCGGGCGCATCGCGTCCTGTTCACGTCCGAAGCGCTTCCTCATAGAGCGCCAGATAACGCTGCACGACGCCGGGGAGGCGGAAGCGCTCCGCAATCAGCCGCGCGCTCTCAGCACCCGTCCGCCGAGGCGAGGCCAGGGCCGAGAGAATCGCGCCTGAGAGCGCCGCGGGATCGGCTTTCGGGACGATGGTCACGTCTTCGCCAAAAAGTGCGCCTAGTTCGACGCCGCCCGGGTTGTCGGTCGAAACCACCGGTGTTCCGCAGGCGAGGGCTTCCAGGGCCACGGTCGGCGTCGCTTCCAGGACCGAGGAGAGCGCGAAGACGTCAGCCGTGGCCTGGAGCCGCGCCACGTCCTCGTTCGGGACGAGGCCAAGGAAGCGGACGGCGTCGCCGAGGCCGAGGCGCGCGGCCTGGGCTCGAAGCTCAGCTTCTTTCTCGCCCACGCCGGCGATAAGCAGGAGAGCGTCGGGCCGCGTGAGGCGGACGCGGGCCATCGCCTCGATCAGCGTAGCCTGGTCGGCGAGCGGATGCAGGCGTTTGACGTTGAGGACGAGCGCCCCGCCTCCGGGAAGATACTCCTGACGCAGGACCGCGCGCTCCGGCTCCGGGAGTGGCTTGAAGGCATCGGCCACGGGCGGGTAGACGACCGACGCCGCTCGCATCGGCACGCTCAGCTCGCGGGCGCGCGCGAGCAGCGCCTCGCTGTAGAGGGTGACGTGGCGCGCGCTGGCGTTCAGGCGCCGGAAGGCCGCGTTCTTGCCGTCGTGGTGCCAGATCTCCGTCCCGTAGTGGGTGACCACGTAGGGCCGCAGGTGGCGTTCGGCGAGGCGGGCCACGACTTGGTTCATCCAGGTGTTGGAGTGGATGTGAACGACATCCGCCCGTTTCACCGCGGGAGCGCCCTTGAGCCACGTCTCGGCCGCTTCCAGGGCCTGGGGCAGGCGCGTCCTTCTCAGGCGGCGCGAGCGACGCCGGACGAAGCTCACCTCCTCGCGATCGGCTTCGCGGCCGAAGGTCAGGAAGCCGACCCCGTGTCCGCGCGCGCGCAGGCCCTCGCCGAGGAGGTGCGGCAGCAGGGCGTTGGCCGCCTGGTGCGGCGGCAGGTGCGGCGTCACCATGAGGATTCTCATGCGACTCTCAGGTAGGGGGCGTCTTGCGCCTCTGGGCAAAGGGAAATGGTACATCGGAAAGCGCTGTCGGCCAAAGAGTTCCAAGCCGACTGGGGCCCGGGCGCGAGGCCATGAGAGCCTCAGCCTCTCGGCCGGGCCTTCGGTTCCTTCCCGGACCGTCCGGAAGTAACATCAGGGCGCGGCTGTGAGCGCGATCCCCGACCTTTCCGTCGTCCTTCCTGTCTTCGACGAAGAGGCCAATCTGGCCGAACTGCACCGCCAGCTGACGGCGGTCCTCGGCGGGATCCCCGGCTCCTACGAGATCATCTTCGTCGACGACGGCAGCCGCGACGGCTCGCTCGCCCTCCTCCAGAGGCTGGCAGCTGCGGATCCCCACGTCGGCGTCCTCGCGCTCAGCCGCAACTTCGGCCACCAGCTGGCCCTGACCGCGGGCCTCGACCACGCCCGGGGCGCCGCGGTCGTGCTGATGGACTCCGACTTGCAGGACCCGCCCGAGCTGATCCCGGAGCTGGTGGCGCGCCACCGCGAAGGTTACGAGGTCGTCTATGCCCAGCGCCGTGGACGCCCCGGCGAGTCGATGTTCAAGCGCGCCACGGCGTTCCTTTTCTATCGCGCGATCCGCGCCATCGGCAACGTGGACATCCCGCCCGACACCGGGGACTTCCGGCTCGTCTCGCGGCGCGTGGCGGACATCCTGGCGCACGTTCGAGAACGCCGCCGTTTCCTGCGCGGCCTCGTCACCTGGGTCGGTTTCCGCCAGGGGCGCGTGCTCTATGACCGGCCGCCGCGGAAAGGCGGCGAGAGCAAGTACGACGCGTCGCAGATGGTCCGGCTCGCGCTCCGCGCCGTCTTCTCGTTCAGCACCGCGCCGATCACGCTGATCGGGCTGCTGGGCCTCACGGTGATCGCCGGTGCCGCCATGGTAGCGGTCGCGGGCGAGCTCCTGCCCGGAGCACTCCTGCTCGTCGGCGGCGTGCAGCTCGTTTCGCTCTGGATCCTCGGCCAGTACATCGCGGTCGTCTCCGACGAAGCCCGTCGTCGTCCGCTGTACCTGGTGCGGGAGCGCGTGAACCTTCAGGCGGCGCCGGCGAGCGAAGAGTAGGCCGCGACGTACTCCGCCCACTGGGCGAGGCCGAAGAGCACGAGGCCCGCCGCGACGAGCCCCGCGACCAACCGCCCGCCAGGCTCCCGGTCGGAAAGCTCCTCGAGGAACGCGCCGGTCGCCACGGCCACGAGCGGTGCTCCGAAGGTCTCCTCCTTCAGGTCCCGGAACAGCCCGCCGCCGAACGCCTTGAGGGCGATCAACGTGGCGAGCGTCAGGGCGTAGGCGAGCAGGACCGAGAAGGCGGCCGGTCGCGCGCGCCGCTTGAGGACCACGAGCCCAGCGAGCGTCAAGAGCGGGTAAACCCAGCCGAAGAAGATCGGCACGCGCATCAGGGCGGCCACGGGGCCTCCCGCGGCCGGGCGCGGTGCGCCGCCGGGCGTCCCGGAAACGAGGGCCGGCACGATCTCCGTGACGAACGTGAGCGTGAAGGGCAGGTAGAGCCACGCCACGGTCAGCATCGCGGTCAGCGCCACGACGCCGATGAGGCGCGGCCACAAGCGCCGCTCCCGCACCGCGAGGAAGGCAGTGAAGATAGGCACGTTGAACAAGCTCGAGATGTAGGTGACCAGTGCGGCGAAGCTCGCCGCGCCGAAGGCCGCGGTCCGCAGCCGGCCCGGCCGCGCACACAGCGCAGCGGCAGCCACGATCGCGAGCAGGTCGAGGAGGTGGCCGACGATCGTCGGGTACATGGCGAGCAGCAGCCGGCTGTGGAGCGGCGGCAGGGTGGCCGCGAGCAGTGCGGCGAGGACGCCGCGAGAGCCCGCAGCGCGGGCCAGCGCAAAGACGAGGAGCATCTCGGTGGCGGCGGCGAAGAGCGCGGCCTGTTTCAGCGCGACCTCGATCGCCTCGCGCCCCGAGAGCCAGGAAAACGGCACGAAGAACAGCGGCGAGTAGGGGAACACGTAGGCGCGGCCCGCCAGGATCCGCGGGTAGCCGGTGTTCACGATCTTCTGTGCGGTGATGCCGCGCGCGGCGAGGCTCCCCTCGGCCTCGGCGAATGCCATTGTGTAGCGGCCATGGTTGCGCACGTCGGGATAGAAGTAGCTGGGGCAGAACACGGCGGCGCCCTTGAGGACGTAGCCCGCGAGGAACAGGAGTGCCACGGCGCGCGTCCCGGATCGGCCCCGGAGGAGCCCTGCGGTCGCAATGGCAGAGGCCGTCGCAGGCCATGCCACGAGCGTCGTCACGTGGGCGCAGCCGAACGGATCGGCGGCGGCCCAGAGCGCGAGCCCGAGCGCCGCGCCCAGGCCGACCCACAGCGACGTCCCCGCGGCTAGCCCGGCGACGACCGCCGTGAGGAACACGCCCACGAGCAGCAGGCGGGGTCCGGCGAGGTCGGGAGCGAGGCCCAACGGGAGCCCCTCGAGGCGCAGCCAGTCGAGGGCGACACCCAGCCTCTCGGCCCCCGGAGCCTCGGCGTCGAACCGGATCGTCACGGGGCCGGGCGCTGCCACCACGTGCAGAAGCACCGTGCGGAAGCGGCCGGAAGTGGCGTCCATGGTCCGCTCCGGCCCGCCGCTGACGGAGACCCGTAGAGGTGTCGTCCCATCGACGAAGCGGGCGAAGCGCAGGGTCAGGAATCCCTCGCCTCCGCGAGTCACAAGCGGAAGCGCCAGCTTGGAGTGGTCGCGCGTCCAGCGGAAGGTGACCGGGGGCCGCTCCTCGCTCTCGGTGACCCCGGCGAGATAGCGACCCGTCGAGGGGCCGACGTCGAAGGCGAGCGTGCCACGCGCCAATGGCGCGAGCCGTAGCGCCGCCTCGCCGACGAGCAGCACGGCGGCGAGCGCTACGGCGATCCTGGAAATCCGCTGTCGCAGTGTCGAGCCGCCTCCGCCTGGGCAGTCTAGGGAGAGCCCTCCGGGGTGTCAAAGGGCCGCGCCCCCTTCGGTGTGCTATCGTCGCGCGTTCCAGAAGCGGAGGGCCGAACACGCTGAGCCTGGTCGCGTTCCGCGGCGCGATCGCCGCGGGCCTACTGCTGTTGGTGGTCTTCGCCGCGTTGCGCTACGCCTGGCGGGCCACGCCCCGCCTCGAGGCCGGCGCGCTGCCCGTCGCCCTATCGGTGGCCTGCGTGTGGCCCGTGGCGCTCGCGGCGACCCCCGGTCCGACACGATGTCTCTCGGGAATCGCCGACGATCCCCTGGCCTTCTTCGAAGCCTCGCCGTGTCCACCGGCCGAGCGCTTGCTGCTGTGGCCGCTTGCGGAACTCCTCGGCGAAGGCCTGGCGGCCACCGCCCTGGAGGCGGCGGCCGTGGGCGTGGCCCTGCTGCTCGTCCATGTGCTTGCGCGGGGGGCCTTGGCCTCGGCCGGCGCCGCGACCTTCGCGCAGGCCGGCCTCGCGCTCCTGTTCGTGACCGCGCTCGAGACATCGGCGGGCGTCGCGGTGACCCTTGCCCTGGAGCTTCTGTTCCTCGCACACCTTTTCCGCCGCTACGCGCACCTGGCCGGGGCGCGCGATGCGGCGGCCACCACGGCCTACGCGCTCGGCGCGCAGCTCGGGGGTGAAGGCGCGTCGCTCGACGTCGCCGTCCTGGTCAGCGTGTTCAGCCTCGTCGAGTTCCTGTGGGGTGTGCGGGGGTCCGCGCGGCGGCTGCTCGCCGGCTGGGCCATCGCGACGGCTGTCGTCGTGGCTGCCGGGGCCGCGCCGTGGCGTGGGCTCGTGTGGGCCGAAGCATCGCTAGAGCGCACCGCCACGGCCAGCCTGACCGCGGGTGGGCTGTTGGCCCTGATCGGCCTCGTCGCGACGACACAAATGGTGGCGGGCCGCAGGCGCCTGCTGGGGGCGGCGCTCGTGGCGGGCGTGCTGCGCCTCTCGACGGGCCCGCCGCTCATGCTGGTGGGGCCGCTGGCCGCCCTCGCCGCGCTCGGTCTGGAACGGATCGTGCGCGGGGCGAAGAAGCCTGCTGCCTAAACGGCGTGCCCTCTCGCGAGCCGTGACAGGCGCTCGCGTTCGCCAGGCGTGAGGAAGCCCGACGCGACGAGGAGAGCGGGAAAGGCCAACAGGGCCGCGGCTTTCGCTGTGAGGGCGGGCCCCAGCGTCGCCGGGGCGAAGAGCGAGAGCAAAAACGCGACGAGGCCCGCGCCCGCCACGCGCAGCAGGCGCGACGATTCGAACGGGATCGGGAAGAGCCGCTGTGAGAAGAAGAGGCCCAGGCCGGCCATGAGCGCGTACGAGAGCACCGTGGCCCAGGCCGCGCCCAGCGTGCCGAAGCGGGGGATCAGTAGGAAGTTCGCCGCGATGTTGGCACTCGCGGTGAGCAACGTGATGATCGGGTAGTAGCGAGCCTGCTTGCGGACGCCGATGCCGATCGAGGTGAGCAGGAACGCGCCGTGAAACAGGTAGGCGAGCGCGACCGGGGGAATCAACGGCGCCGCCGCGTGAAACGCGGGGTTCTTCGGGGTCATGACCACGAGCAACTCGCGGCCGAGCACCGAGACGCCGAGGCCGAGGCTCACGAACCCGAGCCAGGCATACGTGACGACGCGGGCGATCGTGGTGGGGGCCTGTGCCGACTTCAGCTGGGAATAGACAAAGGGCTGCCAGGCGGGCTCGAAGGCCGACAGGGCGAACTTCACGCCCTGGCCGAAGCTGTAACCCATCTGGTAGACGCCCACCTCGGCCCGCGAGACGAACAGGTCGAGGATCTTCCGATCCGCCAGGTTCTGGGCCTGGACCAGGATCCCGTGCGGCACCTTGGGCCCGCCGAAGCGCAGGCACTCGCGCAGCAGCGGGAACGAGAAACCCGGCGCCGCGTTCTTCACGAGCGTCGGCAGGAGCAGCAGCGAGAAGAGGCCGGTCGCGATCAGGTCACTCCAGAGCACGCCCGCGACACCCCAACCCTGCATCACGAGCGCCACCTTCAAGATCGTATTCGTGGCATGCCGAAAGGCCGCGAAGCTCGAGAACAGGCCCGGCCGCTCCTGGATCCGCAGCAGGCTCAGCGGGACGAAGGCGAACGAGCCCAGCCACACGTCGGCGGCGGCGAGCATGACCAGGCTGGCGGCGGGCTGGTCGTGCCCGAAGAGCGTGGCGGTCAGGGCTCGCCGGCCCAACACGACGCACAAAAAAAGCACGCTGCCCAGACCCGCCGAGAACAGCGCCACGGTCCCCGCCAGGCGCCGGCGCTCTGCCTCGGAGTCGAGATCGTAGTGGACGCGGAAGAAGGCCCCGTCGAGACCCATGCGGAAGACGATCTTCGCGAGCGTCGAGAAGAGCAGCAGCAGGGCCAGCACGCCGTAGTCGGATGGCGAGAGGTAAGCCGTGTAGAGGGGGACGAGCAGGAAGTTGATGAAGTTGGTGAACACGTCCGCCGCGCCATACAGCGCGGAATGGGACGCGAGCTTCTTGAGCTGGCCGGCGAGTCTCACGGCCGTGGCGCGACCAAGGCTGTGGCCGGCGCGATCAGACGCGGCCCTTGTCCGACGTGAAGTAGGCGCTCACGCGGTCGAGGATCTCGTCCAGATGCACCTGCGGCTCGTAGCCGATCAGGGCCGTGAGCTTCGAGGTGTCCGGCACGCGCCGGGGCATGTCCTCGAAGCCCTCCTCGTAGGCCTTGGCGTAGGGGACGAGAACGATCTCGCTCTTCGAGCGGGTGCGCTCCTTGACCCGCATGGCGAGATCGAGGATCGTGATTTCTTCCGTGCTGTTGCCGATGTTGAAGACCTGGCCGACGGCGCCCTCTTGATCGGCAAGCCGAACCAGGGCGTCCACAACGTCGCTCACATACGTGAAGCAGCGTCTCTGGGTGCCGTCGCCGAAGACCGTGAGCGGGTGGCCGAGCAGGGCCTGCTTGACGAAGTTCGGGACCACCATGCCGTAGCGGCCGGTCTGGCGCGGGCCCACGGTGTTGAACAGCCGCACGATCACCACCGGCAGCCGCTTCTCCTTGAAGTACGCGAGCGCCAGGAATTCGTCGATGGCCTTGCTGCACGCGTAGCTCCAGCGGCCCTTGCTGGTCGGCCCGAGCACGAGATCGGCCTCTTCGTGGAACGGCACGTCGTTGCTCTTGCCGTAGACCTCCGAGGTCGAGGCCAAGAGCACCTTCTTCTTCTTCTTGTTCGCGAGCTTCAGCACCATCTCGGTCCCGTGGACGTTGGTCTCGATGGTGTTGACCGGGCTCTCGACGATGAGCCTCACACCCACGGCTGCGGCCAGATGGAAGATCACGTCCACGCGGTCGATCAACTCGGCGCAGACCGGCTCGTTCGTGACGCTGTCGATGGCATAGTGGAAGCGCGGATTCGGCTTCAGCGGCTCGATGTTCTCGATCGAGCCTGTCGAAAGGTTGTCGAGGACGAAGACCTCGTCGCCGCGTGCGAGCAGCGCCTCGGCCAGGTGGCTTCCCACGAAGCCGGCGCCGCCGGTGATCAAGGCCTTCATTGCCTGGCTCCCTCGGGCTCTTTCTTCTGCGCGCTCTCGAGCACGACCTCGGCCACCCGCGTCGCCCCCATCCCGTCGACGAGGCGTCGGCCTTTCTCGCTCATCTCGCGACGGCGCGCGGGGTCCCCGAGGAGCGAGGCCACCGCTCGCGCGATCTCGGCTTCGGTGGCGTCACTGCCCAGGCCGAGGTATTCGACAGTGCCGTGCCGGGCGAAGCTGCGCATTCGGCTCTCCTCGCGCAGGTTCTGGGCGAGCACCAGGCCGGGCGTCCCGACCGCCGCGATCTCGTACACGCTCATGCCGCCCGAGCAGAGCACGAGGTCCGCCTCGAGCATCAGGTCCACGATGTGGCCTTCGGCGTGCTGGATGAGCGGGATAGGCCGGGACAACGCGGCCGCGAGGCTTTCGAACTCCCGCCGGTGCGAGAAGGCCGGCCCCGCGACGGCCACGATGTCGACCGACCGGGGCAGCGCCTGAAGCGCCCGCGCCGCCTTCAGCGTGAGACCCTGCGGATCGCTGCCGCCGAACGAGAGCAGTAGCATGCGCGGCGTCTCGCGCAGCTCCTTGACGCGCGGGAGGTCGCGGAAGTGGCGACGCAGGATCGCGTAGGCCGGGCCGCCGTAAAAGCCTTCGGCCGTCTCGCGGTCTTCGTTCATCACGGACACGATGACCTGGGCGTAGGCCTCGGTCCGCTCCAGGTCGTCCAGCGTGTCGACGAGGTTCACCGTGGTCGTACCCAGGTGGGAGAGGGCGCGCAGGTACACGTCCTGCAGCGCCGGCAGGTCGTTGATCAGGATCTCGGGCGCGTAGTCGCGGATGTGCCCGAGGTAGGTTTCGAGCTTGCCCTCGCCGGCCAGGCGCACGGGGTAGCCGTACTTCGAGACCGTGGTGAGGCCTTGGGCGTGCGTGGCGGTCATCAAGAACGCGATGTCGGCGCGCGAGCTCTCGCGCAGCGCGTCGGCGATGGCGAGCGAGCGGTAGACGTGGCCCATTCCCATCGTGGTGCCGCCGTCGACGCGGAACAGGATCCGCGGCGTCCGCAGCAGCCGCTCCGCCATCCAGAAGTCTTCGAGGTCGTGGACCGTGAAGGCCGAGCGCTTGTCGAGGGTCAGGTAGCCGACCCGCTCGCCAAAGCGCGTGGCACCGTCGAGCACCTCGCGGCGCAGCGCCACGACCGCGCCGTTTTCCTTGTAGACCGGCTGTTGTTCGTCGCGCCGGCCCTCTTTGTCGAAGAGCGGCCGCAGCCGTCCAGCTTCGGCGCGCCACGAGAGCGTGCGGTCTTCAGTCACGGAGACGACCGCGTCGAAGCCGCCGCTCACCAGCCGTTCCAGGGCCTGCTCGATAGCAGCCGCCTCCCGAAACGGGGTCGTGACCTGGAGCACGACAACGAGGTCGTAGCGCGGGCCGGCTGCCTCGACTTCGCGGACCGCGTGGACGATCACCGGCTTCAAGCTCGGGATGTCGGCCGCGAGCGTTCCGGGCCTGAGGAATGGAGCCTCCGCGCCGTGGCCCCGGGCCACGTCGGCCACGCGCTCGTCATCGGTCGAGATCACGACGCGATCGATCGCGCCGCAACCCCTCGCGGCGTCGATGGTGTGAGCCAGCAGCGGCCGGTCACCGAGACGCTTGATGTTCAGATAGGGGACGCGGTCGGTCCCGCCGCGCGCCGGGATCACCGCAAGCACGCGCAAGCCCGCCTTCACAACATCTCCCACGTGAGAGTCGTGTCCTCGGGGATGTCGACCGCGGCGATGCGGCCAATCACCTGGTCGAAGAAGCGGGGGCTGATGCCGGTGCCGGGCCGCTTGTAGGTGAGCAGCGCGCGCGTGAGCCTCGTGCCCTTGGGGATCGCGACCGCCGAGGTCACGCTGCGCCGCGCGTAGTGGAAGGCGTCGGTTTCGAGGGGCTCCAGGCCTTTCTGCGCCTTGCCCAGCGCCTTCTCGACCGTGCGGATGCCCTCCAGCATCGCCTTCATCTCGAGGGGATCGACCGACAAATGATGATCGGGCGAGCCCGGCAGCGCCTTGTCCACGGTGTAGTGCTTCTCCAGCATGCAAGCGCCCAGCGCCACGGCTGCCTGCGGCACGCTGATCCCGAGCGAGTGATCCGAGAGACCCACGGGCACCTCGGGGAACGCCCGCATCAGGTGCTCCATCATGCGCAGGTTGATGGCTTCGGGAGGACACGGGTACTTGAGCGTGCAGTGGAGCAGCACGACCTCCTGGTTGCCGACCTTGCGGCAGACTTCGAGGGCCTCCTCCACCTCGGCCAGGGTCGACGTGCCGGTCGAGAGGATCATGGGCTTTCCGACGCGGGCTGCCCGCTCCAGGAGCGGATGACAGGTGAGATCCGCGGACGCGATCTTGAAAGCGGGCACCTGGAGGGAGGCGAGGAAATCCACGGCTTCGTCGTCGAAGGGTGTGGCGAACGCAGTGATGCCAACCGTCTTTCCGTGCTCGAGCAGTGCCCGGAAATCCGCGTCGGAAAGCTTGTCGAGGCGATCGAAAGTGTCCCACTGCGTCCCCTTCGGGTCCTTGGGCTCGAACCAGTAGCGGGGCGCCACGCGCGTCGAGAGCTTCGACGCCGTGTAGTTCTGGAACTTGACCGCGTCGGCGCCCGCCGCTGCAGCCGTCGCCACCAGGCGCTTGCCGAGGGCGAGATCGCAGTTGTGGTTGACGCCCGCCTCGGCGATCACGTAGCAGGGCTCGCCACGGCCGACGCGGCGGCCGGCGATCTCGAAGACCGACTTCACTTGTTCCCCGCGATGGCGGCGTCGAGTTCGACCGAGCGCACGTTGTGGGACTTGTGGACCAGGTGGCTGTTCAGCTTCGCGAGCTCCGGCTCGCGGTCGAGAAGCTCGATGGCCTGCCTGGTGGTGACCAGCTGCCCGGGTGCGGCGAGCCGCGCGAAGAGCGTCTGCATCAACTCCACATCTTCTCTCTCGTCGACCGTGAGACGGTACTGCGGGCGATACAGGGTCGGATCGAGCTCGAGCGCCTGGACCCGGAACTCCCGCGGGTGCTCCTTGATGTAGAGCGTCACCAGTTCGGAGCGGTGTCGCGCTTCGCCACGCTCCCAGGATTGTTCGAGAGCGCTGCGCGAGATGACCTCGGAAAGGATCCCCATCAGGAGCGCGTCGCCGGGCACGAAGCTGTAGTCGGCGCCGGACTCGAGATGTCGCACAACCAGGCGCTCCATCGTTTCGAGATCGGTGAGCGGGTTGTCGCCCGTGACGCGGATGATGTGCTGCGCGCCCATCGACCCCGCGCAGTCGATGTAGCGGCGCAGCACGTCGTCCTCGTCGCCCTGGAAGGCGGGGATGCCGAGCTGACGGCTGAGCTCCACGAGCGGCAGGTTCTCGGCGTTCACCGAGGTCGCCAGGCAGACGCTGTCGAGCTGGGGGGAAGAGGCGATGCGCCGTAGCAGCACGCTGAGCAGAGGCTCGCCTGCGAGCGGCACGATGGCCTTGCCGGGGCAGCGGGTGGAGGCCATCCGCGCCGAGACGATCGCGACCACGCGGGGCTCGGTCCCGAGCGGGTTCACTCGAGCATCTCCTCGCGAATCGTCTCGTCGGCCTGAATTGGCCGGGCGGCGCGCCGGCCAATCACGCGATCCGCCTCGCGCGGGGCGAAGCCCGCCTCGAAGCGGATGTCGGTCCGCTTGAAGGCGAGCATCGGCGCGCGCAGCACCTCGCCGCGCGGGATCAGCGTCGCGGCCACGATCGAGCGGGCCATCAGGCGGTGATAGCGCTTCGCCCCTTCGCTTTCGGCGGCCGCGGCATCGCCCCGCGCCCGTTCGGCCTGGCGCAGCAGCTCGACCATCCGGTAGAAGTCCTCGGGGCTCAGCGACGACTGGTAGTCGAAGCCCTTCTCGCTGCGATCGAGGGTGAAGTGCTTCTCGACGAGATCGGCCCCGTAGGCCGCGGCCAGCGCGGGCGCCACCAGCGCAAAGGAACTGCCCCCGTCGGTGTGATCGAGAAAGCCGATTGGCACCCGGAAGCGCTCTTTCCAGCGCGTCAGATCGCTGAAACGGATCTCTTCGATCGGTGTCGGGAAGGTTTGGAAGCCGTGGAGCAGGCCCACCGGCGCTGCCCCCACCCGGTCGAGCGCCTCGTGGATGGCCTCCTCGGGCACGCCGCCAGTGGCGAAGAACACGGGCTTGCCGAGCGCCCCCACCGCGCGGATGAAGTCGGGGTTCTCCATATCGGTGGTGTGGACCTTGTAGCCGTCGGCGCCGGCCTCGGCCGCCATCTCCAGAGACGGCGGGTCGAACGCCTCGGCCAGGACGGCCAGGCCCGAAGCCTTTGCCGCCTTCAGGATCTTCTTCCACTCTTTCGCCGTCAACTCGATCTGGTCGAAGTCCTTGCGCCCCGGGTGCCTGCGGACGACGAGCCGGTCGGAGCGGAAGAGCTGGAACTTGATGCCGTCGGCCCCCATTTTGAAGGCGGCCTCCAACATCTTGAGTGCCGTGTCGGCGGACCCGCCATGGGCGGAGGCAACCTCGGCGAGAACGAAGCAGGGCGCGCCTTCTCCAACCTGGCGGGGGCCCAGCGTCATCGCCTTTGGCCTCATGTCTTTAAGATTCTATACGATAGGCCCAGAATGCCCGGAATGCGCGTGCGCGTGGGGACGAGCGGCTATAGCTACAAGGAGTGGAAGGGGAGCTTCTATCCGGAGGATCTCCCCGCCGCGCAGATGCTCCGCTTCTACGCACAGCGCTTCGCGACCGTCGAGATCAACAACACGTTCTACCGCATGCCGAACCGCGGACTGTTCGAGCGCTGGGCCGCCGAGGTCCCGGAGAGCTTCGCCTTCGTCTTGAAGGCGCCGCGCCGCATCACCCATCAGAAGCGGCTGCAGGCGACGGCCGCCGAAGACCTCAAGTTCCTCTGGGAGACGGCCGCGGCGCTCGCTCCCAAGCTCGGCCCGATCCTCTTCCAGACCCCACCGTTTCTCAAGAAGGACATCGACCGCTTGCGGGGCTTTCTCGGGCTCTTGCCCGCGGGGTGTCGCGCAGCCTTCGAGTTTCGTCACGAGAGCTGGTTCGACGACGAGGTGAGGCAGGCGTTGCGGGACGCAGGTGCTTCGCTTTGCGCGGCCGATACCGACGCAGCGGAGACGCCCGAAGCGATCGAGGCGACGGCCGCGTGGGGTTATCTGCGACTTCGTCGCACGGACTACGACGACGCGGCGCTCGACGCCTGGGCGGCCCGGGTGCGTGCCCAGGCCTGGGACGAGGCCTGGGTGTTCTTCAAGCACGAGGACGAAGGCAACGCGGCCGTCCTGGCGCAGCGGTTTGCGAAGCGTTTCTCGATCCCCGTCTAGGCCCGTCGCCCCTCACGGTTCGAGCACCCCGGCCGCCGCAAGCTGCGGCGCCAGGGTCTCCGCCATCAGCTGGCTTCCAGCGGGGCTGAAATGCAGCGAGTCGATGAAGTACTCCAGGGTCGACGGCAGCGGTGTGTCGATCCCCAGATCGCCCACATCCAGCACCGGTACATTCAGCGAGCGCGCGGTCTCGAGAAGCACAGCCACATAGGGCGTCCCCCGCGAGTGCGTCTCGTTCGGGTCCTTCCGGCGTGGCAGTGCGATGAAGACGGGGCGGGCGCCCGACTTCCGGCACTCGGCAACGATCGCGGCCAGGTTCTCCCGATACCGCACGAGACTGACGCGGGCCACATCCCGCGGCGCGCTCGTGGCGGAACGGACCCGCGAGCGCAAGTAGGCCGCCTTGATCGCCCGATACAGATAGCTCTGGTCGAGGGCGCCATCGACATCGCGGGCGAGCGCCAGGCGCCGAGCATACTCGCGATCGTCGGCGGTCCGGACGTTGCCATCGTTCCAGCCGATGCAGATCGTGACCACGTCGGGCTGCAGCAGCGGCACCAGGCGCCGTACGTGGCCCAGCACCTGGTGGCTCGTGAAGCCGGTCACGCCTGCATTCACAACCTCGACACCGCCGCCTCGGAGCAGGCGCCCCAGGTGGAAGGGGTAGGTCTCGTCGTCGCCCGCCCCGTAGCCGAAGGTGATCGAGTCGCCGAAGCACAGCACGCGGCGAGAGCCGGGGGTGCGGTCGGGCACCTCCGGCCCGCGCAGACCGATCGAGTTGATCGTGACCGGCTTGCCCTGGAACTTTCCCTTGAAGCCGGGCTGCGGCGACCAGAAGACGTCCTTGTCCCCACGAATGAAGGGCAGCGTGATGTCCGAATCCATCTGATGCAGCAGAATCCGGGGCGAGACCGGGCGGGCGACACCCACGATCCGCAGCACGACTTCGCTCAGCGCGAAGAAACCCAGGATCAGGATCGAGGCGAACAGGATCGATCGACCCCGGGAGAAATGCAGTCGGTCCGGCGCGGTCATCGTTTCGATCCTAGCGTGTTACCCGCCGAGGCGCTCGGCCAGGCGGGCGAGCGCTCGAGACAGATCCGGCTCGCGATCCAGCACCGGGCGCATCGGATCGCGCTTGCGCTTCGCCAGGCGGGCCGGCAGCGTGCGGATCGTGAAGCGCCTCGGGTCGAGGCGCTTCGTGACCTCCCTCCACTCGAGCGGTGTCGAGACGGTCGCCCCCGGAAGCGGCCGGACCGAGAACGGCGACGCCAACAACCGGCCGTGTCCGTTCTGGAGAAAGTCCACGTAGACCCTTCCGCCGCGAGCTGACGGGTTGCGGATGACAGTCGCGAACTTCGGATGACGCTCGACGAGCACCCGAGCCATCAGCTCTGCGAGCGACCGGGACTGTTCATACGTGAGCTGCCGTCCCAAAGGCACCAGCACGTGAAGGCCCGTGGACCCGCTGCTCTTGGGAAAACTCGGGACGCCCATCTCCTCGCACAGTTCCCGCGCCGCGCGCGCCAGCGTCACCACGTTTTCGAAGGGCGCGCCCTTGGGGTCGAAGTCGAGGATCGACCAATCGGGGTGTTGGAGCGTCGCCACGCGGCTCGACCAGATGTGCAACGGGATCGTGCCCAGGTTGGCGAGGTAGAGCAGCGTCTCGACGTCGTCCACCACGAAGTAGTCGATCTCGCGCTGGGCGTGCTCGCTCCACATCCGCTCGGTGCGAAGCCAGCCCGGACCGAAACCAGGCGCGTCCTTCTGGAAGAAGTTCTTGCCGGTGATGCCGTCGGGATAGCGGGTGAGCACGACGGGGCGGTCCCTGAGATAGGGCAGGAGCCAGGGAGAGACCGTGCGGTAGAACTCGATCAGGTCGCCCTTCGTGTAGCCTTCTTCGGGCCAGAAGACCTTGTCGAGGTTCGTGAAAGCGACCTTCTTCTCGACTTCGCGCACGGGCTTGGCCGGCTCGGGAAGAGCGGGCGGCTTCGCTTCGACCTCGGCGCCCTCGCGCACGCACTCCTCGGGCGCCTTGTCGTCGCGGAAACGGACGAAGACCGGCTGCCGCAGCAGCCGGCCCGGCGGCCACTCGAGGTAGCGCACTTCGCAAACGAGGCGCGGGTCGACCCAGACGTGTCCCGCGCCCTTCGGCGTCTCTCCCACGCAGGGAGGCGCTTTGCGCCGGAGCGGTTCCAGCCGCTCGGGGATCGCCTTCAGGTCCTTCTCGTCGAAGCCGCTGCCGACCCGCCCGGAATACACGAGCCGGCCGTTCTCGTACGCTCCCAGGTGCAGCGCCCCGAAGCCGGTGCGCATCCCTTCGGGCGGGCTCAGGCCGCAGACCACGAAATCGCCGCTCTTCTCGAGCCGGAACTTCAGCCACTGTGCCGAGCGCCCCGCCGTGTACCGGGCGTCCGCGCGCTTCGCGAGCATCCCTTCGAGGCCGATCTCGCGCACGCCCTCGTAGAAGGCCTCGCCATGCTCCTCGACGTGTTCCGAGTAGCGCAACGGCCCCGCGCGCGGCAGCACGCGCGCCAGCAGCTCTTTGCGAGCCGCGAGCGGCAGGCCACGCAGGTCGAAGTCCTCGAACGCGAGCAGGTCGAAGACGTAGTAGGTCGCCGGCGAGAGCTGGGCGGCGCGCGCGACGTCGGAATCGCGCTTCATCAGGCCTCGCTTCTGCAGGCGCGTGAAGCTGGGGCGGCCGGCCTCGTCGAGGATCACGACCTCGCCGTCGAGCACCAGACCGTCATAAGGCAGGCCGGAGACCGCCCGTGCGATCTCGGGGAACGTCGCGGTCGCGTCCGAGCCGCGCCGGAAGACCAGACGCGACTGTCCCTGGTCACGAGCGGCCAGGATCCGGTAGCCGTCGTACTTCAGCTCGAACAGCCAGCCGCTCCGGGTGAACGGCTGCTCGCGCGACTCCGCCAGCATCAGGCCGACCTTTGCGACGTCGAGCTTCTTCCGCGGCGCCTTCAGCTTGACGAGCTCGGCGCGGATCGCCTCCGCGCGCTTCGTGCCCTCCTGCAGCTCCTCGAGCGTCAATCCCGAGTAGATCGACTCGGGCTTGAGCGCACGCGCGCCCTCGGACCCCGACCACGCGTCGGGCTTCTTGATCAGCAGCCATTCCTTCTGCGTGCTCCGCTGGGCCCGCTTGGTCCGGAACAGGTGCCACAACCCGCGCAGCTTGTAGCCGCGCAGCTCGAACGTGAATTTGCCCAGCTGCATGCCGTGCTCGGGGTCTTCGTGCGGGATCCAGACGCCCTTGTCCCACACGATCACGGCGCCCGCGCCGTAGTTGCCTTCGGGGATGAGGCCCTCGAAGTCCGCGTACTCGACGGGATGGTCCTCGACTTCGACCGCGAGCCGCTTCTCGGCGGGATCGGCGGAGGGCCCCTTCGGCACGGCCCAGCTCAAGAGCACGCCGCCCAGCTCGAGGCGGAAGTCGTAGTGGAGGCGCCGCGCGGCATGCTTCTGGACGCAGAAGATCCGCGGCCGTGCCCAGGAGGCCGCGGCGGAAGCCTCGACGGGAGGGGCGTCGACCGGGGCCGCGCCCATCGGCTCCGGCGTCCGGTCGCCGGAGCGCTTGGCTCGATACCGATCGAGGTTCTTGACCGCCACGTTCCTAGCCGCGCCGGGCGCAGATCGCTTTCACGATCGCGTCGCCGTGGAAGCGGCCGGTCTCGATGAAGATCTTGCTGGTCTCGTTCCCGGCGGCGATTGAGCCGGCCACGTAGAGGCCGCGCACGTTCGTCTCGAGCGTCTCGGGATCGTGCTCCGGCTTGAGCGTTTGCGCATCGATCCTGACGCCCGCCTCCACCAGGAGCCGCGGATCCGGGTGATAGCCGGTGAGCAGGAAGATGGCATCGGCGGGAACCTCGTCTCGGCCGCGCGGGCCCTCGAGCACGACGCTCTTCGCCCGAATTTCGGCGACGCGCGTCTCGAAGCGCGCCGGGACCGCGCCCTCCTTGATGCGGTTCTCGATGTCGGGCTTGATCCAGTACTTGATCGAGGGCGAGAGCGAGGCGCCGCGGTGAACGAGCGTGACGCGCGCGCCTGCGCGGTGCAACTCGAGCGCCACGATCGCGGCGGAGTTCTTGCCTCCCACGACCACCACGTCCTTCCGGTAGTAGGCGTGCGGCTCGTCGTAGTAGTGCGAGACGTGCGGCAGGTCCTCACCGGCGATGCCGAGGCGGTTCGGGTGATCGTAGTAGCCGATCGCAAAGGCGACGTTCCGCGCGTCGAGGGTCTCGTCGTGGCCGTCATGGCGCGCCAGGACGTCGAAGCCGGCGGCCTGTGGCCTCGCGCGCAACACCTCGACGCCGAGCGCGATCTCGAGCGCGTAGCTCTCGACGACGCGCCGATAGTAGCGTAGCGCCTCCCACTGGGTCGGCTTCTCATAGGGCGTCACGAACGGCAGGCGGCCGATCTCGAGCAGGTCGGGCGTCGTGAAGAAGGTCATCGCGCGCGGGAAGTGGAAGATCGAGTTGACTAGAACGCCCTTCTCGAGCACCTGGTAGTCGAGGCCCGCGCCGTGCGCCGCGATCGCGACGGCGAGGCCCGCCGGTCCCGCCCCGACGATCAGCAGGTCCTTCACAGGTCCTGCCGCGTCACGCCCTCGATCGCGAGGACGAAGTCGGGGCCGTAGGCCTTCGAGGGCGTCATGAACCCCGGGGGAGCGTCGCCGCCCAGCGAGCGCTCTGCGATCGTCAGCGCCGTGAGCGCCGTCAGCGTGTAGCCCTCGGGCGTCTGCTGTCGAGCCGCCGCGCGGCGTCCCTGGTCGTCCTCGACCTCACCCCAGAAGAAACACCGTCCGCGCTCACGCGCGTCGGTCGTCGGCCCGGGCGCGCCGGCCCGCACTCGGCGCAGCAGGAAGGACTGGACCGGTCTGGTCGCCGCGAGTCCGAGCAGGGGCCGCGCGAGCCGCAACGCGAGGATGCGCGCCGGCGCCGCCGCCACGTAGACCTCGATGTTCGGGATGCCGGTGGAGTGAAAGGCGGTGGACACGTCGCCCCACGGGATGGTCATGGCCTTGCGCGGCCCGCGCCCGAAATCGATGAGTCGCGTCCTGTAGGCAGGCGGAACCGGCGTGAGCAGGCCGTTGCGCCGCACCAGGCCTCCGCGATGCAGGTTCTCGATCATCGTGGTGAGGGTGCCTCGTGACAGGCCGCCGCTCGAGTGAAACGCGAGCGTCAGGCGCGTCGCGCTGGGCAGCCGCCTTTTCAGGTGCGCGGCCAGGCAGTCCGAAGGCACCACGTCGAAGCCGGCGCCCGGCAGCAGCATCACGCCGGCCGCTTTCGCCTCCGCGTCGCGCCCGGCCAGCGTCTCGAAGACCGCGGCTTCGCCCGTGATGTCGAGATATTGCGCGCCGACACGCAGGCAGGCGTCGACCATCTGCCTGGACGTGTGCGAGAACGGGCCCGCGCAGTGCACGACCACCCGGACACCCTCGAGGCCGCGCTCGAGTGTCGCGGGATGATCGAGCCCGAAGATGCGTGACTCGAAACCCAGCTCGCGCGCGAGCCCGCCGATCGACCCGCCGCGTGCCGCAAGGATCGGGGCGAGCCCGCGCGCCCGGGCCAGGCGCGCGACGAGCTCGCCCGTGAAGCCGTTCGCGCCGTAGATGAGTAGCCGGTCGCGCATCACTTGGCCTGCGAGGCCTCAGAGACTACTTCATCCCATCGGGCGACGAAAGCCACCAGATGTTGTCGCCGGGCATCCATCCACCGCCAGATATTGTGGCTTAACTCCTTGCTTGATAATGACTTGCAGTCGCATGCTAAGATGATTTCATGGCAGCACGACCACTGGCTTCCGGCACCCTCAGCTTCGGGATGGTGTCGATTCCGATCAGGCTCTTCTCGGCCGCGGAATCGCAGGCGGCGATCTCCTTCAACCTGCTTCACGCCAAGTGCAAGTCCCGTCTGGAGCAGAAGTACTTCTGCAAGAAGGACGGCGAGCAGGTGCCCCGCGACCAGATGGTGAAGGGCTACGAGTTCTCGAAGGACCAGTACGTGACGTTCACGCCGGAGGAGCTCAAGGCGCTCGAGCAGGAGAAGGAGCGCGCCATCGAGATCACGGAGTTCGTGCCGGCGCAGCAAGTCGATCCGATCTACTTCGACGGCGCCTACTTCCTCGGTCCCGACGAGGGTGGCGACAAGGCCTACCACCTGCTGGCCGAGGCGATGCGGCAGACCGGACGCGCGGCGCTCGCCAAGTGGGCGGCGCGCGGCAAGCAGTACCTGGTGCTGATCCGCCCGATGGGCAAAGGCCTCGTCATGCAGCAGCTGCTCTACGCCGACGAGGTGCGCGCGATCGACGAGGTGCCGCTCGGCGAGGCCGAGGTGAAGGATGGCGAGCTGAAGCTCGCGGTCCAGCTCGTCCACCAGATCGCCTCCGAGGAGTTCCGTCCGCAGGACTACGAGGACGAGGTCAGGAAGCGCACCAAGGACGCGATCCAGAAGAAGGTCGAGGGCCAGGAGATCACGGCCGCGCCCGAAGCGCCCAAGGCGCAAATCATCGACATCATGGAAGCGCTCAAGGCGAGCCTCGCGAAGAAGTCCGAGGCGGCGAAGCTCGCTGCGGCCGCCGTTGAAGACCGGCCCAGCGCGAAGCGCGCCTCGCGCCCAGCCGCCCGCCCCCTGTCTCGCGCCAGGTAACCCCCGGCCTGCCGGGCTGCGGCGCTACCGCCCGTTCATTTCGTGAGCAGCCTGGCTGCGGCGACGTAAACGTCGTCTGCCGTCACCAGGCGCAGGCACTCGGGCGGCTCGGGTCCCGCGCACTCCTGCGGCGGCTTGCGGATCAGGTTGCAGGGTGAGCACCAGAGTTCCGCGCGCACGACGACGTGACGCGTGCCCGACGCACCGCTGCCGCCCGAGAAGTAACGCCCGGGATCGGAAGGGCCGAAGACGCTCACCGACGGTGTTCCCACGGCGCAGGCCATGTGCATCGGCCCCGTGTCCGACGAGAGGAAGAGATCCAGCCGCTCGATCATGGCCAGCGTCTCCCGCACGCCGAGCCGGCCCGTCAGATCGACGGGCTTCGTCGACAGCGCCTTTGCGAGGACCGCGGCGAGCGGCCGATCCGCTTCCGAGCCGGTGACGAGGAGCGTCGCGCCGAACTGCTTCTGAAGCCGGAGCGCCACTTCGGCCCAGCGCGCGACGTCCCATTGCTTCACCAGCCGGCCGCCGCTGGGATGCAGGCCAATCAGCGGGCGTCTCTCGTCGAGGTGCAGGTTCCGCAGCAGCTCTTCCGCGAAGCGCCGGTCTTCGCGCGTCAGCGGATCGTGCGCGCTGGGCGTCGAGACGCCGATCGCCGTCGCCACGGCGCGGCGGTTCTGCTCGACCCACGAAATCGTCTCGTCCAGCGCGACGACGTGCGTGAGCAGGTAGCGGCCGCCGGTGTTGGCGTAGCCGACGCGCGCGCGCGCCCCGGCCAGGCTCATCAGGATCGAGGCGCGGATGTCGCCCTGCAGGTCGATCGCCAGATCGAGGGATGCATTACGCAGTGCGCGCGCCGCCGCGGCGAGGCTCGAGAAGCTCGTAGCACCTTCGCTCGGACGGCCCACCCAGGGCGCGCTCCAGACCAGGATCTCGTCCACGGACGCGCCCTTCGCGAGCCCCGCGCTCCAGGCGCCGACGGCGAGGCGGATGCGGGCGTGCGGCAGCGCCGCGCGGAGCTCAGCGAGAGCTGGCAAGGACATCACGACGTCGCCGATACGATCGAGGCGCAGCACCAGCACCTCGCGCAGCGTGGCGCGATCGAGCGGCTGTGACGCCTTTGGCCGCCAGCCGAGGAAGAGGCGCCCGGGGAGATCGAGCGCGCCGAGCAGCAGCCGCTCTGCCGGGTCGTAGACCCGGCTCGCGGTGCCGCTAACGGGCTGCCAGCGCCGCCGCTTGGACATAGCACGCTTCGAAGGCCTGTGCGGCCGCATCCCAGGACAGCCGGGTGAGCGCCGTCTGTCTCGCAGCACTCGCCAGGCGCTCGCGGGTCGCGCTCTCGCGCAGCAGGCGGCGCAAGGCTTCGGCCAGAGCGGCCGGATCCTTCTCCGGGACCAGCAGGCCGTTGCTGTCGTGCTCGATCACGTCGGGGATGCCGGCGACGCACGAAGCCACGATCGGCCGGCCCGCGGCAAGCGCCTCGAGCAGCGCGTTCGGCAAGCCGTCGACGTTGCCGGCATGGTCCACCACCGAGGGCACCACCGCCACGTCGGCCGTGGCGAGCGCAGCGGCCATTGCCTCACGGGGCAGCGCGCCACAGAACGTGACCGGGGCGCCCGTGTCGCGGGCGAGCGTTTCGAGCTCAGTGCGCAAATCGCCCTCCCCCGCGATCACGACCCGCGCCCCGCCGAGCAGCGGCGCGGCCTCGATCAGGTAGCGAAAGCCCTTCTTCTCCACGAGCCGTCCGAAAGCCAGAATCAGAAGAGCCTCCTCCGCGACGCCCAGGCGCGCGCGGATCGCGGCGCCATGCTGGGCGTTCAGATCGGGCGCAAAGGCGGCGACGTCGACACCATAGGCCACGGTGCGGGTCCGCTCCGGAGGCGCGCCGAGGCGCACAGCGCGACGCCGCAGGTCCACGCTGCAGGCGGTGATGGCGCCCGCCACTCCGAAGGCGCGTTGCGCCAGGATCCGCGCGGGCCACAGTCGCTCCGCCACGAACACGTCGCTGCCGTGCAGGCTCACCACGAACGCCGTGCGGTGGCCCTGCACGATGTCGGTCACCAAGGCCGCGTTCGGAACGACCCAGTGGGCATGAACGACATCGTAGCGCTCGGCCAGCAGCCGCTCGCTGAGCTGCCGGCGGAGCGCGAGTGCGACGAAGGGTGCGAGCAGGTACATGCCCTTCCGCACCCGCACGTCGGCCTCGAGGCTCTGCGCGTAGCCCCAGCGGCTCCACGCCTCGGAGGGGGCGTATGCGTATGGGAAGAAGCGAACGCCCTCATCACCGCCGCGCTGCAGCTCAGGGTGATGCGGCAGGACCACGTCCACCTGGTGCCCGCGCTTGGCGATGGAAACGGCGATGGACTCGATGAACGGGGCGGTCACGTCGCCGGGGAACTTGGGGTACGACGAGGTGAGCATGAGCACGCGCATCAGTGGTTCGCCGTGAGGCGCAGGCGATCCAGCATCACGCCCAGATCGCGCGTGTCCGTAGCCCCGGGCAGGACGTTGGCTGGCCGCCAAGCGTTCACGTCGAAGCGCAGCACCGGTGGACCAGGGGGGAGCGTCTCGGGCAGCCGCAAGGAGTATTCGTCGAACCCGGTCGTCGGCGTGAAGGCGCCGAGCTCGGCGCCCGAGAGTGAAGCTCGCACCACTGCAGGCTTGAGGTCCGGGCGTGCTCCTGCAGCGGCTGTGACCACGAGTGTGTCGCCACCCCTTGCGCCGGGCAGGTAGACCGAGGCGCACGCCCCGGTCCAGCGAAACGTAAGGTCCCCGCCTCCCTCCTTGTCGAACAACCCCGAGACCTGGAAGTCATCGGAGCCGCCGAGGTCGACCTCGCGCAACGGCGGCACCTGGAGCTCTTCGGGCGGCACAACGCGCGAGACCGTGAAGTGCAGGGCGCGGAACTCGGGCCGCTCCGGCGGCCGGCCGTAGGCACGCTCCCACTCGTAGGTTCCGAAGGAGTAATTCTCGACGCGCTCCAGGAACAAGCCGCACAGGTCAGTGCGGTAAGTGTGGACAAAATACAGGTTGCGATAAACGGGGCGCCAACTCGTCACGAGATGCCGCAATTTCTCGGGATCCGGGTTGAAGCGTGCGAGCTCGAGCACGCTCACTCCGTGGACGGCCCACAAGGGCAGCGACAGCAGGTGAATGCTCTGGACCTGCTCGAAGATCACGATGTCGTCGGGCCCGAAGCGTCGCGCTACGTCGTCGACGAAGCGCACGGCGTTCTTCCAATCCGTGAAGCCCGCGATGCGGGCCGTGTCTCGAGCGAAGGCAAGCAGCAGTGCCAGCGCGAGCGCGCCGGCGGCCACGCGCCGTAGCCCGCCCCGGCCCGCGAGGCGCACCAGGAAGAAGGCCGCGAGGCCGAGCAGGCACGGCAGGATCACCGGCACGAAGCGGCGCAAGGCGAAGTAGTAGTCGTTGTAGATGCGGATCTTGTAGAAGTAGAAGCTCGAGAAGGAGAGTGCCGCGAGCAAGAAGAACAGATAGCGTCCGCGAAACTGCCGAATCGCGAGCAGCAGGCCGAGGATCCCGAGGCCAAGCCCGAGCGGCGTCACGAACCAACCCAGCCTCACAAGCGACTGGGCGTCGTGGGCGGCGAGCCGCGAGAAGCCCAGCCTGCCGAGCACTCCGGCATCCTGCCAGGCGAGAGCGGGATCATTGCCGTCGGCGCCGGCCCAGGCGGAGAACAACGGCCGGACGAAGTAGGCGTAGGCCGCGACGAAAACGACCAGAGCCATCGCGCCCGAGCGCAGCCTCTCGGTGCGGCCCTCGAGCCAGAGCACCAGGCGCGGGCCATAGCGACTCGCGGCCAGCATGAAGCCGAGCGCCAGAACGCCGCAGGCGATCCACACCGCCGGCGGCTGCCGCCAGTACGGACGCGACGCGATGTTGTCGATGTACTTCCGCGCGAACAGGGCGGCGTGCAGAGCGGCGTGGGCCAACAGGGCCGCCAGCGGAACGAGCGCGGCCGCGGCTCTTCGCCAGGGCAGATCGCCATGGGCGCGCCGGATCAGCACGTAGAGCGCGAGCGGCGCCAGCAGCAGCACGCTGTCGATGCGGACCAGCAGCGACAGGCCGAGTGCCAACCCGAAGAGGGCGCCGAAGAATGGCGACGCGCGCTCCTCCCAGTGCGCCAGCCCCAGCAGAGCGACGAAGACGAGGAACTGCGAGACGGGCTCGGACACCGGATAACGCGCGAACCAGACCTGCATGACGTTGCTGGCGAGCAGCAGCGCGCCCAGCAGCGCCGTGGCATCGCCGAACAGGCGCCGCATCGCCAGGAAGAAGCCGAGCGTGCCGAGGATCCCGAAGACCGGAGGCGTCGCGAGCGCGCCCTTCACGCCCATGGCCTGGAACAAGAAAGCCCCGAAGGCGGGAAACAGGTGGAAGAACTCGGGGAAGACGCGGCCCGACTCCGGACGCTCCAGGGGGAAGCCCATGAAGCGGCCCCAGTTGAAGTCGGGGCTCCCGGGGTTGCGATAGAACAGCTCGACGTCCTGCTTCGGGATCGAGAGCACGGCAGGGTCGGTGTAGGCAATCCCGCCCGTGCGCGCGATCAAGCCCATGGCGCCGATGTAGGTGCCCGGATCGCGTCCACCTAGCAGGTACTCGCCGGGTCGCGCCTGCATGCCAAAGGCGAGCAACAGCACGATCAGGGCGGGAGCGGCATCCGTAGCCGAACCAAGGCGCGGGAACGGCGCCGCGAGCCGGCGCCTCCCGAAAACCAGCGCCGCGAGGCTCGCCGCGCCGAGAATCGCGGCCGCGCTGACGAGCGAGAAGCGCCCCATCTCCGCGAGCACCAGCCCGACCCACGACGCGGCCATGACGCTGACCGCGACCGACAGGAACAGCGCCTCGTCGAGGCGCAGCGCATCCCTCTCGCGTTTGCCCAGCAGCGCCAGGAAGACGAGGCCGGGAACGACGAATAGAAAGAGCCCGGCCACCGTCGCCGTGGCGGGGTCGACCAGATTCACGCCGGCAGGGAGCGCAAGGCCTCCCGCAGCGCCGCCACCACGGCGCCCACCTGCGCGTCAGTCATTTCCGGATAGATCGGCAGCGAGAAGATCTCCCGTGCCGCCTGCTCGGCCACGGGCAGATCGCCCGGCTTCCCGCCCAGGGATGCGAAGGCCGGTTGCAAGTGCAGCGGGATCGGGTAGTGGATCAGCGTGCCGACGCCACGCCCCTTCAAGGCGGCCATCAGCGAGTCGCGAAGTGCGTGGCGCACCACATACAGATGATAGACGGCGCGGGCGTACGGCTGTTCCTCGGGGAGCTGTAGCCCGATGCCCGCAAGGCCGTCCGCGTAAGCGGCGGCGATCTGCCGCCGCCTCCCGGTCCAGTTGGGCAGATGCCGGAGCTTCACGCGCAGGATCGCGGCCTGCATCTCGTCCAGGCGGCTGTTGATCCCGGAGAGCTCGTGCCGGTAGCGATCGCTCTGCCCGCCGTTTCTGAGCTGGCGGAGTCGCGGCGCGAGCGAGAGGTCGTTCACCAGCACGGCGCCGCCGTCTCCGAAGGCGCCCAGGTTCTTGGTCGGATAGTACGAATGCGTTCCGAGGGCGCCGAGCGTTCCGACCGTCTGACCCTTGTACTCCGCGCCGTGGGACTGGCAGGCGTCTTCGACGACAACGAGACCACGCCGTTCGGCGCTCTCGAGGATCGGATCGAGGTCGACGGGGTGGCCGTAAAGGTGCACCGGGAGGATCGCCCTGGTGCGCTTCGTGATCGCCCGTTCGACCGCGCCGGGCGCGAGGTTCAGCGTCCTGGGATCGAGGTCGGCGAACACGGGCCGCGCCCCCGCCCGCTCGATGGCGAGGGCGGTAAACGCCGCTGAGAGCGGCGAAGTGACGACCTCGTCGCCGCGCCCCACGCCCGTGGCCTCGAGCGCCAACTGGATGGCCTCCGTTCCATTCGCCACCGCCACCACGTCGGGGCAGCCCATCTGGGCCGCAAGCTCTCGTTCGAAGGCTTCATTCTCGGGACCGAGGATGAACCAGCCGGATTCCAGGACGCGCGCGATCGCGGCATCGATCTCGGCCCGGATCGGTGCCAGCTGGGCGCGGAAATCGCCGAACGGAACAGCGCTCACAGGTAGTGCTGCTTGTGGGCGCGATAGTAGGCGATGGTCTTTTCCAGGCCTTCGCGCAGACCGATGCGGGGCTTCCAGCCCAGCGCCGCATGGATCCGCGAGGCGTCGGCGTAGAAGTCGCCGATGTCGATGCGCTTCCGCTCGGGCGGAAACGGCGCCAGGCGCAGCGAGCCCTGGCCCGCGATCTCGATCATCAGCTTCGCCAGATCGGCGAGCGAAACCGGCGCCTCGCCACCGAGGTTGAAGACCTGGCCGTCGGCGGCCTGCATCGCCCCCGCACGCAAGAACGCATCGACCACGTCGTCGATGTAGTCGAAATCGCGGCGCTGGCTGCCGTCGCCGAACAACTGGATCTCCTCGCCCAAGCTCACCTGGCGCACGAACCAGCCGATGAAGCCCTGGCGATTGTGGCGGATCAACTGGCGCGGACCGTAGCTGTTGGTGAGCCGCAACGAGGTGGTGCGGATGCCGTACACCGAGTGGTACACGAGGTGATACATCTCGCCCGAGATCTTGTTGATGCCATTCACGTCGATGGGCTGGAGCGGATGGGTTTCGTCGACGGGCAGTCGTTGGGGCTTTCCGTAGACCTGGCGGGTTCCCGCGTAGACGATCTTGAGGCCCGGGTTGCCCTTGCGCACGGCCTCGAGGATCGACAACTGGCTCCGGCAGTTGATCTCCAGGTCGGTGAACGGGTCCGTCATCGAATCGATGTGGCTCACCTGGCCCGCCAGGTTGAAGAGCAGCTCCTGGCCGAGTACCAGGTACTCCATGCCGTGGCCCCGAACGTCGGCGACGTTGATGCGGAGCTTGTCCTCGTAGCCTGCGAGGTTGAAGAGATTCCCGCCGTAGTCGGGGAGCAGGCTGTCGACCGCGGTGACGTCGGCGCCCAGATCGGCGAGCGTCCGGCACAGGTTCGAACCGATGAACCCGAGGCCGCCCGTGACCAGGACCTTGCGACCCCGGTAGAAATCGCGATGCGCCTCGCTCAACGCCGCCCCGCGGCGGCCTGGGCGGCGGGGGCCTTCAAGTGTTCCTTCCTCACCACCAGCTCGAACCACAGCCGAGTCAGATCGACGAGCGTACGCGCGACGCGCGAGAAGTTGAAGAACTGGCTCTTGCCGTGGGAGCGGTGGTAGTGGTGCACGGGCACTTGCGCGATTCTAAAACCATGGTCCTGGACCTTCTTCATGAGCTCGACGCAGATCACGCCCGAGCTGCGCGTCAGGGTCACCTTTCGGAAGATATCGCGTCGCATCAGGCGGAAGTCGCAGTCCACGTCCCGCAACCGCAGCCCGAACACGCTCCGCACGAACCAGTGATAGACGCGGCCGATCACGATCCGGTGCAGCGGATCGGAGCGGCCGATCTTGTAGCCGTTCACGAAATCGACGTCTGGGCCGAAGGCCTGGTAGAGTCTGGTCATCTCGCGCGGGTCGTACTGGGCGTCGCCGTCGGTGTAGAAGACCAGCTCCTTCGAGGCGGCTTCGAAGCCGCTGCGCAGCGCCCCGCCGTAGCCCCGGTTCTTCACGTGGTGAACGACCTTGAGCCATGGGAAGTGCTGGACCATCTCGTCCAGTAGCGCGCCCGTGTGGTCAGGGCCGCCGTCGTCGATCACGATCACCTCGTAGTCGTCGGCGATGCTGCGTGCCGTCATGTGGGCCGCGAGGCAGAGGCTCGCGATGGTGGCGGCGTCGTTGTAGGCGGGAAAGAAGATGGAGAGTGAGGGCTTCACGGGAAGAGCACGCCTTTATGGAAAAAAGACGCTAACACGCGCGCTCTTTCGGGGTCAAACACGCCGCACCAGCAGGCTCGCAAGGCCCAGGCCCGCCACGCCGGCGAGGCCGAGGCCGACCATGAACCCGGGTGGCCGATGCCGAAGCTGCACGCGGTGCGTCCCAGGCCTGAGAACCACGCCCAGAGAGGCCTGGTTCACGCGCAGCAGAGGCGCCGACGTGTCGTCGAGTGAAGCGCTCCAGCCGGGATCCCAGCTCTCGGCGATCACCAGCACACCCGGACCCTCGGCGCGCACTTCGAGCGAGGAAGCCGAGGCGCTCACGACCGCGGCGCGCGAGGCGCGCCCGTCCGTGGGAAGGACGATGCCCGTGACATCGGAAGCGCTCACCAGCGCCTCGCGGCGGAGATCGATGCCAGCCGTTTCGGGGATGCGCAGGTTTTCCACGACCGCGACATCCGTAGGCAAGACACGGAGCGACTCGACGACGTAGGCGCGTCCCTGCCCGCCGACGACTTCGTAGAGCCGGACCGACGGTGTCGCCGCCAGCTCGCGCAGGTGAGCTTCGTCGCTGACGTAGCCGCTCGCCAGTGATACCGGCGTGTAGCGTCCGGTGGCCGTATCCAGCAGCGCCATTCGCGCGAGCGTGAGCCGGCCACGGCCGGGTCCCCGGACGACGCGCACGCTGTCGACGTAGAAGCGCGAGGGCAGACGCAGGATGCCGAGATAGCGGTGCGCCGTGAAACCTCCAGGCCCGCGCCAACTTTCGAGGAGCGGGGCACGCTCATGGCGGACCAGCGGCCGGACATCGGCGCGATCGAAGGCCCATTCGGCGGTCTCGAGGCCGGCGCGCAGCGGCAGGCGTGCCTCGCGACCGGAGGCGAGTCGTACCCGCACTTCCGCAACGACTTCACCTTGCTCCAGCTCGACCGCGTCGGAAAGCCAGGACCCAAAGCGCAGCTCGGTGGCGGCGCTGAGCGGGACCGGGAAGGTGCGGCTCTCGCCAGGGCCGAGCACGAGGTCCAGGGTGTCGCCCAGGCCCCAACCGTCCGGCTCGGCGCGCAGCGCTGAGGAAGGCACCTGGAGCAGCCGCACGCCCTGTGCCGACAGCCGCGCCGGCTGCGAGCGCAAGAAGCCGCCGCTGAGCGTACCGCCCACCCCCATGCCATCCCAGGCAGCGCGGGTTCGCAGCGGGACCATCGGGTCGTAGCCCCCCGCGCTGCGCCGGCCACGCAGCGAGCCCAGGTTGCCGAAAGCGAGGTCGAGGGCCTCGAGGGCTGGCCAAGCGCGCGTCAAGCTCAGCACGCGTTCGCCCACGAGCGCCCCCATCGCGTGTTCGAGCGAGGCGCTCGTCGGCGTGCCGGCCTCGAGAACGCTGCGTGTCGGCGCGCTGTTCCACAGCCCGCGAGCATGGGGCTGAAGGAAGAAGGCCGCAGTGAAGGGTAGCAGCCACACGGCGGCGACGCCGGGCTGGGGCGAGCCGGCGAGCGTGAAGTACAGGATCATCGCCAGCGCCAGAACCCCCACGGCTCCCGCGAGCGTATCGGGGAGCGGTCCGAGTATGGCTGCCGAAACCGCCAGCCCCGCGCACGAGGCCAGCGAGGCAAACAGCGTATAGGCTCGCAGACGCCGACCGAGCCCCTCGCGCCGTTCGGACCACTGCGCCGACAGCGACAAACCGGCCAGCACCGCCAGGGACAGATCGAAGACGAGCGCCAGCGCCCCCGGCGCCGAGAGCGGCCCGCGTCCAAACTGCAAGGCGAGGCACAACCCGAGCGCCACGCCGAAGACGCGCACCGGCGTCTGCGTCAGCAGCAGCGGCAGCGCTGCGAGCGCGAACGCGGGCGCGGGTGAGTGGGAGACGTAGCGCAGGACGAGGCCGGTGAGGCCCGGGACGCCGGCCGACTCGGTCGGAAGCCCAGTCAGCGCCCGGCCTGCCTCTCGGGCCGCCAAAAGCGAGGGCAGCAACTGGGGTGCGGCGAGCAGGAAGCCGGCGCCGACCACGAGCAGGGACGTGAGGACGCGCGGTCGCGCGCCCGAGCCCCGAAACAAATGGCCCACGGCGAGCCGACCCACGACGAGCGCGAGCCCAGCGCGCCCGGCTTCGGGCGAGCCGGACAAGAACAACAGCGCGAGCGCGATGGCGAGCCCTGCGCTGCGCCGAGCGGTCGTCGCACGCATATGCCCCTCGGCCGCGAGCAACACGAGCGGCAGAAGTGGCGCGGCGACGATCGTGGCCGCGTCGTCCAGGTGCCCCACGAGATAGGGGCCAAGGCCGAAGCACAAGCCACCCACGTACGCGCCGATGCGATTTGTGCCGAGCCCTCGCAGATACACGAAGGTCAGCACCGCCGCCGCCGCCAGCGACGCGGTCAGCAGCAGTTGAAACGCGTCGAAAGGCGGCAGCCACGCGAGCGCCAGCATCGGCGGATACAGCGCGCCGGGCCGGTACGCAGCCAGCAGTGGAGCGCCCGAGAAGATGGCACCGTTCCAGCTCGGCAGTTCGCCGTGGCGAAAGGCCTGCCACACGGCGGCGCGCAGGGGGAAGTGCAGGAATGCCCCGTCCCCGGGACTCACGATACGGCCTTCCAGCAGCGGCGGCGAGAGCGCTATGACCGGCGCCAGGGCCAGGAGGGCGAGGACCAGCCTCTCCCTCACTTACGATCCTGTCCCGCCGCGATCTGCTCCGAGATGAGCCCGAACAGGAAGACCACTACCGCCAGCTGGATCAGCAGCGCCGAGCCCATCGGGATCTTGCCGCGGTTCGCCACGTTCCAGGCGCCGTAGGCTGCGCCCAACACGAAGGCCAGGGCGCTTACCGGGAAGAACACGCGCAGCGGGCTGTAGAGCGTGACGATCTTGAGAATGATGAGCAGGAAGCGCGTCCCGTCGCGCAGCACTCTGACCTTGCTCGTGCCCACGCGCGGGCGCGCCCGGACCCTGACGAAATCCACAGACAGCCCTGCCTTGAGGAACGCGAGGCAGGACGTGGTTGGATAGGAGAAACCGTTGGGAAGCAGGGGCAGGATCTCGAGCAGCCGTTCACGGCGCGCCGCGCGGAAGCCGGAGGTGAGATCGGGGATCGGCCGCCCCGTGAGCCAGGAGGCGAGCGCCTTGAAGAGCGCGTTGCCGAGCGCGCGCGTGAAGGACTGGTCCTTCGACGCCCGGGCGCCGATCACCATGTCGAAGCTGCCGATGGGCCCGTAGATCGCAGGCGCCTCGCCGGGATCGTGTTGGCCGTCGGCATCCATCAGCAGCACGACCTCGCCGCGCGCCTCGCGGATCCCGGTCTTGACCGCAGCCCCGTTGCCCTTGTTGTAGGGGTGGCGAACCACGCGGGCGCCTGCAGCCGTCGCACGCGCGGCCGTCGCATCCGAAGAACCGTCGTCGACGACGAGAACCTCGCGGAAGCCACCCTCCAGCAGCGGCGCGAGCACGCCTGCGATGCCGTCCTCTTCATTGAAGGCGGGAATCACGACCGAGACGTCCTTCGCCTCAGCCACGGCGCTCGGGGGCCCGGAGCTCAGCCTTGCGGATCCGGTAGAGCAGGTCTTCGAGCAGCTTGCGGTTGCTCGCGATCAGGTCGGCCATGATCCCCCACTGCAGGGTCTGGAAGCCGAGGATCAAGAGCAGCACCGAGAGGATCGCGGACTGCAGGTGGCCGCGGATGTCGCCCAGCCACCAGAAGTAGGCGTAGCGCAGGCCCAGCAGGGCGCCGGCGGAGAACAGCGTCGATCCGAGCAGGACGAAGACCTTGAAGGGCTCGTACATCGCGTAGATGCGGAGGATCGTGGCGCCGCTGCGCTTCACGTAGTCCCAGGTGGAAGAGAACAACCGCGACGGTCGCGTCTGCTTCGCCTCGATCGGCAGATGGGCGACCGCCATCTTTTTCTTGCCGGCCTGGATGATCGACTCGAGCGTGTAGGTGAACTCGCTCACGATGTTGATGCGCAAGGCGGCGTCGCGCGTCAAGGCACGGAACCCGCTGGTCGTGTCCGGCACGTCGGTGCCAGAGACCTTGCGCACGACCCAGGATCCCAGCTCTTGCAGGCGGCGCTTGCCCCACGAGAAGTGGGCCACCTCGCTCACACGCCGATCGCCGATCACCATGTCCGCTTCGCCGGCCAGGATCGGTGCGATCAGCAGCGGAATATCCGCCGCCGGATACTGGTTGTCCGCGTCGGTGTTCACGATGATGTCGGCGCCCAGGTGCACGCAGCTATCGAGGCCGGCCATGAAGACGTAGGCAAGGCCCCTACGTTTCGGGAACCGGACGACGTGGTCGGCGCCGTGTTCCCTGGCGACGGCGCTGGTCCGATCCGTGGAGCCGTCATCGATTACCAGCACCTCGACCGCGTCGATGCCGGGAATCTGTCGTGGGATCGAACGCAGCGCCTCGGGAAGTGTCGCTTCCTCGTTGAGACACGGGATCTGCACGATGAGTTTCACGCGCCGCAAACGGTAGCACAGGGGTGTTTTCGGCCGTTAACTGCGCTGTCGACGCTGGAGGGCCCCGCGCCAGCCCGAATAGGCGCGGAACTGCCGCAGGTTATCGAGGATCGCCGCCGCCTGGTTCCGGCCGGTTGGGCGCTTCGGGAGCAGCGCCTCGCTGGCGCGGACCGCGCCCGCCGCCGCGGGCGTTTCCGGGGCGAGTGCCGGCGGGAGTGAGCGGAAGCCATCGTCCGTCGGGACACCCGCCGCGAAGACGGCGATTGAGCCCGCGAGCGTCAGAAACGACGAGCCCGAGGCGCCCTTGCCCAGCTCGAAGGCCCACGGGTCGATCTCGATGGGGGTCGGGTCTTCCCGCCAGTAAAGGTGAAAACGGTAACCGGCCTCAAGGGTTGCGGTGCGGATCGTCTTGCGCGCAGTGGCCCGCGCCTGGTACTCGCGGACGATCGGCCCGCGCACGATCAGGAGCAGGTCTTTCGCCTCGACCGAAAGCCGAGCGTCGCCGAATCGCAGCCACAGTGCTTCAGCCGCGGCCGCCCCCCCCAGCGCGAGGCGCGGCGTTTCGGCCGCGCGCGTTTCGGCCTCGGGGATGGCGAGCGCTCTCACGCCCAGCGTCACCAGCCTTGCCGCTTCGGCCTCGGCCTCCGGGAGCGTCAGGACGCGATGCAGTTGGGCGCCGCCGCGCCGCAGCCGCTGGTCGGCCTCGTAGGCTGTGAGGCCCAGGGCGCGGGCCAGAAGCGGCGCCGCGATGCCCAGGGCCTCGAACACCACCAAGCCGCGCTCGAGGTGTTTCGCCGCTGCCGGCACGCCCGGGACTCCAAGCGCCTGTGCGGCCGCGCTGGCGCTCTCCTGCGCCGCGGCCGAGAGCCCTGCGCCGCAGTAGAGGCAGCGGGCCTGCGCCACGGCGACCGGCCTTCGGCAAGAAGGGCAGCTAGACGTTGAAGCGGAAGTTGATGACATCTCCGTCGCGAACGACGTAGTCCTTGCCCTCGAGGCGCAAGCTGCCCTTCTCACGACAAGCCGCGAGCGACCCCGCGCCGATCAGATCGTCGAAGGCGACCACCTCGGCCCGGATAAAGCCGCGCTCGATGTCGGAGTGGATCTCGCGCGCCGCTGGCTGCGCCTTGGTGCCCTTGCGGAGCGTCCAGGCGCGGCACTCGTCCTCGCCAGCCGTCAGGAACGAGATCAGGCCGAGCAGCGCGTAGGAGGTGCGGATCACTCGATCGAGCCCCGGCTCTTCGAGGCCGAGGTCCTCGAGAAAGGCCTTCGCATCCTCGGGGGAGAGCTCCGACATCTCGCTCTCGATCGTGGCTGAGACTGGGCACAGCGCCAGATGCGGGCGGCTCGCCACGAAGCCCACCAGGCCGGAGGCGTCCAGGAAGGCCGCGGCGTTCTTGATCTGGTTTTCGCCCATGTTGATGGCGAGCAGCACGGGCTTTTCCGACAGGAACGAGTAGTTGCGCAGGCGGCGCCGCTCTTCGTCGTCGAACCCGATATCTCGGAGCGGCCTTTCCGCTTCGAGCGCTTCTTTCAGCTTGAGGAAGATCACCCGTTCCGCGACGTCTTCAGCGTGATTGGCCTTCTTGATGCTGGCGCCCAAGCGCTCGAGGCGTTTCTCCACGGCGCCGAGGTCGGCGAGGATCAGTTCGAGGTCGAGCATCGACGCGTCACGGAGCGGGTCGACCGAGCCCTCAGGATGGGGAACCACGTCCGACTCGAAGGCCCGCACGACATGGACCAGCGCATCGATGTTCCGCAGCGCTGGAAGATCCACGAGCTCCGCGCCCTCGCCCTTGGCGACACCGGGAACGTCCACGTACTCGATGCTAGCGAGCGTCTTCTTCTTGGGGCTGTAAAGCTTCGAGAGGGCCTCGACTCGAGGGTCTGGGACCCTGGCGATCCCTACGCGTGGCTCGGGGCGCCCGGAGGGAGGTGCCTGGGGGGCGCCGGTGAGGAGTTGGAACAGCGTGCTCTTGCCGACGGAGGAGAGACCGATGATGCCGACTTTCATGCGGGGGGATTATAGCGTCCGGGCCTGGCCGAGGCCGGTGTAGTAACATCGTGCAGCCTCAGCATGCTGCTCACGCCGCTCCTGGCAACACTTCTCGCCGCGTCGCAGACGCCTTCGCCGAGCCCCTCTGCGGCGCCGGCCGCCGGGCCGGTGATCCTCTTCCTGATGGACAACTCGGCCTCGCTCCCGCCCCTCGATCCAGAGGAGAAACGGGTCCAGGCACTCGAGCAGATGTTCGGCTTCTTGCAGGGCCAGCCCTACCGGTTGATCCTGTTCGGCGGCCGGCGGGAGATCTTCGTCGACGACGCTTCGCGCTACCGGAACAACGGTCAGTGGACGGATTTCTACTTCGCCTTCGAGGAGGCGCGGGAACTGATGCAGTCGTACCCGAATGGCACCGAGTTTCGCATCGTGCTGCTGACCGACGCGATCGTCGATCCAGGTCCAGAGGACTGGACCGACATGGGTGTGCCCAGGGGCGAGGACCTGCGCGCGTACTCGATCCAGAAGACGCTGGCGCTGCTGCGCGAACTCAAGGTGTCGCTGTACGTGATCCTGGTGGGCGACATTCCCACCCAGGGTGTCGTCCCCGGGGATCCCGAGCAGTCCCCGGCGCTGATCCTCGACATGGTACGCACCGCCAACGGCGCTTCAGCCTCGCCGCGGGCTCAGACGCTGTCGTCCTTCTTCAAGGACGACGGGTTCCTGTTGAAGAAATTCGTGTATCGCATCGAGCCTCACGAAGGACTGAGGAAGTTGGAGCCGGTCGTACGTCGGATCGTGGCCGCGCCTCGACCCTCGGTCGAACTCAAGTTTCTATCCGGCCTGATCTTGCCCCTCGCGCTCTTCATCCTGTTGCTGCTGGGGATCCTGGTTCGCTCCTTCCCGGGCCCTGGCGATGTCGAGATGATCGAGCTGGCAACGCTCACGCCGGTCCATGTGGCAGTGGACAAGCTGCATCGGCTCGAGGACGGCGGCTGGGGAACGACCGGCCTCACGCTGCTCGGCGACGCCCGCGGCGCCGTCGCAACGCTGACCTACCAGGTGCCGCCGATCGACCTCAGCGGCATCGGCATCGACGCCAACGGCCTCGACGCGGTGACGACGAGGCTGCTGCCCCTGGGCATCGACGAACTGCGCCAGGCGCTCGAGGACTTCATGGATGGAGGCTCGAAGGACGAGAAGATCTACGCCCTGAATCTCGATTACGTGGCGAAGAACTTCGACTCGGCCGAGGCTGCACGGATCCTGACCACACCGACCGCGGATCACCGCAAGCTCAAAGCGCTCGATTTCGTGAGGGCAAAGGCCCACCTGATCTCGAACGGCGAGCTGCGTCGCAAGCTCACCGAAGCGCGCGTGCATCTCGTCGGCTACGGCAAGGACGCGGAGCGCAAGGACCTGCAACCCGGGGCGCCGGTGCGGATCGGTCGCTACGGCTTCGTGGTCAAGGAAGTGGCGAAAGGCGGCCGCAAGGATGTCCGTGTCGTGCTCTACTACGACCGCATCCCGTCGCTGCTCGGGCTCAAGAACTGGCTCCCAGACGGCCTGCAGCGGCTGGTGCGCTTCCGGCGCAGCTCTCAGCGCGTCGTCCGCTAGACCCCGGAGCAGCCCTGGGCTCTTGGTGAGCGCCGGCGGGATCGTCGTGACCCTCGCCGCGTAGCGTCCGGAGAGCCGCTGCAGGTGATTTGCCGCCCTCCCGCGCCCCCTCTACACTGTCGCTCCGGACCCGACTCGAATGCTTCCACCCATCCTCGTCGCGGGCCTCGACGGGCGCAGCCTCCTCTTGGAGGCGCCGCTGCTGCGTCGTGAGGGGTACCCCGTCGAGGAGTTGCCCTCGGCGCACGACCTGTTCGCGGTGCTGGCCTCCCAGGGCGCCTGCCGGCTCGTGGTCCTGGGCCCGCGCCTGCCGGACCTCAACCTGGCCGAGAGCATTCGCCGGATCCGCAGCTCCCCGCTGACCCGCCACGTCTCGGTTCTCGCCATCCTGCCCGCGGGCGAACCGGAGGACCTCGACGGCGCGGCCGTCGAAGCCGGGGCCAACGCGGTGATCCGGCGGCCGCTCGAGCAGGCGCGGCTCGAAGCGTGGCTGGCGAAGCTGCTGGCGGTGCCGCGGCGCGTCGAGGCACGGGTCCCGGTGCAGGGTCACGTCGTCGGGACGCCAAAGGCCGCTAGCGGGCATTTCTACGGACTCACGCGCAACCTGAGCGTCAACGGGATGCTGCTCGCGAGCCCGGTGCGCCTCGCCCATCCCGACGTCGAGCTGGAGTTCGGCCTGTCAGAGGCGCGCCCGGCGCTGCGCGCCCTGGGCCGGGTCGTGCGGGAGGCTCCGGAGATCGCCTGGCCGTATCTCGGCTATGGCGTCGAGTTCCTGTTCATCCCGGAGGAGAGCATCATCAGCATCTCGTCCTTCATCGAGCGCGCCGTGCTCGCCTCGCTCCAGCGCATCAGCTCGGCGCCGATTCACGCGACGCTGCGGCGGGAGTTCTGGGTCTATGAGATCCTGAAACCGATCCCCGGCCCGGACGGCTGGCAGGCTGAGATCCGGCGCGCGCCCCGCGAAGCCTGGCGGCCGGGAGCGGCGGGCCCGTTCTACGTCGTTCTGGGCCGCTCGCCTGAAGATGCGCTTGCGCAGGCGCGGGGCTTCATCCAGCGCCACGGCTAGGGTGCCGCGCGTCAGCGTCCTGCTGCCGGTGCGGGACGCTGCCGCGACACTCCCTGAGGCGCTCGCGTCGCTACGCGCGCAGACGCTCCCGGATCACGAGGTCGTCGTGATCGACGACGGGTCGCGTGACGGCAGCGGCGAGATTCTGGAAGCCGCGGCCCGCGAGGATTCGCGCCTGCGGGTGCGTCAGCGCGCGGCTGGGGGTCTCGTCGCGGCGCTCAACGAGGCGCTGCATGCGGCAGCTTCGCCGCTCGTCGCGCGCATGGATGCGGACGACGTCGCGCATCCCTCGCGCCTCGAACTCCAGGCGGCTCGGCTTGCCTCGGACGATCGCACCGACGTTCTCGGCTGCCGTGTGCGATGGCTCGGGGAGCCCGCGACCGGCGCCGAGGGCATGCGTGCCTACGTCGGC
Source organism: uncultured Acidobacteriota bacterium (assembly GCA_964442185.1). GTDB lineage: Bacteria > Acidobacteriota > Vicinamibacteria > Fen-336 > Fen-336 > CADEEV01. Next base: position 148,807 of record CAYTWT010000257.1, read on the forward strand.
TGGCTGAACGGGCTCATCGATCACGACGCCATCGTCCGCGACCTGTTCGTGGAGTCGCCCCTGGCGCATCCCTCGGTCATGATGCGCACGGCTGCGCTGCGAAGGCTCGGTGGTTATCGCGTCTTTGACGGCCCGGAGGACTACGACCTCTGGCTCCGGGCCTACGAGGCGGGCCTGCGTTTTGGCAAGTGCCCGGAGACGCTGCTCGACTGGCGTGATCGCGCCGCGCGTCTCACGCGGACGGACCCGCGCTACGGCGTGGAGCGGTTTCGAGCTCTGAAGGTCGCCGCCCTTGGCCGCGGGCCGCTCGCTGGCGGCCGGCGCTCCGTCGTCTGGGGCGCGGGCCCCGTGGGCAAGGCGCTCGCGCGTGCCCTCGCGCACGCGGGCCACGCGGTCGCCGCGTTCGTGGAAGTGGACGTGGACAAGATCGGCCAACGGATCCAGGGAGCGCCGGTCGTAGGCCTCGAACGGGCCCTCCACTTCCCGGGCGCCTTGCACCTGGCGGCCGTGGGTCAGCCGGGCGCGCGAGCCCGGATCCGGGCCGCGGCGGCACGCCTCGGCCTCGCCGAAGGCCGGGACCTGATCGCTCTCGCCTGAGGTGTCGTCTGCCCCTTGCTATAATCCGTGGCCGTGGTGCGTGCCTCCCTGGACCGCCGGCTCGCCGTGGTCGCAACTCGCCTCGCGGCCGTTTACGGCCGGCCGCGCCGGCGGCTCTCCGATCCGCTCAGCGGTCTGGTCGAGACCGTTCTCTCTCAGAACACGAGCGACGTGAACAGCGGCCGCGCCTACGCCTCGCTGCGCGCGGCATTCCCGACCTGGGAAGCGCTGGCCGCGGCCCAGCCCGCTCGGATCGAGAGTGTGATCCGCGCGGGTGGCCTCGCCCGCCTCAAGAGCCGACGCCTCACGGGCTTGCTCGCGGCCGTGAAGCAGCGCGAGGGCCGTTACGATCTGCGCCGCCTGCGCCGTCTCACGCCGGAGCACGCGGACGCGCGCCTGCGCGGGCTCCCCGGAGTCGGACCCAAGACCCGCGCCTGCGTGTTGCTATTCAACTGCGGCCATCCTGCGTTCCCGGTGGACACGCATGTCCACCGCGTGAGCCTGCGCCTCGGGCTCTTGCCGCCAAAGACCGATGCCGCGAAGGCTCACCAGCTTCTCGCTCCCGCGGTACCCGTGGGGCGCCATCTGGATCTGCACCTCAACCTGATCCGGCTGGGACGTGAAGTGTGCCGCGCGCGCGAGCCGCGCTGCGCCGTCTGCCCGCTCGCGTCAGGCTGCGCGCACGCCCAGCGGCAGGGCGCATGATCGGCGGTGCGCTGCTCAGCCTGGTTCTCGCCGCGGCTGGCGCGAGCGCCCCGGTCACCCGCCTCGACAAAATGGCGCGCCTGGCATCGCTCGAAGACCGGCGCACGGCGGGCGCTGGCGAACTCGAACGCCTGATCCGCGATCCCGACAAGGGCGTGCGGCGGCGTGCCGCGCTGGCGGCGGGGCGTATTGCCGATTCCGGCGTGGTTCCGGCTCTCGTCGACCTCATGAACGACCCGGATCCGGAGCTGCGGCAAATGGCGGCCTTCGGCCTGGGCCTGATCGGCGACCGGCAGGCCGTGCAGCGCCTCGTCGCGTCGCTCAAGGATGTCGACGCCGTCGTGCGCGCGCGTTCGGCCGAGGCCCTGGGCCGGATCGGCGATGTCCGCGCCGCGGGCGATGTCGTGCAAATGATCCTCGAGGCGATGCCGAAGGGCGCGGCCGTGGTGAGCGTGCGCGGCGACGATCCGGGCAACCCGTACGATCCCTGGCTGGAGTTACGGCTGGGGCTGTTTGCGCTGGCGCGGCTCAAGGACGCGAAGGCCGCCGAGGCCGCCTTGCTCTCGAACGGCCGCGCCCGCTTCGACTGGTGGGCGGCGGCCTTCACAGCGATGCGCCTCGAGAGCCCGCTGCTCCGGCCCGCGCTGCTCGCGGCAGCGGAGTCGGACGATCGGCTGGCGCGCGCGTACGCCGCCCACGGACTCGGCGCGCTCAAGGACGCTTCGGCCATCGACACGCTCGCGACACTGGCGCGTGACCTTGATGAAACAGTGGTGGTGAATGCGCTCCGGGCGCTGACCACGATCGGCGACCCACGCGGCACGGCGATTGCTGCGTCCACACTGGCGTCGCCAAGCCTCACGATCAAGCGCGAGGCGCTCTTGGCGTTGGCCGCGCTGCCCCCCGATCGCGGCCTGCGCGGGCGTGTCGTTCCCTACGTCGGCCACGAGCAGGCCGTGATCCGCGCCGCGGCGCTCTCGGCGCTAGCCAGGATCGACCCTGACGAGTTCGCCCTGGTGCTCTCGGGCCTCGACCCCGACCCCGCTTGGTTCGTGCGCGGAGCCCTTGCCACGGCGCTGGGCGAGCGCGCCGACGAGCAGAGCGTCGGGATCCTGTTTGGACTGCTGAAGGATTCCGACGTGCGGGTCCTGCCCTATGTTCTCGCGGCGATGCGCAAGGCGCGCGGCAGCGACGCTGCCGAAACTCTCAAGGGTCATCTCGATCATCCAGACATGGCGGTGCGCACCGCAGCCATCGAGAACCTGGCCCAGTTGAAGATGCCGGGCGTGGGCGCCAGCCTGGTCGCGGCGCTCAAGGCGGGCGCCAGCGACCGCGAGATCGACGCGCGCGCGGCCGCCATTGCCGGCCTCGCCGAGCAGAAGGACGCTGCAGCCAAGGCCGCACTGCGCGAGGCGGCGGCGAGCGACCCCTCGCGCGTGCTGCGCGTGCAGGCGGGCGCAGCCCTCGTCGCCCTCGGCGAGACGCCTCCGGCGCCCGGTCCCGAGGACCTGCTGCGCCCGAGCCTCGACTACCGCGAGGCGATGGCCCCTTTCGACCCGCCGTCTGGCTCGACGCTCTACACGCCGCGCGCGATCCTCCACACGCGCAAGGGCAAGATCGAGATCCACCTCAATGTCGTCGAAGCGCCGCTCACCGCACAGAACTTCATCGACCTGGCGCGCCGTGGTTTCTACGACGGGCTCAGCTTCCATCGCGTGGTGCCGGGCTTCCTGGTCCAGGGTGGCTGCCCGCGCGGCGACGGCAACGGCGGGCCCGGGTACATGCTGCGTTGCGAGATCGGCGAAAGGCCCTATGGCCGCGCCGCCGTGGGCATGGCGCTCTCCGGGAAGGACACCGGCGGGAGCCAGTTCTTCATCACGCACGTGCCGACGCCGCACCTGGACGGCGGCTACACGCTCTTCGGGTGGGTGGCGAGCGGCATGGACGTCGTCGACCAGATTCAGCCCGGCGACACGATCGACAAGGTGGAGATCTGGGACGGGAGGTAGGCCCGTTCCAACTCCTAGCACTCGACATCGACGGCACGCTGCTCGGGCGCGACAAGCGGGTCTCGCCGCGCACGCGGGCAGCCCTGGTGGCGGCGCTCGCGCGTGACGTGCGCGTTCTGCTCGTGACCGGCCGCCGCCCCCCTGCCGCGCGTCAAGTGGCGGCGCAGATCGCGCCGGACCTGCCGATGGTGGCGAACAACGGCGGCCTGCTCATCGAGGCCGGCGCGATCATCCGCCGCCGCCCGTTGTCATGCGAGCTGGCACGCGAAGCCATAGCTGTGGGAAAGGCGTGCGCTGCGGATCCGGTCGTGCACTCCGGCCCGAATGGCGAGGGCCGGCTGCTCGTCGAGTCGGGGGCACTGGGCCACACGCTCCGCGCCTACTACATCGACACCTCGAACCCCGCGGTCGCGCAGTTCGAAGCGCTCGAGGCGGCTGTCGTCGAGGATGTGGTCCAGGTGATGTTCGGCGGCGAGCTTGCCGCGATGGACGCGCTTTTACCCCAGCTACAGGCGGCGCTCGGAAGTTCCGTCAACATCGAGCGCACGGTCTATCCAGCGCTCGGCATCGGCCTCATCGACGTGATGGCGGCTGGTGTTGCGAAGAGCGAAGCGGTCAGCTTCTTCGAGAGGCGCTGGGGGATCCTGGCCTGCCGCACCCTCGCAATCGGTGACAACTGGAACGACCGGGGCATGCTCGAGCAGGCGGGGCTGGGCTTCGTCATGGGCAACGCCGACCCGGCCATGCATCGCCTGGGGCTGCCCGTGCTCCCCTCGAACGAGGACGACGGTGTCGCCATCGCCATCGAGGAACATGTTCTCAAATAAAGAAGGGGGTGATTGCTCACCCCCTTTTCGTGGGCTGACCTCGTTGCTGCTTTCTTCTTGGTGGCTGCTTCCGGCTAGCCACGAAAAGAATCAGGGGGGTGATCGGTCCACCCCCCTTTTCCCCGGGGCGATACTACTTCTTCTTCTTCGCCGCCTTCTTCGCCTTCTTCTTCGCCGCCATGGTTGTTAATCCCCCCTTTCGGTCCAGGAATGGACGGAGATCTCGCCCCTCGATCAACATCTCGGGTGACAAGGAGCCTTGCATACTACAGGTAGGGTAGGGAGCCCCCCGAACCTTGTCAAGTACTTTTTTCGGTCACAACAGCGGCATACCGCAGAAGGCGCGAGGCTTAGCCTGTGGACGCAGGTACGGAATCCGACTTCAGCCGCTCTGGGCGCTGTCGAAACGTATGTGCGCCTCAGGAAACGCCTGACCCTGAAGCGCTTCAGGCCGATCGGCGCTACCCGGGCAGCGAGACCTCATTGCGCTTGGAGTAGAATACTACTTGGAATGCTTATGCTCGGCGGTGTCGCGCGCGCTGGCCGCTTGCGTTCTGCCTTCCGGCATAGCGCCAGCGCGGCCAGGTAGGCGGGCATCGGATCGTCGGGCGCTGCCGTGGCCAAGGCGGCGAGCTGTTCGAGCGGCGCGCTGAGATCTGCATCCGTGGTCCGCGCGCCGCTCCTGAGCGCCGCTGCGACGACGAACGCCCCGAGCATCAAGCGTAGTCGGTGCGAAGCCGGGCACGCTGGGCGTGGCGTTCGAGGCCGAGACGCACCAGCCGGGCGACCAGCTGAGCGTACGGTAACCCCGCGGCTTCCCACATCTTCGGGAACATGCTGATCGACGTGAAGCCGGGGATGGTGTTGATCTCGTTCACGAGCAGCCGGCCCGTTTGGCGCTCGAGGAAGAAATCGACCCGCGCGTAGCCGCACGCATCGATCGCGCGGAAGGCGCGCACGCCCAGCTCTTGGGCTTCGCGCCGCAGGGCGGCTTCCAGCTCGGCGGGAATCACCAACCGTGTACGGCTCTTGGGCGAGTACTTCGAGTCGTAGTCGTAGAACTCACGGTCAGGGACGACCTCGCCCGGCAGCGAGGCTTCAGGCACGTCATTGCCAAGGATCGCAATCTCCAGCTCGCGGCAATCGATCGCCGCCTCGACGAGCACCTTGCGGTCGTACGCGAGGGCGGCCTGGAGCGCAGGGCCAAACCCGGCTGGGGCCTTTACCTTGGAAACCGCGACGCTCGAACCCAGATTGGCGGGCTTCACGAAGAGCGGTAAGCCAAGCTCGCGAAGGGTCGCGGCCTCGACAGCCGCGTCGCGCCCACGGAGCACCCGGTACGGGCCTTGTACGACACCGGCATGCGCGAAGAGCGCCTTCATCAGCTCCTTGTCCATGCCGGCCGCCGACGCCGCGACCCCTGCGCCCACGTACGGCACGGCCGCCAGCTCGAAGAGACCCTGGATGGCGCCATCCTCGCCGTAGGGACCGTGAAGCACGGGGAAGTAGATGTCGGGTGACGCTGCCGGCGCGGCGGAGTCGAGTCGCCGGAGTCGACCGTGGTCGCCCGGATGCGGCGCCAGGAACACAGGGACCCCGCCCGTGGATTGGGGCGCCGTGCCCTCCTGGAGGAGCCAAAGGCCCTGCTTGTCGATGAGCAGCGGGAGCACGTCGTGGGTCTGCGCCAGCGCGGCGGCGACCGCCGCCGCGGAACGCACGCTGACCTCGTGCTCACCCGAGCGGCCCCCGAAAACGAGGGCGACCTTGAGACGCGCCTCCGCCATTGGCGTCGAGCATAAGCGAGGAGCCGCGGCGGCGGTTAGCTATACTCCGACCATGCTCGCCTTCGAGGTGGAGGCCCGCTCGCGCGGCGCCCGCGCCGGCCGGCTCACGACACCCCACGGTGTGGTCGAGACGCCAGTCTTCATGCCCGTGGGCACCGCCGGCGCGGTGAAGGCCATCCTTCAGCGCGACCTGCGGGAGCTGGGCGCCAAGGTCGTCCTCGCGAACACCTACCACATGATGCTGCGGCCCGGAGCCGAACTCGTGGCGGAGCGCGGCGGCCTGCACGGCTTCACCGGCTGGAACGGCGCGTTCCTGACCGACAGCGGCGGCTACCAGGTGTTCAGCCTCGCCGCGCTGCGCCAGATCAGCGAAGCAGGCGTTCGCTTTCAAAGCCACCTCGACGGCTCCGCGCACCTGCTGTCGCCCGAGCGTTCGATCCAGATCCAGATGAGCCTCGGCGCCGACATCATCATGGCGTTCGACGAGTGCCCCGACTCGACGGCTCCACGCGAGGCTGTGGCTGCGGCGACCGAGCGCACCACGCGCTGGGCTGAGCGCAGCCGCGCCGCCCATCGGCGGAGCGACCAGTGGTTGTTCGGGATCGTTCAGGGCGGCCTGGATCGCAAGTTGCGTGAGCGCAGCGCCCGCGAGCTTCTCGCCCTCGACTTCCCCGGCTATGCGATCGGCGGGCTCGCCGTGGGCGAAGCCAAGCCGGATCGCGAGGACGTCCTCGACTTCACGACGCCGCTCCTGCCCGAGGCAAAGCCCCGCTATCTGATGGGGGTCGGCACCCCCGAAGACATCCTGGAGGCGGTCGCGCGCGGCGTCGACATGTTCGACTGCGTGTTGCCTACGCGCAACGCGCGCAATGGGCAGCTGTTCACGCGCCGGGGGCGTGTGTCGGTGCGCAATGCCCGCTTTCGGAACGACCCGCTGCCGCCCGACCCGGAGTGCGGCTGCTACACCTGTCGCACGACGAGTCTCGCCTATCTTCGGCACCTGCACATGTCGGGCGAGATCGTGGCGGCCGCGTTGCTCACGATCCACAACTTGGCCTACTACCTTGACACCCTCCGGGGGATCAGGCAGAGTATCCTTTTGGGCCGTTTCGAGGAGTACCGTCAAGAGACGCTTCGTGCCCTCGCGGCGCCATCTGCCGGGAGGGCGGGCACGGCTTGAAGACTGCCCCGCTCTCGCGGCCTCGGACCCCTTTAACTTGAAGCTCCTGAAGAAGAACCTATGTTCGACGCCCGCCTGATCCTGGCCCTCGGCGGCCCGCAAGCCTCCGGGGAGCAGAGCCCTTTCGCGAGCCTCATCTTGATGGGGCTGATTTTTGGCATCTTCTATTTCGTGCTCATCATGCCCATGCGCAACAAGCAGAAGAAGCTCGAAAACGTGATCCGGACCCTCAAGACCGGCGACAAGGTGATCGTGAGCCCGGGTATTTTCGCGGTCATCGTCGGCGTCGAGGACGACGCCTTCCAGGTGCGCATCGATGACAAGACTCGTATCAAGGTCCTGAAGAGCGCCATCGCCGGGCTCCAGGGCGCCACAGCAGCGGAGAGGAAGTAGCATGCCGGAACCGCTTCAAAACCCCATCGTCCTCTGGTTCGCGCTGAGTGTCGCCCTGGCGGGGCTTGCCTACGCGTTCCTGCGTCGCGAGCTGCTCGTGAAGGGGACGCTCTACGGCTCGTTCCTGCTCGCCTGCCTGGTGGCGGCGTGGCCGCCCTACGAAACGCCGGAACAGCCGGGCAAGATCCGCCTCGGCCTCGACCTGCGCGGCGGGATCCACCTGGTGCTACAGGTGGTCACCGACGACGCGCTCAACGCGACCATCGATGACGCGGTCCAGACGACGCGCGACCAGACCAGCCGCAAGGGCATCGCCTTCGGATCCTGTCAGCGTATCGACGCCACGTCGTTCTCGCTCGAAGGCGTCGAGCCGGCCCGCGTCAAGGACGTGCGCGACCTGCTAAAGGACTACTTCCGCAGCGAGTGGGAGATCCGCGAACCCAGCGAGGGCCGCTTCCTCGTCAAGATGACCGATCCCTACGTCCGGCTCGTGAAGGACCGGACGGTGAAAGAGGCCATCAAGACCCTGGAGCGCCGCGTAAACCAGCTCGGTGTCGCCGAGCCGGTGATTGCCGAGCACGGCAGCTCGGGCGACCAGATCCTCGTGCAGCTGCCCGGGGTGACGGACGTCCAGCAGGCCAAGCGCGTCATCATCACGCTCGCGCAGCTCCAGCTCAAACTGGTCGAGGACCAGGCGCCGAGTCGCGAGGCGCTGCTCCAGAACTTCCAGGGCAAGCTGCCCGACAACATGGAAGTGGTCCAGGGCGCGGGCGACACGCCAGGCCAGCCGGTCTTCTACCTGGTGCGGCGTGAGGCCGTGATCACCGGGCGTGATCTCAAGAACGCCCGCGCGGGCGTCGACCAGAGCAACCAGCCCGACGTCCAGTTCACTCTCAACCCCCAGGGCGCCGAGAAGTTCAAGCGCGAGACCGGGCGCAACATCGGCCGCCGCCTCGCGATCATTCTCGACGGCAGCGTCGCCTCGGCGCCGACCATCCAATCGCAGATCTCGCACGACGGCGTGATCACCGGCCGTTTCACGGCGCAGGAGGCCGACGAGCTTTCGAAGGTGTTGCGCGCCGGCGCCCTGCCGGCGACGCTTCGGTACTTGCAGGAGCTGACCGTGGGCGCTTCGCTCGGCAAGGACTCGATCCGCTCGGGCGTCCTCGCCTCCTCTGCAGCGATGGCCTTCATCACGATCTTCATGCTCGTCTATTACCGACTCTCCGGTCTCAACGCCGTCGTGGCCCTCGCGGCCAACCTGCTGATCCTGCTCGGCGCGATGGCCTACTCGGGGGCGACGCTCACGCTGCCCGGGATCGCCGGCATCATCCTTACGATCGGCGTGGGTGTGGACACCAACGTCCTCGTCTTCGAGCGCATCCGCGAGGAGCTGCGCAACGGCAAGACCGTTCGCGCCGCCATCACGAACGGCTTCGAGCGCGTCTGGATCACCATCCTCGACACTCACGCGACCGCGCTGATCGCCGCGGCCTTCCTGTTCCAGTTTGGCACGGGCCCGATCAAGGGCTTCGCCGTGACGCTGGTCTGGGGTCTCGTGGCCAACGTCTTCGCCTCGTACTTCGTCAGCCAGTTCCTCTTCGAGTGGGTGCTCGGCAAGCGCCACGTCGACAGCTTGAGCATCTAGGTTAGGAAGATGGAGATCCTCAAGAATCCGAACTTCGACTTTCTCGGCAAGACCCGCTACTTCGTGGCGGCGAGCCTCGCGATCATCCTGGGAGGCCTGCTTCTCATGTCGCGCCCCGGGGGCGTGCGCTATGGCGTCGAGTTCTCGGGCGGCACCCAGCTCGTCGTGAAGTTCCAGCAGGCCCCGGCGGTGGACCTGATCCGCACGGCGGTCGTGGCCCAGTCACAGGGTGCGACCATCCAGATCTACGACGATCCCAAGAAGAACCAGGTGCTGATCCGACTAGCCGAGACGGGCGAGCAGGAAATCACCCAGACGGCCGACAGGGTGCTCGCCTCCCTGCGCACCGCCTATGCCCAGAACCCGTTGATCGAGTCTTCGTCGGAGATCGTGGGCCCGATCGTGGGCGCGGAGCTGCGGCAGAAGGCCGTCCAGCTCACGGTCCTGGGCCTCGTCTTCCAGCTCGTCTACATCGCCATCCGCTTCAAGGGCGCGATCTGGGGCGCCGCGGCGACGGTTGCGGTGCTCCACGACGTGCTCGTGACGCTCGCCTTCCTGGCGTTCTTCAAGTACGAGATCACGCTCAACGTGATCGCGGCGCTGCTCACGCTCGTCGGCTACAGCGTGAACGACACGATCGTGATCTTCGACCGCGCGCGGGAGAACCTCCGCCAGAAGCGCAAGGACTCCCTGACCAAGATCCTCAACGACTCGCTCAACCAGACGCTCACCCGAACCCTCATCTCCAATGGCACCACGTTCCTCTCGGTCCTGGGCCTCTACCTCTTCGGCGGCGAAGTGCTCCGCAGCTTCGGCTTCACGATGGTCATCGGGATTCTCGTCGGCACCTACTCGACGGTCTACATCGCGAGCCCGATCGTGATCTGGTGGGGAGGCTACCGGAAGAAGACGGGCGGCGGCACGGGCGCCGCCGGCGCCAAGGCAGCACTGTAGCTCGAGGCTCGGTCCAAGGGACTCCCAGGGTGAACCGGGCAAGGGACTTGCTTACGCTCTCGTCCCGGGGCGGTTTGTGATCCAGAACGGAACCTCCCGAGGACACTTGGCGTCAGAGTCTGAGGGGGCGGGTGAGAAGAAGATGGCGACAATGAGCGGCAGCGCGCCGCACTCCCTCGAAGACGACCTCTTCCGGGAGCTGGTCGTGTCCAACCCGGCCCCCAAGCGGGGCTGGTTTGGCGTGCGCGAGTCGCTCGCCGGGCACGCGGTCCTGATCAGCCTGCTGGTGCTTGCGCCGATCCTGTGGCCGACACCCTCGCCCGACCATCCAGATTACATCCGCGCGCTGCTCTACGACCCGCCCCCGCCCCCGCCCCCGCCCCTCCCCAAGGGCTCAGCGATGGTCGAGAAGGCCCGGCCCGCGGAGCCGACGACGCCTGAGGTCAAGCCGCAGAAGCCGGATTTCACGGCTCCCATCGAGCAGCCGAGAGACCAGGAGCTCAGGCCCGAGGCCAAGCTGCCGGAGACGGAGCAGGCCGGGAGTCCGAGCGGCAGCGACTTCGGTGTCGCCGACGGCATGGAGGACGGCGTCGAGGGCGGCGTCGTCGGAGGTGTGCCCGGCGGCGTTCTGGGTGGCGTGATCGGCGGCACGGGCGACGGGCCTGTCATGGACTACGACCAAGCGCCGCGGCCCATCAAGATCACCAAGCCGCAGTACCCCCAGGAAGCCTTCGTCAAGAAGATCGAAGGGACCGTGATCGTCGAGATCCTGATCGACTCGACGGGCGCCGTGGTCCGGGCGCGCGTGACCCAGTCGATCCCGGCGCTCGACGCAGCCGCCCTCCAGACAGTGCGCGAATGGCGCTTCTCCCCGGCGATCAAGAACGGCCGCCCCGTCGCGACGATCGCCCAGGCCCCCGTGACGTTTCGGATCTTCTGATCGGACCCCCGAAAACTCCGGCGCTGTCGCGAGGCGAGCGCTCCCGACGGAAGGGTCCAGCCTGCCCCGCCGAACCGGGAGTAAGAGCGAGCGGCTACTACTTAAAGAACTTGCGGAGGCTGGTGAGTGCGGAGTCGCGCGGGGAGAGCGACTCGAGTTCCAGGCGCGCCTGCTTGTGGGTCGGGTTCAGGCGCACGGCGGTCTGCAACACAGCAATCGCGCGCGACTTCACCTTCATCGACTTGTAGTAGAGGCCGAACTGGTAGTGAAGGTCCGCGTTGTTCGGGTCGAGGCGCGCAGCCTCCAGGAACTCGCGCTCCGCGTGCTTCGCCATGCGCGGCCAGCAGGCCAGCGCGACGGCGAGGCGCAGCCGGTAGGCTGGAACCCGCGGGGCCAGGTCGACGAGCGCGCCGTAGACCTTGGAGGCGTTCGCATAGTCGGAGACCGCCATCCGGACGTCGCCTTCCATGATGAGGCGCTGAATGTCCGCGGCGCGGGCGGCGATCTGCACGGCATCCTCGCCTGGAGGCGCCGCGGGCTCGGCAGTCTCGGGCGCGGTCACCGGTGGCGCGACCGGCTCGACCGGGACGCTCGCCACCACGGCTTCCGGCGTGAGCACGGGCGAAGTCGGCGCCTTTGCGACGGGAAGCGCCGGGTTCGTCGTGGCCTCTTTCGTGGCAGGCCTCAAGCCAGGCGGGGCGGCCGGCGCCGTGCCCCTTGGAACCGCGGGCGGAGCAGCCGCCGCTTTGAGCAGCGGGGCCTGGCGCGCCAGCCTCAGCATCGTCGAAGCCCGCCCCAGGATCAGCTCGATGTCGGTCTTGAGCGTCTGGTCGTCGCCCACGGCGTCGAGCAGCGCGTGGTAGCGCTCCATCTTTTCTTCGAGGGCGCGGATCAGCTCGTCGCGCGGGGCGGTGCGCGACACGCGCAGCCATGCCTCGCGATCGAGCCGCGCGGAGCGTGCCAGCTCGTCCTCGACCTCCTGGCGCAAGGCCTCGCGCGCCGACGGATCGGGCCGCGAGCGCAGCGCCGAAAGCAGGAACGTGCTGGTTTCCATCTGGATCACCGGCGTCGGCTCTGCCTTGCCCTGGGGCTTGTCGGCGTACTCGAGGATCCCGGCGGCGACAAGCGCGTACACGGCGCGCAGCCGGGTGAAGGCGACGCCGCCCTTCTCCCACGCCAGCCGCCGGATCGTGACCTTCCGGTTCGCTTGCTCGAGGACGTCGAGTTCCTCGGCCGAGCACTTGCGTACGCCAAAGGGGAACGGCGGCACGGGCGCCAGCGTCACCCAGCGATCGAGATCGCCGATCCCGGTCAGGACCAGCTCCTCGCCCTTCATGGCCTTGATGCCCATGTAGAGGATGCGGTGGACCGACAGGCTCACCATGTACTCGAGCGGGATCGGGCACTTGCGCTCCTCGAAGGACGCGGCGCCCTCCTTGAAGTCGAAGAGCGAGACCACGATCCGCTTGACCTGCCGCGAGACCGAGCGGCCGACCTCCTTCTTGTCCATGACGCCGGAAGCCACGAGCGCGTCGCCGAAGCGCTTGCGACGCTCCTTCATGAACGCCGCGGCTCGCGCGTACTCCTCGTCGGTGATCCGGCCCAGGGCCACGAGCGCTTCGCCGAGGCGGTCCTTCTTCATGTTGCTCGCGGCGAAAACGATCCGGCCGTGGTCGAAGTACACGGTCTTGATCACCTTGCCGGAGCGCACTTCGAGGTCGCCGCTGCTGCGCCCAGCCGAAAGGCTGCGCAGCGTCTCAGAGATCGGCACTCGGGACAGGTCGTTCAGCACGCGATCTTCTAGACTAACGCAGCTCGGCCCAGAGCCCAAGCATCTCCCGCAGGATCTTGAGGATGACGCCCGGCGACGACAGCGTCGAGACGCCGCGCGAGCGCGGGAAGTAGTCGACGCCGATCTGGATGATGCTGGCCCCGGCCTTGCGCGCCCGGATCAGGAACTCGGCGTCGATGAAGCTGCCGTCGCTCTTGAGCGGGAAGCGCTCGAGCAGGGCGCGGCGGAAGAGCTTGAACGAGAAGTTCACGTCCTTCACCGGCAGATCGAACAGCGACCGGATCAGGAGCGTGTAGAGGAAGGTGTAGACGGAGCGCAGCGGGCCCTCGAGCGTGCGGTCGAAACGGTAGGCCGAGAGCACGTCGGCCTGTTGATACTGCAGGAGGCGGACGGCGCGCGGCAGCTCCTGGAGGTCGAACGGCAGGTCGGCGTCGGTGTAGAGGATCAGGTCCTTCGAGGCCACGGCGTAGCCGGCCCGCAGCGTCCCACCGAGCTTCAAGTTCGCCGCGTTGTGAACCACCTTGATCTGCGGATCCTCCCGGGCCAGCGCGTCGGCGAGCGCCCCGGTGAGGTCGCTGGACGCGTCGTCGACGATCACGATCTCATGCTGGCCCGGAATCTCGCACAGGATCTCCCGCGCCGCGGCCACGGCGCGGTGGATGTAGGCCTCCTCGTTCCACATCGGGAACACGACCGAGATCGAAACGGGCATGCGCTATTTTCCCGGGATCAAAGCGCACGCCTGGGCGACGTGGGCCTCGGCGTCGAACTGGCTGGGGAAGAAGAAGACGACTGCCTGACCCTTGCCGTGTCCCCGGGCGCGAGCATCGCGCCACTATAATGCCGAAGCCCTGAAGGAGGTCGCCCGGAATGCCGCGCTCCGTCATCGTGGGCAGCGGGACCGAGATCCCGCCCCACCAGGTCACGAACGCCATGCTCGCGCGGATCATGGACACGAGCGACGAGTGGATCCAGGAGCGGAGCGGCGTCGTGACCCGCTACTACGTCGAGCCCGGAACCGGGACCTCCGACCTGGCTGTCGCCGCCGCGACCAGGGCCCTCGCCGCCGCCGCTGTCGCGAAGCAGGAGGTCGACCTCGTCGTCTTCGCGACGATGACGCCCGACCATTTCTTCCCCGGCGCCGGCGGCCTGCTCCAGTCGAAGCTGGGTCTGCGCACGGTGCCCTGCTTCGACATTCGGCAGCAGTGCGTCGGCTTTCTCTACGGCCTGCAGCTGGCCGACGCCCACATCCGCTCCGGGCTTGCGAAAACCGTGCTGCTCGTCGGCGCCGAGATCCACACCGGCTTCATGCCTTACACCCAGGCCAACTGGGACTACCTATACGGCAAGGCCGACGTGCCGCCGACGCCAGAGGAGTACGCCTGGAATACGAAGTTCCGGCACCTCACCGTGCTCTTCGGCGACGCCGGCGCCGCGGTCGTGGTGAAGGCGATGCCTGATGACGCGGGCCGCGGCATTCTCGACCAGCTCCTGCACACGAGCGGCGCCGAGTACGACAAGCTCTACGTCCCCGGCGCCGGCTTCAAGCGCCGGCCCTACATCGACCCGGAGCAGCTCCGGCGCGGCGATCACATCCCTGTGATGGACGGCCGCCACGTCTTCAAGATGGCGACCACACACATGATCGAGGTGGCACAGGAGATCCTGGCGCGCAACGGCCTTGCGACCGCCGATCTCAAGATGGTCCTGATGCACCAGGCCAACAAACGCATCAACGAGTACTGCCAGAAGGCGCTCGGCCTCCCAGACGAGAAGGTGCTCCACAACATCGAGCGCTACGGGAACACCACAGCCGCAACGATCCCGCTGCTCTGGGACGAGTGCGGGCGGACCGGGCGCCTAGCGCCCGGCGACCTGGTGCTGATGGTGGCGTTCGGGGCGGGCATGAACTGGGGCGCAACATTGCTACGGGCGTAGGCGACAAAGGAGAAGAGAATGAGCGACGCAAGAGCGGTGCCGGTCAAGGACCTGATTCTGGTGCCGAGCCTGATCACGCTGGCGATCACCGTGTTGCGGCTCGTAGGCGAGCTGCAGAACTGGTCTCCGGCGTTGTTCAGCAAGGCCGCCGGCGGCGGCGGGTCCCCGGTCGGGATCTCGTGGCTGATCTTCGTCTTCGGCGCGTGGTTCGGCTGGCGCCTGACGCAGCTGGGCCACGGCGCCCCTAACCCGCTGAAGGCGTCGGGCATCGCCCTCGTGGTGGGGCTGGTCGTGGGCTTCGCCGCGTTCGGAGTCGGGCGGCTCGCCGGGCAGAACGGGGTCTTCGCAGCCTTGATGCTGGGCTCGATCGTCGCGGTCCTGGCTACGAAGAATCTGTGGCCGGCGCTGTGGCGGACGCTGCTCGCATACGCCTTCGCAGCCCGCGGCCCGGTCGCGCTCCTGATGCTCTTCGCCATTCTCGGGAACTGGGGCAC
>CAYTWT010000258.1:0-2038 GCA_964442185.1 uncultured Acidobacteriota bacterium
GAGACGGCGGCCAGGCGTGGGCTCCGCCCCGGCATCCTCGCCCTGCTCCACACCTGGAATCAACAGATGGGCGACCACCCGCACATTCACTGCCTCGTCACCGGCGGTGGGCTTGGCCCCAAAGGCTTCGTCCACCGCCGCTGTTACGTTCCACGCCCAATGGCACAGATTCGCGGTTCTCGTTCCACTCCCAGTGGCACGGCAAGGTGAGTGTTTGCTCGGGAAGACGGCCCGCAGAGCGTTGGACATGATCCCGTTGAGGACCTGCGGAGGGTGCGGGCCGTTCCTACCGTTGTCGTTGCCGTAAACAGACGCCGTTGTCCGCGGCCGGTGGGCGGTGTGGTAAACCGGCAGCCGTTCGCCGGTTTTCCAAGGGACTGTGGGCGGCGCGGCCGTTGGCGCCGTCCGCGGGCCCGGCACCGTCCACGGGCCACAGCTTCGGTGCGCCGAGCGCATCGTCTGATGCGTGATAGGCTCGTCGTTCCTCAGGCGAAGAAGTGAAGCCCACAGCTTTAAGGGAGCCGTGGGCTTCTTCGCGCTTGGCCCTGCAAGGCGCGTGCGCGAAACCCCGAAGGGCGGCTCATTCTCTCACGACTTTTCGCGGCCTCAGGCCGGGGCGTTAGGGTTTCTCTCCGCCGACTACGTCGCGGATGCGAAGGAGGAGCGGCTTCGGCCGGTGGAGGGAATCGACCGCTGTGCGCGGGCGGTCGAGAGCGGGCGCTGCGCCATTTCCAAGCACGCTTGGCGGAGCAGGAAGACGGGACCAGATTTCCCATTGCGCATCCTGCAATGCCGGACGCACCCTCACTACTTCACGGTCTATCCCCTGGGCTTCACGCCCTACGCTCGGCAGGCGCTGGCGCCACTGGCCTCCGTCCGCGCGGCGACCGTCGAATCAGCGGCGATTTCGGGCCCATGGGATCGAACGGTATTCGAGGCGGCGTTCCGCGCCGCCGAGGGGAAGCTCGGCCTGCGCGACGTCATCCACGGCGATCCGGTCGAGTCTCGATATGAGACCGATCGGCGCCGGACACAGCGCGCAGGTCTGCTGCTGGGGCTGGCGGCCGAGACCGAGGAACGGGTGGCCGAGGTCGTAGCGCAATCACTCGGGCTGCTCGGCCTAGACCACCAAGCAGGGCGGCAGGCCTTCTCTCACGCACACACGCGCCGGGGCCAGGGAGGGGCAATCGTCTCGATGCTGCAGGTGCTGCCCACCGCCGGAGCGCTCGAGAGCCGGCTGCTCGGTGCAGGTCTCCTTGTCGGCCTGTGGGGGCGCCCAGCCCTGTGGGATGCGAGAACCTCCAGTCGAACGTTCCCGCCCTTTGCGGCACCGTCCGCGCCCCCTCGTGGTCCCCCGTGAGGACCCAACGAAAAACGCTCTTCCTCGCCCCCGCCCCCTGCCGCTACTGTCCCGCTCACGCCCGAAGTGAGCGTGATCGAGGTCGATCGATGCACAGGGGACCCCGTCCGTCACCCAAAGCCCTCTTCCGGAACTACGTCGTCTCGGAGGTGCGCGCCCGTGTGCTCGCCGGCCAGACGCAGGCGCAGGCCATCTACGAAGTGATGAAGCTGCCGCATGTCGATCACCTGGGGCGGCCACGCACGCTCTTCGCACGCACGGTCCGTCGCTGGCTGAGAGACCACGCCCAGGGCGGTTACGCCGCTCTCGAGGACGAGCCCCGGAGCAAGACCGCGGATTCGACGGTGCTATCTGCGAAGTTCCTGGCGTTTCTCTGCCGAGAGAAGCGCAGCGACGCCCATGCCTCGGTGCCCGAGCTGATCCGGCGCGCGCGGGCCTTGGGAGTGATCAAGCCCGACGATCAAGTCAGTCGCACGAGTGCGTGGAGAGCCGGCCGGCGCCTCGCCATCGGTCTCACTCGCCGCCGGCGTTTAGCCGACACTGACATGCGCCGCTATGCCTACCCCAATCGCATGCTCATGGTGCTGGCCGACGGCAAGCACTTCCGCGCGGGTACCGCTCGCTTGCGTCGCGTGGCGCTGGTCTTCCTCGACGACGCCAGCCGCTATGGCCTCGACG
>CAYTWT010000259.1:0-24306 GCA_964442185.1 uncultured Acidobacteriota bacterium
GGGAATGTCGGCGGCGGTGAGGTGCTGGGCGTGCTCGATGCGCCAACGCAGCTCCTTCTTGTCGGGGCGCGTCCCAAAGGCCGCTTCGAAGAGATTCAGGGTCTCGCGGTTGGCGCGCTCGCCAATGGCGTGAACGCAGAGCTGGTAGTCGTTCGCGAGGGCGAGACGCGCGGTCTCCTCCACCACCGGGAGGGGCGTCGTGTTGAGGCCGCTGCTGGACGGCAGGTCCGCGTAGGGCTCGAGCAGCCAGGCCCCGCGCGGGCCCAGGGCCCCGTCCAGGGAGTGCTTGATGGCCCGCACCGTGAGGTGCTGGGAGTAGCCGCCGACCATGCGATACGGCTTCAGCATCGTGGCCATGCGCTCGTTGGTGTCGCGGATCATCACCCACAGCCTTACCCCCATCTTGCCTTCGGAGGCCATCTTCTTCATCACGTCGATGGTCTCGAAGCTCGAGCCAGCGTCCTGGAAGCTCGTGATCCCCTTGGAGACCACCTCCTCGTCGGCGAGTTGCAGCACGCGACGCTCAGCGGCCTCGGCTTCCTCGGGGGTCCTTCCGGCCAGGGCCTTCGCATGCGCGTTCTCGACGAGGTCGGCGGCCGTCTCGCGGAACAGACCGATGGGCTCGCCCTTGGCGTCCTTCAGGATCTCGCCTCCGGCCGGGTTCTTCGTGGCGCGCGTGATTCCCGCCGCCGCCATGGCCTTGGCGTTCGCGAACGCGGCGTGGCCGCTGGCATGGGTCAGGAGCACCGGATTCTCCGGAGAGGCCGCGGAGAGGGAGGTGTGGATGGGGAAGCCTTCGACCGCGGGCGCGGGCGTCTTGTCCCATTTCGACTGGTGCCAGCCGCGGCCCAGGATCCAGTCGCCGGGCTTGGACTTGCCCGCGGCGTCCTTGACCAGGACCACGACCTCGTCCCAGTTCGCAACCGCCATCAGGTTCAGGATGATCTTTGACTGGCCCACGCTCGTGAAATGCCCGTGGCCCTCGATGAGCCCCGGCACGGCCAGGCGCCCGCCGAGGTCGATGAGCTTCGTCTTTGGGCCGATGTAGGCCGCCATCTCCTCGTTCGTGCCCAGGGCCACGATGCTGTCGCCGTTGACGGCGAGGGCCTCTGCTTCGGGCTTCGCGTCCTCGACCGTGACGATGCGCCCCTTGTGCAGGACGAGGCTGGCCGGCTCCAGCTTGGGCCGAGAAGAGCAGCCCAGCAGGGCCAAGGGCAACAGGGCGAAGACCAGAGCGGCTCGCGAGGGGATGCGGTGAGCTTGGGGCATCTCGTTCTCCTTCAGGGCCAAGAGGGTGGGCGCTTCCGCCCCGCGGCAGCTAGCCACGCTGACGCATCCCGCCGAAGAGCGCGCGATGCCCGGCCAGCATGCGGGTCCGCGTGGCCTCGTCCGGCTCCAGGCTCCAGACGCCATGCTCGAAGGTGCCGCCGAGCAGAATGCCGTCGCGCCGCGGGAACATGTAAAGACCGTCGGAGATCACGATGTAGTCCACCTCCGGCTGGGGGAGCAGGAAGCTGAGCTGGCCTCGCACGGGTATCAGCTCTTCGTCTCCGAAGAGGGCTCTCGCTCCGAGGCCCGTGCAGTTCAGGACCACGGGCTCGGCCAGCTTCAGGACCTGCTCGCGATCCTGAAGCGCGCCCACCACGACCTTCCCACCGGCGAGGCGCACGTCGCGCAGCAGCGCGTGGAGATAGACGTGCGGCTCCACCAGCAGGGTGGTGAAGCGGCGAGCGTAGCGGGCGGCGAACGGATGCTCGCCGGGGTGGAGGGGGCGCGTCTGCGGGAACAGGTCGCGGATCAGGCTCTGCTCCCACCATTCCTGCAGCGGCTCGTCCGAGAGGACGTAGTTCGGGAGCCACCGGATCCCGTACTCGGCGGCGGGCAGCTGCTGGTAGGACCGGTGGGAGAGGCGAGCGGCGCGGGCCAGCAGGGCATCGGACTGCGCGGTGCGCCGCTTCTCGTCCATCACCGAGGTGGGCGACCACTGTCCGCCCGCGATGTTCGAGGTCGTGTGGGGCGGCAGGTCCTTCGCGTAGATCGTGACCTCGCCGCCTCGTTGTTGCAGCAGCCGGGCGGTGGCGAGGCCCACGGCGCCGCAGCCCAGGACGGCGAAGCGCCGCTCCCCCGTGCTCCACGCCTCGTTCACTGCGAGCTCCGAGGTGCCCCAGGAGAGTGTGATGCCGCCTCCACCGTGGCCGTAGTTGTGCACCAGGGTCTTGTCGCCGAGTTTCTCCGCGCGGACAACGAAACCCGAAGGGCGATAGGGCCGCAGCCCCACCACAGTCCGGATGATCCGGTCCTCGGCCACGAGGACGCGGGGCAGTCGCTCGGCCGTTCGCGTCGGCTCCGCGTGGGAAGGGCCCCGCGTCGCGCAGGCGGAGAGGCCGGCCCCGAGGCCGGCCAGGCCGGTCGCCCTCAGCACGTCCCGCCGCGACATCGCGCCCATGGTCCGCCGAGATACTAGCCCAATGCGGGGCGCAGGCTATCCCCTCAGTCGATAGAACCGCCAAAGATCGTCCTCGATGGGGAGGATCTCGACCTCGCGGAAGCCGGCCGCCCGCGCGTAGCGGCCGAAGACCGACGGGCGCATGACCGCCCCCGTGCCCGCCGGATTCTCGCCCGCCATCGCCGAAGACAGGCACGAGAGCACGCTCCATCCGTAGCCGAGCCGGGTGTTGGCGTCGGCCGGCGCCTGGAAGGACTCGTTCACTTTCTCGTCGGCCACGATCACGGCGCCGCTCTCGCCGACCAGGCGCCGCATGGTCGCGAGCGCCTCCGTTGGCCTCGGCATGTCGTGCAGGGTCTCGAAGGCGATCGCAAGGTCGTAGCTCCCCTGGAGGCTCGGGTCGGCGGCGTCGCGCACGAAGAACCGCACGCGGCTCTCCACGCCCGCCTCGGCGGCGTTGCGCTGCGCGAGGGCGATGGCGAGGGCGTCCAGGTCGAAGCCATCGACGCGCGCCCGGGGATAGGCGCGCGCCAGCGCGATGGCCGACCAGCCGCCGCCGCAGCCGAGGTCGGCCACCCGGGCCCCCGGCTCCGCGAGCAGCCTCGCGTGCACGTCCGGCACGACGGGCAGCCAGGCCGAGGCCAGGAGCCGGAGAAAGCGAACACGGCCCAGCTCCGCCTGGGCCTCCCGTGCTTCGGCGTCGTCCCCCTGCACCCCGCCGCCCGTGCGGAAGGCTTCGAGCACCGCGGGCAGACGGCGTGCGACGGCGAGCAGGCTCTTCGGCCGTGCCGCCTGGTAGTGGAGGCTCTCGCGGTCCACGAGCACCTCCGCGTGGCCCGGCGGCAGGCGGAAGCGCCGTGCCTGTGCCGCGGCGTCCGGATCGTCCACTTCGAGGAGACCGCTCGCGGCCTGCTGCTCCAGCCACTCCCGCACATAGCGCTCGTGGGTCCCGGTGCGCGCCGCCAACTCCGTCGAGGTCGCGGGCCCGGCTTCCGCCAGTGCCGCGTACAGGCCCAGCCGGTCACCGATATAGAGGGTCAGGATCTCGAGGAAGGCGAGGGTCGAGTCGGACAACCGGCTGACGAGGGCCTCGCGATCCATGCCTTCTACCGCCCGCCCGAAAAGACGCCGCCTTCGTGCCGGACCGTCGCGAAGCCGGCGGGCAGCGCGACCTCCAGGAGCTGCAGGTCGTCGGAGCTTTCGGCCAACGCGTGGGGCAGGCCGGCGGGTATCACGAGCGAGTCCCCCGCGCAGAGTCTCAGGAGTTCACGGCCCTGGGCGTGCAGCGTGGCCGTGCCCTCGAGCACGAACGTGAAGAGCAGCTCGGCGTCATGGCTCGTTGCCCGGGGCGGTTCCAGAGGGCCGTGCCGCGAAGCCACGTGC
Source organism: uncultured Acidobacteriota bacterium (assembly GCA_964442185.1). Taxonomy (GTDB): domain Bacteria; phylum Acidobacteriota; class Vicinamibacteria; order Fen-336; family Fen-336; genus CADEEV01. The sequence goes on from CAYTWT010000259.1 coordinate 3,830, forward strand.
GCGGTCGCCACTCCGCCCGTGGCCGTGGCCATCCCGAGGTCGCGCGCCTGGAAGCCCGGGATCCGCCACGGGCGTTGCGTGGCGCGCGCAGCCTCGTGGCGGACGAAGCGCTGGCCGCAGAAGTCGCGTTCCGGTGACAGCGCGGCGGTGGGCAACTCGAGGCCGAGGTCGGCGTGGGTCTCGTGCTCGGCCGGGCAGCCGATCTCGACCACCTCGAGCCCCGGCGAGCACTCGAGCACGCGGTGGCGGATCTGGGGCGGCTGGAGCACGCAATCGCCCGCCTGGAGGACGAAGGGCGGACCCTGGTCCTCGTACACCACGCGGACCCATCCCCGGTAGCAGTAGATCATCTGGAAGCGGATCTTGTGGAAGTGCACATAGTCCGGCACCGCTCCGCCCTCGGGGATGCGGATCTGCGAGGCGATGAAACGGCCGCCCTGGCGGCCTGGGATGAGATCCCGGTAATCCATCCCCGCGCGTCCGGCCTTCCACGTGGTTCCGGAAGTGAGGGAGGTCGAGACGAACGCAGGCTGGAGCGGAGGCAGGACGAGCGGCTCCTCGAAGCGGGCGAGCTCGAGCCGCGTGCCGTTCGGGGCCTGGAGGCTGAGCGCGCCCCCGGCGAACGCGATCGGATCCGGGCAGAGCAGACGCAAGGTGCCCGGGCCGCCCGAAAAGCCGCGCTCGAGACGCAGGCGCAGGCCATGGCCGACGATCACCGCCACCACGGGGTCGTCGGCCGGGAAGATCGTGGTCACGCGGAAGCCCAACCGGTCCACGAAGAACGCAAGGGTCTCGTCGAGATCCGCGCAGGGCAGGACGACCTCGGCCGCCCGGATCCCACGAGTCGTCGCCGAACCGGTATCGAGCGGGGCTGGCACGCTACTTGTCGAACAGGGCGAACAAGCGCGTCGGGCCGCCGCTGCCGCCAACGAGGTTGATTGGGGCGACGATCACGCTGAAGCCCTTGGCCGGCAGACCGGCGAGGTGGGTCGCGTTCTCGATGTGGTAGACGTTCGCGGGCATCGTCGTGTGATGCACCTCGAACTTCTCTGACGGGCCATAGTCGACGCTCGGGGTGTCGATACCGATGCCGGCCACCTTGCGCTCGCGGGCCAGGAGCGCCGCGGCCTCCACCGACAGACCCGGGAAGTGCTTCACCCCGCCGCGGTCGTTCATGTAGCGGCCCTGGTCGGGCCAGCGCTGGTCCCAGCCGGTGGCGACCAACAGCACCGATCCCTCTGGGATGCGGCCCTCCCGAGACTCGAAGCGCACGATGTCGTCGACTGTGAGCCGATAGTCCTCGTCCTTGGCCACGGCGGCCTGCACGTCGATGCACACGGCCGGCCGCAGGAAACGGTCCAAGGGAATCTGGTCGGTGGTCCAGGTGCCCCCGGCGTGAACGGGAGCGTCGAGGTGCGTGCCGAAGTGCTCGTCGGCCGAGAACTTCCCCATGGCGAAGCCCTCCCCGGTGGTGCCGGACCGCGAGAACGCCTTGGCCCCCGACCACGTAGGATCGCTTTCCGAGAGGGGATGGCCGAGGTCGAGGATCCGAGCGGGGGTCTGCGCGCCGACGGAGGTCGCGAGCATCAGGAGCGTCAGACAGGGCGGTAGGGATCGCATCGTCACCTCTTCGCAATCGTCAACGTGGCACGCTCTGAAGGGCCGCTTGCGCGCGCCGAGGGTAACATCGACGGCGAGGGAAGCCGAACCTCTCACCGGCCCATCAACGGGGGGCGCCCGGCGTCCCTGCTTCGACTTCGACCGGCCAGTCCGCGCCCCGCTCCAGGCCGTACTGCACTCGAAGCGCCCGCACGCGGCCCTCTCGCTCCAGCGCCTCGAGGGCGAGATCGAGCGCTCGCTTCCACTCGGCGCGGCCCCGAGCGAGGACGAAGGCATAACGCTCGAGCGCCACCGGCTGCGCCAGAACGCGCAGGCGGCCCTTCGAGGACCGCGCCGTGGCCACCGCGCTCCACTCGTCCACGATGAGGGCGTCGATAGCGCCCGTCTCGAGCGCGGGGACACTCGCCTCACCCTTGCCCAGGACCACGCGCTCCACTTCCGCTATCCCCTGCAGGGCGCGGGCCGAGGTGCCGGCACCCGCCGCGCCCACACGCCGTCCTTTCAAGTCGGCGATCCCTGCCGGCTCGCTTGGCCCCACCCGCACGAGGGCCGCCTGGCAGGTCTCGAAGTAGGGTCGGGTGAACAGGTACAGCTTCTCCCGCTCGGGCGTCACACCTGTCGTCGCGGCCACCAGGTCGTGGGCCCCCGAGGCGAGGCCCGAGAGCAAGTCGTCGTAGGGACGCACCAGCACCACCGGCTGCATGCCCGCGCGCTGCGCAACCAGGCGTGCCAACTCGATGTCGAAGCCGGTCGGCGTTCCTTCGTCGCCGATGTAGTGGAACGGCGGGAACGTGGCATCGGAGGCGATGCGGAGAGCGGGCGTTTCCGAAGTGCCGAGCACCGCGACCAGGAACAAGCAAGTCGAGATCAAGAGAACCTCCTGCGAGCCGTGATCTTAGTCGGCGCCTGGCCGGCGCAGAAACGAGGGCTGCGTGAGGACCTCGTTGCTGCGCCACTATCTGCCTCAGGCCTTGCGGCGTTTGGCCTACAATCACGCGACAGCTCCGCGTCATGACTTTGCAGACGGGCGTGCGTCTGGGTTCGTACGAGATCCGCGGGCCGCTCGGGGCCGGCGGGATGGGCGAGGTCTACCGTGCCTGGGATGAGCGGCTCGGGCGCGAAGTCGCGCTCAAGGTGCTGCCGGAGTCGGTGGCGACGGACCCGGACCGCCTGCGCCGCTTCGACCAGGAAGCCCGGGCCGCGGGCGCGCTCAACCACCCCAATCTGCTGGCCGTCTACGATGTGGGCTCGCACGAGTCGCTGCCCTTCATCGTCTCGGAGCTGCTCGAGGGCGAGACGTTGCGCGGGCGGATCCGCGCGGGCGGGCTGACGCCGCGCAAAGCCGTCGAGCATGCCATCCAGATCGCGCGCGGCCTCGCCGCCGCGCACCAGCGGGGCATCGTCCACCGCGACTTGAAGCCGGAGAACGTCTTCGTCACTCGCGATGGGCAGGTCAAGATCCTGGACTTCGGCCTGGCCAAGCTGCGCGACGAGGCGGGGAGCGATCCGGAGCACGAGACGGCGACGCGGCAAACCCGGCCCGGCGTGATCCTGGGCACGCTCCCCTACATGTCTCCCGAACAGGTGCGCGGCTTGCCGGCCGATGCCCGCTCCGACATCTTCGCGCTCGGCTCGGTGCTCTACGAGATGCTGGCTCGGCGCAGGGCCTTCGTTGGAGAGACGGCCTCGGAGATCGAGACCGCCATCCTTCGCGAGGAACCGCCGGAGCTGCCCACACTCGACGGCCGCATCCCCGCCGCCCTCGATCGTGTCGCGCGCCGCTGCCTCGAGAAGCGGCCCGAGGATCGGTTCGAGTCGGCCCGCGACGTTGCGTTCGCGCTCGAGGCCGTGTCGACGACGACGGCGGGCTCGTCTGTCACCTCGGGCACGGAAGGGCGCGGGCGCCGGCGAGCCACGCTCGCGCTCCTCGTGGCGGCACTCCTCGGCGCCGTGGCCGGCGCCATGCTGCTCACCAAGCTGCGACGACCCGCCCCGCCACCCTCCTATACCCAGCTCACGTTCCGCCGGGGCGCCATCCTCTCCGCGCGCTTCGCCCACGACGGCCAGACCGTCGTCTACTCGGCGGCGTGGGACGGCCAGCCGGCCCAGGTGTACACGACACGGATCGGCAGCCCCGAGGCCCGGGCCCTGGACATCGAGGGCGTCGTGCTCTCGGTTTCGTCGAAAGACGAGGTCGCGGTGAAGCTGGGGCGGTTCTTCACACGGCGAGAGCACGGGAAGGATGACCCGGGAACCCTGGCTCGCTTCCCGCTGGCAGGTGGCGCGCCTCGGAAGCTTCTCGAAGACGTGACAGCGGCGGACTGGGACCCGGAGGGGCAGGACCTCGCGGTCGTGCACAAGAACCACCGCCTGGAGTACCCGATCGGACACCCCGTCTACGAGCAGGAAGGGTTAGTGTACTTCGTCCGCGTCGTTCCCGGGGGCCGCTTTGCGATTGTGGAATGGGTGCAGGCGGGAAACGAACAGCGGCCCTTTGGCGTCTCGCTCGTCGACCGCGCGGGCACGAGGACCGTTCTCTCCCGCGGCTGGCCGGACTTTCGGGACGTGAGCTGGTCTCAGGGCACCCAGGAGGTCCTCTTCGCGGGGAACCGGGGCGACGGGGACGACCTTCGCGCCGTGAGCCTCACCGGCCGCGAGCGCGTGGTTGGACGAATGCTGGGAGATTTCACTCTGCACGACGTCGACCCGCGTGGTCGTCTGCTTCTTGACAAGCGAGTTCGCCGCAGCAGCGTGGTCGCCCTGCCTCCGGGCGAGTCGCGGGAGCGCGACGTGTCCTGGCTGGACGGGACAGGGCTGGTGGACCTCTCTACCGACGGGCGTCAGATTCTCATGATGGAATACGGCGGTTCCCCCGGCGTGCAGACTATGTACCTGCGGAAGACGGACGGCTCGCCCGCCGTGCGGCTCGGCGACGAGGGTGGCGTTGCCTTGTCGCCCGACGGCCGCTGGGTCCTCGCGCTCCCGGGAATACTAGGCACCGTGGACCACATCGTTCTCGTCCCCACGGGTGCGGGCCCACGGCGTGAGCTGCGAGACGCCTCCATCCGGTCATTCTCCGACCACGGCGCCTGGTTCCCGGACGGGAGGCGCATCGTGGTGGTGGGCGGCGAGGCGCACCGGGAAAGGCTCTTCGTCTGGGACATCGAGATGAGCGCGCCGCCCCGGCCCTTGTCGCCCGAGAGAGACCTCGGCTGGCCCGTCGTCTCATCGAATGGCGCCTCCGTGGCGGTCACGGTCGTGGGAGAGGGAATCGTGCTCTACGCCGTCGACGGGGGCCCGTCCCGCATACTCAAGGGCGGCGCCACGGGCGACCGGCCCCTGCGCTTCAGCGCTGACGGCTGCTGGCTCTACGTGCGCCGGGGTCTTAGCGTGCCCGGGGGAAGCGGCACGTCGGCGTGGATCGATCGGATCGAGATCGCGACGGGGACGCGGCAGGCGTGGAAGGAGCTGACGCCCAGCGATCGCGTGGGAGTCGGAGGCATTGGGCCCGTCGTCGTCACGCCCGACGGCAAAAGCTATGCGTACTCGGTCGGATCCTCGATTGGAAGCCTTTACCTGGCCGAGGGCCTGAGGTAGCGCCAGGTGTCAGGGCCCGCAACGAGCCAGGACGCGTGCCGTGATCGCGACACTCTCCGGGGGGCCCTCGCCCAGGCCGAGGGAATGGAGCATCTCGTGGATGAGGACGGCCTCCTGCTCCACCGGGCGCACGAGCGCGAAAGGCCGGAGACAGATCGAAACCACCGACGAGTGGATGTGCGTCGAGGCCAGCACCGGGCGTTCGCAAACGTGCCGGCCAAAGCCGCTTTCGAACACCAGGAGATCGAGCTGCTCCTGGGCCGTCCGGCCGCTCGCGCGCAGCACTTCGTCGAGCCGGCCGCCATTGACACTCTCGAAATCGGTGAGCACGGCCTGGCACTCCAGGCGACCGAGGCGCTCACGCGCCCCCTGTCGGGCCGACTTCAAATCGGGGATCTTGTCCTCGAGCGCAGGGCGCGAACGCGGCGCCGCCCCGAGCAACCCCACGGCGAGACTGCAAGTCATGAGAGTCCTCCAGGGCTTGCTTCCCGTACCGGTTCCGCGCATCGCTGGCTCCCTTGTTGCTCTCCAATCTCGGAGCGCGGGGCGCGGAAGTCCTTCGGGTCTGTTGCGCTTTCGTTGAAACCGAGCGGTCGCGGGTGAGCGCACGCTTCGGCACGTTCGTCTTCGACGAGTCGAGTCGCGAGCTCAGGTCCGGCAGCCAGCCTGTGCCGCTCTCGCCGAAAGCTTTCGAGCTCCTCGCCACGTTGTTTCAGGCGCGGCCCCGCGCACTCTCAAAAGCCGAGCTGCGCGACCGCCTCTGGCCTGACACCGTCGTGGGGGAGACGAGCCTCCCGAGGGTCGTGGGGGAGATCCGGCGCGCGCTCGGCGATCGCCCGGATCAGGCGTGCTTCGTGCGCACGGTCCAGCGCTTCGGGTATGCCTTCGTCGGGGACGTGATCGCAGACGCTGGGGAGTCGGCGCGCGCCGCGGATGGCCCCGTGACAGGCTGCGCGCTGCTGTGGGGCGAGAGGCTCGTGCCACTCGCGGCCGGCGAGAACGTGGTGGGTCGGGACACAGAGAGCACGGTGGCGATTCCGTCTCGCCTGGTGTCGCGCCAGCATGCCCGCATCGTCGTCGACGGCGACCGAGCCGTGCTCCACGATCTCGGTAGCAAGAACGGCACGCTGCTTCGTGGGCGGCGGGTGGATGGAAGCGTGGAACTCGCAGACGGTGACGAGATCCGGATCGGCCCCGCGCTACTGATCTTTTGCGCCCCGGCAGCGGGCTCGACTCGAACCCGCAACTAGGCTAGGAGACGCCCGCCGTTTTTCGCACCAGCGGGAGCGCGACCGTGAAGGTCGAAGCCTCGTCGCGGATCTCGATTCCTCGGCCCACGATCCGGCGATAGCGATCGTCGAGGTTGGCGAGGCCCACGCCCGAGGCGCGCACCTCGGCCGCCCCCGATCTCCGGTTCGCGACCTCGATGCGATCCTGGTGCAGGCTCAGGCGGATCTCGAGCGGGTCTTCCTGCTTGACCGCGTTGTGCTTCACCGCGTTCTCGAGCAGCACCTGAAGGGAGACCGGCGGGATGAGAAGCTCTTCCACCTCGACCTCAGCCTCGCGGTGCAGGCGCAGCGCATCGCCGAAGCGGACGCGCAGCAGCGCGACGTAGCCCTCCGCGAAGCGCAGCTCGTCCTCGACGGGCACCAGGTTCCGCTCGCGGTTCGTGAGGATGTAGTGGTACACGTCGCCCAGCCGCTCCGCGAACTGGGCGGCCCGGATCGCATCGCGTGGGATCAGGAAGCTGAGGGAGTGGAGGGCGTTGTAGAGGAAGTGCGGGTCCAGCTGGCTCTTCAGCGCGTGAAGCTCCGCCTCCACCCGCGCGCGGTCCAGCCGCTCGGCCGCCAGGAGGTCGCGCTCGTGCTGGCGGAGGAGGTAGACGGTCTCGTACACGTGGGTCACGAACGCCACCGCCAGCACGATCACGAGGGTGGTGACCGCAACCAGCCGGCCATCGACCGGAAGGCCGGCGAACCGATACCAGAGCACGTGCATGAGCACGGAGATCGGCAGGGTGGAGAGCACGTTGGCCGCGAGCAGGCGCGCCACCTTTCGGGGCGGGTGGGCTGGCCAGTTGCGCCCGAGCCGGAGCCGCTGGAGGAAGTAGCGGTTTGCGTGCCACAGAATCGCCGACAGCAGGACGAACCATCCGCAGCCCAGCCAGTACTGCGCGTCGCCGGGGCCGTAGGGGCTGAGGACCTTCGACAGGTGGGTGATCGCCAGGCCGAAGAATGGGATCCCGAGGAGGCGCGCGCCGCGGTCGTCGAGAATCGCTTCCGGCGGCGCCCGCAGTTGGCCCGACGCCGACACGGACATGCATTGATCGTAGCCGATGCCGCGGTTCAGTCGAAGGCTCGCGCAAATGAGCGGTTGACCCGGCCCTACCCGCAGGCGTAGGGTGTTCCCAATCACCCGGACGGAGCCCGGTCAGCCGTGGCCATGGTGCGAAAGATACGGACGCCGCCGCCTTCGCGGTCCCGCCGCCGGCCTCCCGCCGGGGCTCGGGCGGCGACGAGCTCCGGCTACATCCTGGCGGAGAGCGTCGCCGACGCCGTCATCACGATAGACGAGCGGAGCGAAATCCTCTTCGTCAACGAGGGTGCTTCGAGGTTGTCCGGCTACTCCGCCGCGGAGCTGCTGGGCCAGAGCCTCACCATGCTGATGCCCGATCCGCTGCGGCCGCGTCACGAGGCGTCGCTCGCGCGCTACGTCGCGACCGGCCACCGGCAGCTCGACTGGCGCGCTGTGGAGCTCACGGTCCGTCACAAGAGCGGACGCGAGATTCCGGTGGAGATCTCCTTCGCAGAGTCCAAGGGAAAGGGCACGCGCAGCTTCACGGGGGTGGTCAGGGACGTCACCGAGCGCAAGCGCGCGGAGGCTGTTCAGGCCGCGCTCTATCGCATCGCCGAGAGGGCCCAGGGCCCGCTCGACATGCCCGACCTGTACACAGGAATACAGGCCGCGCTGCGCGAGCTGATGGCCGCGAGGAGCTTCTACGTGGTGCTCCGCGACGAGCAGGGCGCTCTGAGCTGCCCCTATTTCGCGGGCGCCACGCGCGCGCTTCCATTGCGACAACTCGCGGACGACTGGACGAACCAGGTGCTCCAGACGGGCCAGCCCCTGCTGACCTCCGCCGAGCCGGTCTCTGCGGGCGCTCCCGGCGGGAGTTGGTTGGGCGTTCCCCTGAACGCGGCGGGGAAGACCCTGGGCGCCCTGGTGGTCCGGGCGAGGCCGGAGAGCGCCGGGTATGGCGAGCGGGAGAAGGAGATCCTGTCCTTCGCGGCGCGCCAGGTAGTGGCTGCCTTGGAACGCAAGCGCGCGGAGGAACAGCTCAAGCGCACGATCGCAATCCAGCGCTCGACCCTGGACTCCACCGCGGACGGCATCCTGGTCGTGGACCAGGGCGGGCGCGTGATCTCCTTCAACGAACGCTTCGCACAGCTCTGGCGGATCCCAGGGCCCATGTTCTCCATGCGGGACGACGCCGCCCTGCTGGCGCACGTTCTCGCCCAGCTCGCGGACCCGGGGCAGTTCTTGAGCAAGGTGCAGGAGCTCTACTTGCAGCCCGAAGCGGAAGCCTTCGACGAGCTGGCGTTCAAGGACGGCCGGGTCTTCGAACGCTACTCGATTCCGCTCCGCCAGGAGGGAGAAGCGAAGGGGCGGGTGTGGAGCTTCCGCGACGTCACGAAGTCCCGCGACCTCGAGCGCCAGCTGAGACGCTCGGACAAACTCGAGGCGGTACGAAGGCTCGCCGGCAGCGCGGCCCAGGACTTCAGCAACCTGCTCACGGTCATCACCAGCCGCGGAGAGCTGGCCCGGAAGGGCCTGGGATCCGAAGAGCCTGTACGGCGGCACCTCGAGGAGATCCTGAGCGCCGCGCAACGTGCGACCAGCCTGAGCCAACAGCTGCTCGCCTTCAGCCGCGGGCGGTCGCTGTCACCGCCCCACGAAATGCTGCGGGCCGCTCCGACGGACGCGGACGCGCCGCGGGGTTCCGAGACGGTCCTGCTCGTGGAGCACCACGAGGCGGTCCGGCTTGTGGCTCGCGAGATCCTGGAGGCCCAGGGCTACAGCGTGCTCGAGGCGAGCCAGGCAGGGGAGGCGTTGCGCATTGAGGAGCGCCACGACGGCCCGGTTCATCTACTGGTGGCTGAGGTCGCGATGCCTGACATGAGTGGCCCCGAGTTGGCCCGGCGTCTGGCCCGCGGGCGGCCCGAGGCGAAGGTGCTCTTCGTATCCGGCCTCACCGACACCGAGGCCGCCCCCGATGGCATTCTCGGATCGCACGCGCCTTTCCTCCCCAAGCCGTTCTCGCCCGACGCGCTGGCACGCAAGGTGCGGGAGGTGCTGGACGGAAGATTCCCCGAGCCGCGTGCCGATCCGGTATGATCGAACGTTCCCCTGCCGTCCCATCGGACATCGCGAGGCGTCGTGGACACTCCAGACAGCGTCGGACACTACAAGCTGATCGAGGCGATCGGCCGCGGCGCCATGGGCACTGTCTACCGGGCTCAGGACTCCGGCAACGGAAGGCAGGTGGCCCTCAAGGTGATGGCGGCCGAGATGTCGAACGACGAGGAGCTGGTGGAGCGCTTCCGCCGCGAGGCGCTCGCCGCGCGGCGCCTCGAACACCCGAACATCACGCAGATCCTCGACTTCGGCGAAGCGGGGCCGCAGCTGTTCATGGCCATGGAGCTGCTCGAGGGCTCCGACCTCAAGAGCATCATCGAGAGCGGCGCGCCGCTGAGCCTGGCGTACAAACTCTCGATCATGGTGCAGGTCTGCAGCGGGATGGCCTTCGTTCATGCGCAAGGCTTCGTGCACCGCGATCTCAAGCCCGGCAACATCCACGTGAAGCCCGACGGGCAGGCCAAGATCATGGACTTCGGCCTCGTCCGCATGGGCGATTCGACCATGACCCGCGCCGGCATGGTGATGGGCAGCCCGAGCTACATGTCGCCCGAGCAGATCCGCGGCGAGCAGGCCGACGCGCGGTCGGACGTCTTCGCGCTGGGATCCGTATTCTACGAGCTGCTCGCCCGCCGTCGTGCCTTCGCGGGCAAAGGGCTGGCCCCGATCATGATGGCCGTGGTGAACGGCGAGCCCGAGCCGCTATCGACCGCCGCCCCCGCCGTGCCGAGCGTCGTGGGGCACGTCGTCGCCCGCTGCCTCGCGAAGCTCCCGTCGCAACGCTACCAGAGCGCAGGCGAGCTGCACGCCGCGCTCGAGATCGCGCAGAAGGTCTTCGGCTAGCGCTGAGGCCCGCGCGCTGGGTTAACGCTCCTGCGGCTCGAAGCCCTGGCCGCGCGTGCGAGTGTGACCCGAAGTGTGACACCCGGCTAGCGGGCGCGGATCTTTCGGATCGCTTCCTCGGCGGGGCCGCGGACACCGTCGAGCCTGGCTGCGCGCTCGAGGGCCGGGACAGCCGACTCGGCCGCGCTCCCGATGCTGCCCAGGGCGCGCGCCGCCCATTGGCGAACCTCGCCGCTAGGATCGCGCAGGCCCTTGACGAGCGCCGGGATTGCTGGGGCGGCAGACGGGCCCATGTTGTCGAGTGCCATGGCGGCGCCGACGCGCACCGCCGTGTCGGAATCCGCCAGGGCTTCCCCGAGCGCCGGGGTGGCGCTGCCGGCCCGCGCCCCCATGGCCCAGAACGTCCTCGCGGCGTTGGCCCGATGGCTCGGGTCCGGATCGCGCAGGAGAGCCACGAGGGCGGGAACGGCCGCTTCGCCCAGGCCGATCAGTTCCAGGGCGGCGGCGCCGCTCACTGCCTGGTCCGGGCTCTTGAGCTTCTCGACCAGCGCCGTCGGGTCGGGCGGCTTCGGTTTGCTACCGCAGGCGAAGAGCAGCAGCGCAGCCGCAACAGCGCCAAGAGTCCCGCAGTGACCCCGCATGAGACGATCAGGATAGGCCTACCGACCACGCACTACAACGCCGTGAACTTGGAGCTCCCTTTCGAAGCTCCTCGCCCAGAGTACCTCTTGAATTCTGTTCAAATCACCCTCACGGCACCCGCTCTGGGCGCGGGACTAGTGCTCGCCCCGGGGGCGGCGGTAGAATTGTCGCAGACGGGCCCACCGGAGGTGGAAGATGGCGGAAGCAGTTCGAAGCGTCCAGTACTACCATGTGACGGTGTCGGACAAGCCTGGCGCCGGTGCGAGCGTCCTTCAACTGCTCAAGGAGGCGGGCGTCAACCTGGTCGCCTACTTGGGCTTCCCGAGCGGACGCGGCAAGTCCCAGATTGACCTGGTTCCGGAAGACGCCGAGTCCTTCAAGGAGGCTGCCCGCAGAGCACGCCTCAAGCTGAGCCGCGCGAAACGCGCGTTCCTGATCCAAGGCGACGACCGGACCGGCGCGGTGGCCGACCTCACGCGCAAGCTAGCCGACGCGAAGGTCAACGTGACCGCGGCAGCGGCGGCGGCGGCGGGGGACGGCCGCTACGGCATGATCGTGTGGGTAGCGCCGCGAGATTTTGCGAAAGCGTCCAAAGCGCTCGGCGTTCAAGCCTCGCGGCCGCTCGAAGTCCTCTGACGCCCGCCGCCGCAGCAGCATGACGCGCCCTTCCCCGGTGAGGGAACGGCTCGCCGTGCCCTCGTACGTGTAGGTGATCTTGTCCCCGTTGGCCAGGGTCTCCACGGACACGCCGTGAAAACGGTCCGAGGCGCCCGAACCCTCGAGGGCACGCGAAGCTCCAAGCTGCGGTAGGATAGTCGCGTGACCCGGAGGTCATAACGCCATGACGAAGACCCTGTTCAAGCTCAGCCTGGCCGCCTTCCTCGCGGTTGGCCTTGTCGCCGCAGTGGTCGCCGACGAGACGTCGACCGTCACCGGCAAGGTGACGTGCGGGAAGTGCCTGCTCAAGAAGGCGGACAGCTGCCAGAACGTGCTGGTCGCCGATGGGAAGGAATACTGGCTCGCGAATTCCGAAGCCGCCTCTAAGTTCGGCCACGTCTGCAAGGGCGAGAAGATGGCCAAGGCCACGGGTACCGTCTCGGAGAAGGACGGGAAGACGTGGCTGACCGCTACCTCCATGGAAGAGGTGAAGTCGAACTAGCGGCCGACGTCGATCGTCACGGCCTGGGCCGCGCTCTCACCGGCATCCTGTTCCTGGCCTGTTTCTACTCGGCGCACCTCGCGCAGCCCGACCCGGGCCTGGAGCGGAGGCTCTCCCCCTGACGACAAGACTGAATGCAGAGGTGGTACCCTTAACAACGTCATCTGACGGAGGTGGGTCATGGGAAGACGCTTGTTGATGCTGGCGCCCGTCGTGCTCTTCTACTGTTGCGCAGACGACCCCGGCCAGGACGCTGCTTCCCCGGAGTCGGCGCCGGAGATCGCGGAGGCGTCCTCCCTCGCATCGGATGACGAAGGAGAGGAGGCCATCGAGGAGGTCTCCACGCCCGGCCTGGAGCAGCGGCTCTTCGCGGTGCCCGACACGGCGATTATCATTCCGGCAGACCAGGTCGAGCAGGCGAGGCTTGCGGCGCTCGAGCACAACGGCGAACTCGAGAGGCGGCAGCTCGCCAGCGTGCATATCCCCGTGGCTGCGCAACGCTGGGAGCGGATCGAGGGCCCCAAAGGCCCATCCTGGCGGCTCACCTTCGTGTCGGAAGGCGCCTCGTTCCTGCGCCCGCACTTCGTCGGTTTCCCCCCGAGCGACGAGGCACAGGTGGTCGTCTACGGCGGGTCCTCGGACCAGGGGGCGGCCGTCGTGCGTCCGACAGCCAGCGCCACGGGTCCGGACGTCTGGGGTCCCGTCGTGGAGGGGTCCGTTCTCTTCGTGGAGGTCGTGACCGCCTCCGGAGCGCAGCCCCTGCTGGTCGTGGACGTCGTGAGCAACGGAATTCCGCGAGCCAGGGAGGCCGAAGCCAGCTGCTATCTCGACCCCGCCTGCTACGGCACCTGGAAGTCCACCAAGTCGGGGATCGGCCTCCTCTACTACGAGGCGGGCGCGGAAGGCTACGTCTGCAGCGGAGCCCTCGTGATCGACAAGTCGCGCTCGTTCAAGCCGTATTTTCTCACCGCACGCCATTGTGTGAACACACAGGCCGCGGCGGACACGACGATCGTGTTCTGGAAATACCACACCAGCGCTTGCAACGGGCTGGTCCCGAGCTTTAGCAGTGTGCCTCGCACGGCGGGCTCCAACCTCAAGGTGAAGAGCGACAGCTCCGACTTCAGCCTGCTGCTGCTGGACGGCAAACCACCGGGGGGAACGACGTACCTCGGATGGAACACCGGGGCGCTGCAGACCAACACGGCCATCACGGTGATCCATCATCCCGACGGGACCTGGAAGCGGATCTCGTTCGGCAAGGTGACGCAGACGAGCGGGAACTTCTGGCGCGTCGTCTACTCTCAGAGCTCCACGGAGGGCGGCTCCTCGGGCTCGCCGCTGCTCAACTCATCCAAGCAGGTGGTCGGTCAGCTCTCCCGCGGCACCGCGGCGTGCACGAACCTGAGCGGCTACGACGACTATGGCAAGTTCAGCGTCTCCTGGACGAAAGGCCTGTCGAAGTACCTGGGCCGCTAGAGGTCAGCTGATGGAGGGCGAGCGAGGTGGGCTAGTGGCACCCCGACGACAAAGGCTCGCATAGGTCGCCAACGACGAAGTCCTGCCTCATAGACAGAACCCGAGGCTCCTCTATGCGCTCACAAGACGGCTCTTGCGAAGCGCGTCACGCTTCGTGCCCGTCAGCTCTCGCCTCTCGCGGCGCGAGACGCTCCGAACCCTGAAGCATGGCCGAAACGCCCATCGTCTGTCTGAACTGCGGCGCCGATATCCCGCAAGGAGACGAAGCATGCTTCAGCTGCGGTCGGCATCAGACGACGCTGACGAGGGGCTCTGTGATCGCCTCCCGGTACGAGATCCTCTCCGTCCTGGGAAAAGGGGGGATGGGGATGGTCTACCAGGCCCAGGATCGCCTCCTGGACGAGGTCGTTGCGATCAAGGTCCTGCGCAGCGAGTTCGTCCAGGACGCCGGAATGTCCCGGAGGTTTCGCTCTGAGATCAAGCTCGCCCGCAAGGTGTCGCACCCGAACGTCTGCCGCATCCATGAGTACGGCGAGGACGGGTCCATCAGCTACATCTCGATGGCCCTCATCGAAGGCACCGACCTCAGGAAGGTGCTCCAGCAGAGCCCCGAAGGCCTGCCCACGGAGGCGGCCTTTCGGCTGGCGATCCAGATCACCGAAGGGCTCCAGGCCATCCACGCGGTGGGCATCATCCACAGGGACCTGAAGAGCCCGAATATCGTCTGCGACACCGCGGGCTCCGCTCGCCTGATGGACTTCGGAATCGCCAAGGACTCCGGGAGCAGCGGCGGGCTCACCGCCGCCGGCGAGGTGATGGGAACCCCGGAGTACATGAGCCCCGAGCAGTGCCGGGGAAACCCTCTCGACTTCCGAAGCGACATCTACTCCCTTGGGATCGTAATCTACGAGATCTTCACCGGACGGGTCCCCTTCCGGGGGGACTCGATGATGGCCACCCTCTTGAAGCAGGTCGAGGACCCGCCGCCGCTCGACGCTCCGGCGGCCTTCCGCATCCCGGTCAGCCTCGCACCGGTCCTGCGCAAGGCCCTCGCCAAGAACGCCGCCGACCGGTACGCTACCGCCGCCGAGGTGGCGGAGGCCATGCGAGAGGCCCAACGGCACTCCGATCAGCCTCGGCAGCCTGAGCCGGCCACCGAAGAGCCCGGGCCGACTCGGGCTCTGGAGCCGGTGGGAGAGCGCCGCCGGGACACGCGCCTGCCCATCGCCGTGGACCTGAGGCTTCGCCGGCTCGGGACCGGGGGGTCGGTCCTCCAGGAAGAACGCACGGTCACCGACAATATCGGGGCCCATGGCGCCCGCGTCCTCACGACGATGACCGAACTGGCCCAGGGACACACGGTCTCGGTCGAGGAGGTGGGGGGCTCCTTCGGGACGAAGTCCGTGATCCGCCACATCTCCATGGGTACGGACCGCATTCGCCGGCTGGGGATCGAGTTCATCGACCGGGCCGCTCCCGATCATCTGGTGCACACGGGCGGCTCGAAAGGGTTTTCCGGGGCCACCAAGCTCGAGCCTTTGAAGGACGACGAGCGCCGCCAGCACTCGCGTCTGGGAATCAGCATCGACGTGATGCTGAGACAGCTCTCCGCCGGAGGAGCTGTCCTGCGCGAGGAGCGCACCGTCGTCGACAACATCGGCCGCCAGGGTGCCCGGGTGCTCACGACCATGACCGATCTGGGTTTCGGCGACGTCGTGTCGATCCAGGAGGTCGGGAGCGAATTCAAGACCCGCGCCATCGTGCGCAGCGCCCTCACTGGCGCGGACAACATCCGGCGCCTCGGCCTCGAATTCCTGGACCGCACGGCGCCGGACCATCTCGTGCCTGGCGGGGACACCATGAACCGGACGCCCCGGCCGCCGCCCGCCGCGGCCACTCCGCAAGCAGCGCCCAAGGCGAGCCTTCGGACGAACGAGGAGACCCTCGCCCTGCGGCAGGAGATCCTGGCGGCCCACGCGGAGCTGAAGGTCCGGACGCACTTCGAGGTCCTCGGCCTCCCCAGGGCCTCCGGTGCGGCACAAGTGCGGTATGCCTATTTCCAGCTCTTCCGGCGGTTCCATCCCGACCTCCGACACGACCCGAAGCTCGCGGACCTGGCGCGGGAGATCGAGGCCATCTCCGCTCGTGTCGACGAGGCCTACCAGGTCCTGATCGATCCGGCGAGTCGGTCGCGCTACGAGAACATGCTCGGCCCGAGCCGGCGGACGCCCCCATCCTTTCAGCGCGTGCCGACGCCCCCCAGCACGCCCACCGCGCCGGCTGCCCAGGTGGAGTCCCCTCCCTCCGAGCGGCCGTCGGTGCCGCCACTTCCCGAACCCGGCTCGATGCCCGTGGCGGCGGTCGAGGCGGACGTTGACACGTCGGCGCTCCTCGCCGACCAGGCCCTCCGGGACGCCCGCGGGCTCCTCGCGAAGGAGCAGTACTGGGAGGCGATCCAGGTGCTGGAGCGGGCCGTCGCGCTCGCGCCCGGATCGAAGGCCAACCAGGCGATCCGGATTCTCCTGGCTCAGACGACAGGGCAGAATCCGAAGTCGCTGAAGCAAGCGGAGGCGACCCTCCTCGGTATCCTGCAGGAAGACCCTCGATCCTTCGACGCCTACGTCGCTCTGGGGCGCGTGTACAGGGCCGCAGGGCTCAAGAGCCTCGCCCTCAGCCAGCTCCGCAAGGCACTGGAGCTGGACCCGGGGAATGAATCGGCGCAGGCGGAGCTGGAAGAACTCCAGAGGCCCTAGAGCGTTGGGCTCAACGCAGGGCCCAGGCCAGATGTTCTGCATCGCACACCCCCTGTTGTTCGGCGGCGCTCTCACTCCAGAGCGCGTGAGAGGATCTGCGCGATGTCCTGCAGGCGCGGCTCAGACGAGTGGCCGAGCGCATCGGCAACTTGGGGGACCGCCGAATGGGCAACAGAGAGGCGCTCTACGGCGAGGTCGAGTGCCTGGAAGAGGTCGTCAGCAGTCGTCGTGGCCCGGAGAAGATTTTCAATCCAAACACCTAGCTGGTCGGCTGATAAGCCGTCGGGGAGGTTGAGGAGTATTGTCTCTTGGGGTGAGTCTGGGCGAATCGCGGCCTTGTCGCTGATTTCAGAGAGCGCTCGGGCGTGTCCGAGGGCTTCCGGTGTTCCGAATTCTCGAAGGGTATCCGCAACGGATTTCAAGGCCCTGACGGTCGTGAGAAGGGCTGCCACCAACTGGTGGGCAAACGCGAGATAGGTGATGAGGGTGTCCTCGAGGCTGGCGCGCAAGGCCGTGGCATGCTCTGCGCGTTCACTCTCGGGCACACCACGGAGACCGTCGAGAGCACCAGCAAGAACGAGTCGTTGATGGCTCGAAAAGGCCTGCCGCCCGGTTCCAGTCATCATTACCCCTTCTTCTGGGTCCGCCGAACACATTAAGGATAGCCGAGAAGGGCGGACCCTACGCGACGCTTCTTGCGCCCATGGCTGTCTTGGGACGGCTGGCGTCAGGGAATCTATGGCGCGGGCCTGTCTATCGCACTCTCCTCGGTTCTCGTTGACGCGGTCGGTGCTCGGTGGAGCGACCGGGCTGAACGTGCCGGATGACGTCTTCCTTGACGACCTGGCTGCCCGGCGCTGTGCAGCGACAGTCTGACTCAGTGCTGAACCGCGCGCTGAGTCTGGTGGGCGAGTAGCCCGGCCTTTCCCCTCGCTGCGCAAAGGGGCGTACTCTTACGTTTCTGGGTTTGGTGGACCGCGGGGGGATCGAACCCCCGACGCATTGGTACACACTTGGGAGGAATCTCGCAGGAAAGGGCGGCGCAGGTCGCGGGCCTCACCAGGGGGCAGTTCCTCGTCGAGCTTGCTCGCACGAAAAGTCTGACGCCTTCGTGGTCGACTTCGAGGACCTGAGGCGGGAGCTGAACCTTGGCTGAGCAGGTCACGCGGCTCCCATGTCCCAGGCTCGGCGGAGAGGTGGAGCTCACGGCGGAGCGAGAGGGCCACATCCTCGAGCGCCATCCGGACCTGCTGCCGGATCACCGAGCCAAGATCGGCGGGACGCTCGCGGACCCGGACATCATCCGACGCAGCGTCCGCATGACGACGGCTCGCCTGTTCTCGAAGTGGTACGATGACTTGCGCAACGGTCGGCATGTGGTCGTGGTCGTCGTGAGCGAGGGCGGAACGACCACGCGCCACTGGATCGTCACGGCCTACATTGCACGGACCCTCGGCGAGGGAGAGGTCGAATGGCAGCGAAGCTAGCGTTCCAGTACGACCGGGAGGCTGACATCCTGCACATCAGCAGCCGGCCCCCGTACGCGGAGCAAGAGAGCGAGGAGCTGGGCGACGACGTGATCGCTCGGCTCAACCCGAAGACCGGCGACGTGGAGAGCCTTGAGGTGCTGTTCTTCTCCACGCGGCTGCTGAGGAGCGACCTGTTCGAGCTGCCCATCACGGCGGACCTCCACAGGGCTGGGTAGCTGTCGGTGCGGTCGCGGCGGACGGGTACTCGCCCCGAATGTCGCGGAGGCTGCCGCCCCGACGCGCGGTGCGCCACCTCCCGTGAGAGGCTCGCAGTGACCGGAAGCATCGGCGACACAGTACGTGCCCGCGGTCCCAGCGGATTCGCCCCCGTCGGCTGAAGAACAGAGCGCGGTGTTCATAGCACCCGTGGCATCGCCTACGATCGTTTCTCCACTTCATTCCCCTGCACCCCCTGCGTGCTGAACTCAAGGCTCCAGGACCCACGCCGGTCACCCGAAAGGGCTCTAACCCGACAGCGGGCCTTTGCTTCCGACGCCAGCGCCCTACAGCGAGAACAGTGCCAGGCAGCGGCAGCGGGCAGGTGGTGTGGCATAAAGCACTTACAGGTGGGAGATCGCGGCCGTCTTCGACGTTCGGTTGGTGGTCGCAGCGCTCGATGGCGCGGAGAGCATAGAGCCCGAAGGCACTCTTGGTCAGCGACCGCCGGTTGCTCGTTGCCAACCGATGATCGGCGCTCCACCCGTCACGCGCTGGGGAGCGAAGGCCAACGGCTGGCCTCGTCCTGCCGAGTCAGCTGGAAATGGAGAAGACGATCGGAGGTGCCACCGATCTCAGCGCGGTGCTTAGCCCTGGCTTACCCCAAGGCATTCTCGGTCTTCTAAGTTGGTGGACCGCGGGGGGATCGAACCCCCGACCTCCTCGGAGACCGCCGCCACAAATGGTTTGTCGGCCCGACGAAGGTGCGCGACGATCGGTAGCTCAAAGAAGTCGCTCCTGAGCAACCGCGTGGAGAAGAACAGCCCTCCAGACTCTCCACGTCGCCCGTCTCCGCTGCGGGGCTTGAAGTGCCCCAGCCAGTCTAGTATTCTAGGTACCAGGTACCAGAAAGGGCCTTGACGCGTATGCCCAAAGGACGCGTGCACGAGCTCCGGTACCTGGTCGAGATCCCGATTCCTCACGTGGACCGCAGGGGACGGGCCCTCGAGCGTCGGAAGAGGTTGAGGTGGCAGCAGCGGCTCGAGGCAGTGCTGACCGAATGCTTCGGCGGGTTCACGCCCGCGAAGGCTCCGGCGATGAACCGCGTGCAGACGGCCGGCGGCTCCTGGATGACTCTCACGGAAAGGGGCCAGGTGGTCCTTCGGTCGGCCTGCTCCGACCGGGACGCCTTTCTGGCCCACCGGGAGCGGTTGGTGGACTTGGTCGTTCGTATGGGCGAGGAGCTCGATCAGGCCGACGTATTCATCCTGGCCTACGACTCGGATTCGCTGCTGATCGAGGTGGCGGAGCGGAGACATTGAGCGGAAGGGGAGCGTCGATGCGGAAGACCAGGGTACACGTCGTGGAGGTGGTTCCGGACGCGGATCTCCGCAAGAAGGAAGCGAAGGCCCGGGCAGTCGTCAAGCGCTTCTTCCCGAACGCCGGCCCGGTGAGGCTCTACCGAACGGCGGAGGGCAGAGTCGGCTGCCAGCTCGACTTGACGGTCACCGCGGGCGACCGGAAGCGGCTCGACCAAACCTACGAGGCGATCATGGATGCCGTAGGCGAAAGGCGCGGCCGACCCCGGGGCATCAAGAAGGTTCAGACCAAACTGATGCTCCCCGAACCGGCCTACCTTGCGCTGAAGCGCGCCGCGGCGGCGTCACACGAGACAATGTCAGGCTTGGTCGCTCAAATGGCCGAAGCGCTGGAGCGGACGGGCACGCGCTGAGGTCCGGCCGTCAAACGGGCGGGGCACGCCGACGCTGGGCCTGTCACGGCCGTCGACGGTCGTCCGCCCGATCTTCCCAGCGGTTCCGCGAACGCACCTCGCCGATGAGGAACCGCACGCCCACGCCGGCCTCGTAGTGACGGATCGCCTCCCTGAGCCTATGGTCGAAAACGAAGTGGCCCAGATGCGCATGCGCGTCCAGGCAGCGGAGATCGGCCTCGCAGAGCTTCATCAGGATCGCGTGAGCTGCCTTGCCGTCACCCGCGTCCTTGAGGTCGTGGAATCGCCGATCGGGTCGGAGTCGGGGTCGTCGGGATCCGCCGTGCTGATGGACCGCGAACACGCCCTGGCTACCTCAGGCGGCACCGCGGAAAGTCCCCCTGACTGCGTCGCGCAAGACGCGCTCCGAGAGGAACCCGTCGAGTCGTTGGAAACGCTCGGCCGTGGGGTTGTCGACCGTCAGGATGAAGCGGAAGTAGACCGGGTTCCTGAGGCCGCGACCATCCTCGCGGAGGGTCTTTCGAATGGCGTGCTCGTCGCCCCTCATGGCCCGA
>CAYTWT010000260.1:0-51755 GCA_964442185.1 uncultured Acidobacteriota bacterium
TCAAGATCCTGCCCGAGGGCTCGCCGCCGATGAGCAGCGGCGGGCGCGCTTCGAGCGCGAGGCGAAGGCGGGTCGTGCTCAACTGGACCGAAGAGCTGAAGCGGATACTTGCAAGAGGCGGCGCCCGGTGACGATCGCGACTGGCACCCATCTCGGTCCGTACGAGATCGTCGCGCCGCTCGGAGCGGGCGGCATGGGCGAGGTGTACCGCGCCCGGGACCCGCGGCTGGAACGGACCGTGGCCATCAAGGTGCTGCCGCCGCAGCTCGCGCAGAGCGAGGCCTACCGCCAGCGCTTCCAGCGCGAGGCCCGGGCGGCCTCGGCGCTGTCCCACCCGAACATCGCGCAGGTCTACGACGTGGGCGAGCAGGACGGCATCCACTTCATCGCGATGGAGTACGTCGAGGGCGAGAACCTGCGCGCGCTCGTCACGCACGGCCCCCTGGAACCCGACCGCGTTGCGGAGCTGGGCGTCCAGATGGCCGCCGCCCTTGAGGAGGCCCACTCGCGTGGCATCGTCCATCGCGACATCAAGCCTGCGAACGCCGTGGTGTCCGCCACGGGTCAGGTCAAGATCCTCGACTTCGGACTGGCGCGGCAGACCCGCGATGGCGCCGCGAGTCTCGACAGCGGGCTCAGCACCGAGGCGCACACCCAGGCGGGCACCGTGATGGGGACCGTGCCCTACATGAGCCCCGAGCAGGCCCTGGGCAAGCCGGTCGACGCGCGCACCGACATCTTCAGCCTGGGCGTGGTGCTGTACGAGCTCGCCACGGGCCGGCTGCCGTTCGCCGGGGACACTGCCAACCAGACCATCGACCGCATCTGCCACGCGACCCCAGAGCCCATCGCGAGCCTCAACCGCAAGGTGCCGCAGGCGCTCGAGCGCATCGTCGCCAAATGCCTCGAGAAGGATCCGGAGCGGCGTTACGCCACCGCGAAGGACCTGCGTGTGGACCTGCGCAACCTGCAGCGGGACCGTGAGTCCGGTGCTGCCGCCCGCGCCCCGGTCGGTCGCCCTCGGTACCTGCTGGTGGGCTCGGCTCTGGCTGCGCTGGTTTTGGCGGTGTCCGGGATCGCCCTGCGCGCGTGGCTGTCGTCGAACCGCTCCGCGATCGAGTCGATCGCCGTGCTGCCGTTCCAGAACCTGACCGGCAACCCTGAGCTGGAATACCTCAGCATCGGTCTCACCGAATCCCTGATCAACAGCCTCGCCCAGCTGCCCGGTCTCAAGGTCACGTCGCGCGACTCGGCCTTCGCCTTCAAGGACGGCCAGAAGGACCTGGGCGAGATCGCGTCCAAGCTCGGCGTCCGCGCCCTGCTCCTCGGCCGCCTGGTCCAGCAGGGCAAGGAGCTGTCGCTCAGCGCGGAGCTCGTCGAGCCGCGGGACCGCCGGCAGCTCTGGGGCGAGCGCTACAAGCTCGGTACGGACGATGCGCCGAAGGTCGAGGACGAGATGGCGCGCACTATCAGCCGCACGCTCAGCCCGCGGCTGTTCGGGAGCGCAGTGCCGGAGCCCCAAGAGACGCCGGTCGATTCCGAGGCCTACCGCCTCTTCCTCAAGGGCCGCCTGCTCCTGGCGGGCACGCCGGACGAGCTGCAGCAGTCGACCGGCTATTTCCAGCGGGCGATCGAGCGTGCGCCTCTTTACGCCGCCGGCCACACGGGCCTGGCGGAGTCCTACGCAACCCAGGCCTATCTGAACAGCGAGGACCGGGAGCAGACGGTAGGCAAGGCCCGGGCGGCGATCCAGCGCGCCCTGGAGATCGACCCGGACCTGGCCGAGGCGCTGGCCGTGTCCGGCATGATCCGGCTCTACTTCGATTGGGACCTGCCGGGCGCCGAGGCCGACCTGAAGCGGGCGCTCGAGAAGAACCCCAGCAGCTCCATGGCGTACGAGGAGTACACGAACGTCCTCACCGCCCAGGGCCAGACGGAGAAGAGCCTGACGGTGGCCCTGCGGGCCAAGGAGCTCGACCCGCTGTCGGTCCTGCCCACGCACCAGCTCGGGATCACCTACATGAGACTGAAGCGCTTCGAGGAGGCGGCCCAGGAGTTCAAGGAAGCGCAGCAGCTTCGCCCGAACTGGGTCTGGGGCTACATCAAGAGGGGCAAGGCGCTGGCCCACCTCGGGAGCTGCGAGGAAGCGCTGGCTGAGGAGGCCCGCGGCGAGCAGATCCTGGGCGCGCGAGAGCAGGAGAGCGCCTTGTCCTGGATCGCGTTCGTCTACGCCAAGTGCGGTCGGCAGGACCGCGCCCGGGAGTACCTGAAGCGCATGGAGGAGCTGGAGCGGCGGCGCTTCGTGGACCCGCTCACCATCGCGATCGTCCACGCCGGCCTGGGCGAACAGCAGGCGGTGATCGAGCGTCTGGAGCAGGCGTACAGGTCACGCTCGCCGTGGCTGTTCGGCGTGAAGGACTTCCCCTCGTTCTACTCCATCGAGGGCCTGGCCGCCGATCCCCGCTTCCAGGAGTTGTGCCGGCGCGTCCAGCCGACGCGCGGCGCGAGCTGAAGCGGGCTCACCAGTGCCACTCTCTGTCTCGACCCGGCTCGGTCCGTACGAGGTGGTCGCCCCCATCGGCGCCGGGGGAATGGGCGAGGTCTATCGCGCGCGCGACTCGAGGCTCGGCCGCGACGTCGCGATCAAGGTGCTGCCGGCCGAGGTCGCGCAGGACGCCGAGCGACGGGCGCGCTTCGAGCGCGAGGCGCGAGCCGTCTCCAGCCTCAACCATCCCCACATCTGCACGCTCCACGACATCGGCCAGCAGGACGGCGTCGACTACCTCGTGATGGAGCTGCTCGAGGGTCAGACGCTCCTCGAGCGCCTTGAAAAAGGCGCGCTGGCCACGGACCAGGTCCTGCGCTACGGGACCCAGATCGCCGACGCCCTCTCGCAGGCCCACAAGCAAGGCGTCGTCCACCGCGACCTGAAGCCCGCCAACGTGATGCTCACCAAGTCGGGGGTGAAGCTGCTCGACTTCGGCCTCGCCAAGACCCGTGCGACGGGGGCGCTGGGTGTCGCCTCGGAGCTGGCGACGGAAGCCAAACCCCTGACACAAGCGGGCACGCTCCTGGGGACCTACCAGTACATGGCTCCCGAACAGCTCGAAGGGAAGGAGGCGGACGCGCGGGCGGACATCTGGGCCCTGGGCTGCGTGCTCTACGAGATGGCGACCGGGCAGCGAGCATTCTCCGGCAAGAGCCACGCAAGCCTGATCGCCGCGATCCTGGAGCACGACCCGCCGCCGATCGCGGAGCTTCGGCCGATGACGCCGCCGGCGCTGGATCGGCTGGTGCGCAAGTGTCTGGCAAAGGACCCGGACGAACGCTGGGACACCGCCCACGACCTCGCCGACGAGCTGAAGTGGATCGGCGATAGCGCGTCGTCGGCCGCAATAGGCGTAACCACCCGCCGTGGTGGCCGTAGCCAGTATGCCGGCTGGATCGTCGCGGCGGTCGTCGGCCTCGCTTTCCTCGGATTCGCCCTAGGCCGCGCGCGAGGGCCCGTGGCCGACCAACCAACGCTGCGGCTCCAGATCACAGCGCCGCCAGGCGTCGCGCTCGGCACCTACCTGGCGTTGTCGCCGGACGGGCGGCACCTCGCGTTCCCCGGCACCGATGCGAGCGGCAAGACCATGATCTGGCTCCGAGCGCTCGACGCCGACGGGGCGGTCGCCGTGCCGGGCACCGAGGGGGGTGGCTTCCCCTTCTGGTCGCCGGACAGCCGCGAGCTGGCATTCTTCGGCGGCAACAAGCTCAAACGGGTCGGCTTGAGCGGTGGATCGCCGCAGACGATCTGCCAGGCCTCGGACGGGCGTGGCGGCACGTGGAGCACCACCGGCCAGATCCTGTTCACACCCGACTGCTGCAGCGGCCTGCTCGTCGTGCCCGCCGCGGGCGGCGTGCCAACCGTGGCGACGACGATCGACCCCTCTCGCGAGCAATCCCACCGCTGGCCCCACTTCCTGCCCGACGGCCGCCACTTCGTGTACACGGTCTCGGGCCCGTCGGCACGTGGCACGGTCCCGGGGTTGTATCTCTCCGAGTTGGCCTCGGCCGAGCGAAAGCGCATCGCGGGGACGCAGTCGACCGTCAGCTTCGAAGGGGATCGCCTCCTCTACGTGAAGGAAGGCACGCTCGTGTCGAGGCGACTGGATCCGGATCGGCTCGAGTTCGGGCCCGAGTCCCCGGCGCTTTCAGACCAGGTACGCCTGGATTCCGATCTTCTCGGCCTGGTGTCCTTCACGACGTCGAACACCGGGCTCGTCGCCCTTCGTAGCGGCGGCAGGCAGCAGCGACTCGCCTGGTTCGATCGCGGGGGGCACAGCCTGGGTTCGGTGGGTCCGCCGGGCGCCTACTACGCGATGGCGCTTTCTCCTGACGGCCGCCAGGTCGCGGTCACCGCGTACAACCCCGGGGCGTGGGACAGCTCGCTCTGGTTGCTCGACACCGTCAGTGGCCAGACCTCTCGCTTCACCTTTGAGGGTCTCGACGCAAACCAACCCATCTGGTCGGGAGATGGGACTCGCATCCTGTTCCGAGGGCTGAGGGCGGACGGGGTCAACGGCCTCTACGCGAAGGCCACGACGGGTGGCGCCGCCGAGGAGTTGGTGCTCCAGGGTCCGGTCAGCACCTATCCCGACGACTGGTCCGCCGATGGCCGGTACGTGGTGTTCGAGCCCACCGTTCCCCAGACCCGGCTCGATCTCTGGACGCTGCCGCTCTTCGGCGACCGCAAGCCGCAGCCGTTCCTCGTCACGCCGGGGAACGAGGCCCACGGCAGGGTCTCCCCTGACGGCAAGTGGATCGCGTACGCTTCCGATGCGCTCGATCGCGTCGAAGTCTTCGTCCAGCCGTTCCCGAGCGGGCCGGGGCGCTGGCAGGTGTCCACGAACGGAGGCGACGAGCCCCTGTGGCGCCGCGACGGCAGGGAGCTGTTCTACCTCTCTGCGGAATGCAAGCTCATGTCGGTAGCGATCGGCAACAATGCGGGGCGATTCGAAGCCGGAGCGCCACGAGCGCTCTTCGCGGCCCCGCTGGCGCCGCCGATCATCACCGGGAACCTCGGCCACTACGCCGTCAGCGCCGACGGCCAGCGCTTTCTCATCAGCCAGGCCGAGGACGCCGAGACACCGATCACGATCGTCGTGAACGGGCTGAAGTAGGCCCGCCTCGGCCATGAGATAGGTCGGGCTCGCGCGCTGGAGTGGTATGCTCGCCGGACTACCCAAGTGACGCTTTCCCCTGCGACGCGACTCGGTCCCTACGAGGTCATCGCCCCCATCGGCGCCGGGGGCATGGGTGAGGTCTACCGCGCGAAGGACACGCGCCTCGACCGCGAGGTCGCGATCAAGATCCTGCCGGAGGGATTCGCGGCCGACGAGCAGCGGCGGGCGCGCTTCGAGCGCGAAGCGAAGGCGATCTCGTCGCTGAACCATCCGCACATCTGCACGCTCTACGACATCGGCCACGAGAGCGGGACGCACTACCTCGTGATGGAGCTGCTCGAGGGCGAGTCGCTGGCCGACCGCATTGCGAAGGGTCCGCTGCCGCCCGATCAGGTGTTGCGCTACGGAGCCCAGATCGCGGACGCCCTCGAGTGCGCGCACAAGCACAGCGTCGTGCATCGCGACCTCAAGCCCGGCAATGTCTCGATCACCAAGACTGGAGCCAAGCTCCTGGACTTCGGCCTGGCGCGGGCCTCGGCCGACAGCGGCGCGGCGGGCGGAAGCTCCGACCTGATGACGGCCGCCAAGCCCCTGACCGAGCAGGGCACCATCGTCGGCACCTTCCAGTACATGGCTCCCGAGCAGCTCGAAGGCCACGAGGCCGACGCCCGCACCGACATCTTCGCGCTGGGCGCGCTGCTCTTCGAGATGGCAACCGGCAAGCACGCCTTCGAGGGCAAGTCGCGGACGAGCTTGATCGCCGCGATTGTGTCCTCCCAGCCGCCGCCCATCTCGTCGGTCGTGCCGATGTGTCCCCCCGCACTCGACCACATCGTGCGCAAGTGCCTGGAGAAGGAGCCCGACGAGCGCTGGCAGTCGGCCCACGACGTGGCCGAGGAGCTGCGCTGGATCGGCCAGGCCGGATCGCAGGCAGGAGTCGCGTCCTCGGTCGCCGTCCGCCGCAGGACGCGCGAGGGCCTCGCGTGGACCCTCGCGGCCATGGCGCTGGCGGTGGCGGCATGGCTGGGGTTCGCTCGCCTCCGTGCTGTGCCGGCTGCGATCGCGCTGCGCACGACAATCCTGCTTCCCGAAAAGGTCCAGTTGAACAACGCCGTCATCTCGCCCGACGGCAGCCGTCTCGTGTTCAGCGGCATCGACCCCACCGGCAAGGTCCAGCTCTGGCTGCGGCCCCTCGATTCGTACGCAGCCAGCGTGCTTACCGGGACCGAAGGGGGCGTGTTGCCCTTCTGGTCGGCCGACGGCCGAAACGTCGGATTCTTCGCGGATGGCAAACTGAAGCGCGTCGAGATCTCGGGCGGCGCTCCGATCAGTCTCTACGACGTGGACGGTGTCGGCGGCGCCTGGGCACCAAGCGGCGACATCCTGTTCACTCCGCCGGCTGGGCCCGTCTACCGGCTCCCAGCTGGCGGCGGCAAGGCCGAGCCGGTGACGACGCTCGATGCTTCCCGCGGCGAGACGGCGCACCGCTATCCCTTCTTCCTGCCCGACGGCCGGCAATTCCTCTACCTCGCGCTCAACCTCGCCGGGAACAGGCACGCTCCGGCCAACCGGATCTGGGTCGGCTCCCTCGATGGCGGCCCGGCCCGGCCCTTGATCCCGGCGAACTTCAACGCCCAGTACGCCGACGGCTACCTGCTCTTCGTCCGGGGCGGCGATGCCGGCGGCAGCCTGCTCGCGCAGGCGTTCGATCCCAAGCGCCTCGAGACGAGCGGCGATCCGGTCACCGTGACGGATCACGTCAGCAACTACGGATACGTGGGTTTCGGCGTCTACTCGGTCTCGCGCAGCGGAACCCTCGTCTTCAACGCGCTTCAGTTCCTGACGCGGCTCGAGTGGTTCGACCGCACGGGCAACCAGATTGGCATCCTCGGAGATCCCGGGTTGCACTTCGGCCCGAGGATCTCACCGGACGCGACGCAGATCACCTTCGACAAGTACGACACCGGTACGCAGACGACGCAGGTCTGGGTGGGCGACGTTTCCCGCGGCGTCCAAACGCGGCTGACGTCGGGCACGAGCAGCAACTTCACACCGGTCTGGTCTCCGGACGGTTCACGGATCGCCTTCACGTCCGAACGCAAGCATCAGGGGGACGCCTACGTGCGGCAGGCGGGAGGCAGCGGGGCGGACGAGGCGCTCACGGACGCAGAGGGCGAGAAGGGCCCGAGGGACTGGTCCAGCGATGGCCGATTCCTGATCCTGTTCGATCGGGAGGCGGGCGGGAACCGCCAGCTCGGCCTCTGGGCTCTTCCGCTCCTCGGCGACCGGAAGGCCTTCGAGGTGGTTCCGCGGGTTCCCAACGTGCTCGGTGGAGGAAGGCTGTCCCCGGATGGGCGCTGGTTGGCTTACAGCACGGACGTGTCGGGGCGGAACGAGGTCTACGTCGTCTCGTTCCCGGAGGGTCAGCGCCGAGTCCAGATCTCGAACGCCGGCGGCGTCAATCCCATGTGGTCGCGCGCCGGACGCGAGATCGTGTATACGGCGTTCGATGGCAGGGTGACGTCCGTCGAAATCGATACGGGCCGCGGGCTTCGCCCGGGAACACCGAAGCCGCTCTTCCAGCTCCCGGAGGGAACCGGATTCGATTGGGACGTCTCGGCCGAAGGCGAGCGCTTCCTGCTCAACGTACCGGTGATCAAGAGCTCCTCGGTGCCGCTCTCCGTGGTCGTGAACTGGACCGCGGGCTTGAGGAAATAGATGCGCTTCACTGGGCTGCTCGCGGCCGGCTTCGGCTCGCTGCTCGTGTACGGCCCCGCCCCCGCGGCGCTGGCCCAGGCGCCGTCTCAAGGCGAGGCCGACGAGTACACGCGCTACGAGCTGCTGGCCCCGGAGACCAGCCAGTTCCGCATCAGCTACGAGGTGACGGCCACGACCCCCGGCGCCAGGGTCTTCTACAACCCGATCCGCAAAGGCAGCGAGGCCTCGAACGAGGCCGTCTACGATCGCCTGAGCGCCGTGCCCCTGGCCTTCGATGTCGTGGACGGCGCCAAGGCCAAGGCCGAGGGCTACTCCGAGGCCGAGCCGGACACGAGCTACATCAAGATCCGGCTGCCGCGCTCGGTCCCGAAGGCGGGCGAGGTCCGGCTGCTGATCGACAAGACCTACAAGGACCCGAAGAGCTACTTCCGCGAGGGCGATCGGATCGTGTTCTCGCGCTCTCTCTCGATACCGCGCAACGCGGTCGTGCTGCCGGCGGGCTATGAGCTCGTGGCCTGCAACGTGCCTTCGCAGGTCCTTCGCCAGGGCGACGGTCGGATCCAGGTGAGCTTCATGAACTCGCTCCCGGCCGAGGCGCCGCTCGTCGTCAAGGCGCGGAGGCTCCCGTGAGGGCCGCGCTGCTGATCGTCGCGCTGGCGGCCCTTCCCGTCGTCGCACAGGAGAACGAGGCCGACCGCCTCTCGGAGCGGGCGCACCAGGACCGCGAGATCGTCTACTTCCTGCAGCCGCCGGAGACGCACGCCTTCGACCTGTTCCACGACTACACGGAGTCGCGCCCCGGCATCGACGCCTACTATAACGTCGTCCGCAAGGGGAGCACGGCCTCGAACCCGAAGGCGTGGATCCTGGACACGGGCGCGGAGCTCACGATCGAGAGCGTCAAAGGCGAGTCACTGCTGAAGGCCGGGCAGGACGTAGGAGAGCCGCTCAAACCGGACGCCGACGTGATCGTGATCCGCTTCGCCTCCGTGGCGAAGGGTGGCTCCGTGCGCCTGCGGATCTCCGAGACCTACACCGATGCCGGGCGTTACGGCCTGCGCGGCGACGAGCTGGTGTGGGATCGCACGTTCGATCGTCCCCGCAACGCCGTGGTGTTGCCGGCGGGCTATTACCTGACCGCCTGCTCGATCCCGGCCGTCGTCTCCGAAACCGAGGACGGCCGCATCCGGCTCGACCTCGAAAACGCCAGGAACGACGAGATCGCCGTGCTGATCAAGGCGCAGCGGCGCGTCGCACGGAAGCGCTAGAACGACTCGAGCCTCGGTGGACGCAGCCAGGCGACCGTCAGCGCTCGTTCTTCAGCACGTCGGGTAGCCAGAGCTCGTTGTCGGCGCGCGGCGTGAAACGGATGCGATCGCTCACGCCCCAGGTGTCGTCGGGAACATACAGCGGGATCACGGGCAGCTCCTCCATCGCGAGGGCCGCAGCCTTCCAGAGCGCATCGCGGCGCCCTCGCGGGTCGAGGATGAGGGCGTTCGACTCGGCGATCGCGTCGAGACTCGCGCTCGAGTAGCCACCGTAGTTGTTGAAGCCGTATCCCGTGCCGGGCGTGTGCAGGCAGAACTCGTAGAATTCGCCAGCCTCGCCGCTGCTGAAGACCCATCCCATCAGCGAGAGGTCGCTGTTTCCGGCCTGGGCGAGCGAGTACACCTCCTCGTGGGTCACGACGCTCAGCTCGACGCGCACGCCGATCTCGGCGAGGGAGCGCTCGATGATGCGCCCCGCTTCGAGCTGCGGCGCGTCCAGGTCGAGGCGGACACTGAAACCACGGGCCTGCCCGGCCTCCTCGAGCAGCTTGCGCGCCTGGGCGACGTCGCGTCGTGGTTCGGGCAACTCGGGGTTGTACCCGAACGCGTCGGGCGGCACCGGCTGCGTGGCAACGCTGCCCAGGCCGTGCAGGAACTGGCGAACCAGGGCCTCCCGGTCCAGGCCCAGGTGGAGCGCCCTTCGCACCCTGAGATCGTCGAGCGGTCGGCCTTGCCGTTTCCGGAGGTTCACGCCCAGGTAGAACGCCGTGACGCCCTTCCGGTGGACGAAGCGCACGCCCGGCACGACCCGCGCGGCCAGCGTGTGGGGCGCACGAAAGATGATGTCGGCCCTCCCGGCCACGAGGCGCGCTTCCCGCTGCCCGGCGTCCGGCACCGACTCGAAGGCGACCTCGCCGAACGCGGGCGGCGCGCCCCAATATCCCGCGTAGCGTGAGAGCTCCACGGCGGCGCCCGGCTTCCGCTCACGGATTCGGTATGGCCCCGTCCCCACGAGCGGCGGGAAGCCTCCGCCCTCGCTGGGCTTCCCGACGTAGACGGTCGTCAGGTTGGTCAGCAACAGCCGCGGCCCGTGGGTGATGAAGTCGAGCGTGTGCTCGTCGATCACGACGATGTCCTCGACCGGCGTCAGGAAATTCGATGCCTCGAGCTCGGGCGAGCGCCGCACTTCGAGAAAGAGATCCCGGACCAGGCTCGCGCTGAGCGGCGTGCCGTCGTGGAAGCGCACGTTGCGCCGCAGGTGGAAGCGCCATTGTTCGGGGCGCGGGTTCTCCCACGACTCCGCCAGCATCATCCGGATCCTGAGCTTCTCGTCGATGCCGACGAGCGGCTCGAACACGTTGAAGAGAACCGAGTCCGTGATCATGTCCATCTCGCGGTTCGGATCGAGGCTCAGCACCTCTCCGGGGAGCAGGATCGTGAGGGGGGCTTCGGAGACCATTGGCTGGTTGCAGGCGAGGGACATGGCTGCTGCGGCCAGGCAGGCTGCCAGCATTCGGCTCCGCGCAGGGGCCCAAGCTGCGGTCACGGGATGAGGCGCCCGCGCTTCATCGTCATTCTCCCGTGGAGGGTCACGTCCCAGTACTGCTCAGTGGAGATCAGCGCGAGCGGTGCGGGGCAAGGCGCTCGAGCTCCTGGAACCAGTTCTGCACCACGACGAGCCCGCCGCCCGCCGACGGGTCTTCCTTCACGAAGACGAATTTCCGTCCGTCCGGGCTCACGTCGTAGTGCGGGATGGTGGTGCTGTTGCCGAGGCTCCACGATCCACGGAAGAGCAGCCTCGGCGGCGAGAGAGCGGGGGCCGGGTTGGCGACCACCGAAACCGACATCATCCGGTCCTCGGAAAAGAAGAAGATCTCGCGGCCGTTGCGGTTCCAGCGCGGGTAGCTCCCACCCTCGGTCGAGACCTGCCACTTTCGGTCGAGGGCCGGGAACGGACGCAGGTAGACCTCGGTCCGTCCCGATTCGTCCGAGGTGTGGAGAAAGAAGCGCCCATCCGGTGAAATCTGGCCGCCGCCCTCGAAGGCTGCGCTCGCCAGGAGGGGCCGGGACGCCTGGGGGTCGTCGAGGGGCACGGCATAGAGATCGGCTCCGCCCTCCGCGCTGACGCGGAGGCATACGAGGAGTCGACCATCCGGCGTCGCGCTAGTCGGGGAGGCATCGTGGGCCCAAAGCTCTTCCACGCGGCCGCTGCCGTCGGCCGGCACTGCACGAAGGCTCCGGGGAGCGCTCCTATAGAAGACGCGGCGTCCGTCCGCCGACCAGGCCGGGAAGAAGCTGGGCACGAACGGGTTCGCCGGAAAGAGGCCATCGAGGGTGCGGCGCTCGAGGTCGAAGAGCCAGAGCCCGCCTCCGGCTTCGACCACGATGCTCCGACCATCGGGAGAGTAGCGCGGGCAACCGTAGTCCCGTGGCGCATCGAGGATCGTCTCCTCGACCCCTTCCCTTGTCACCAGGACCAGCCGGCGCGTCCCCATCCCGCCGCGCACGTGGAGCAGCGTGCCGGCGCCGGAGAGCGCTAGTTGCCGGCGCATGCCGATGCTCTCCGGGACGGGAACCGGCTCTCCGAGGACCTGGACGCTTTCGGCGTCGAACGGCACTGCGAACAGGTCGGTGAGGTCCGCCCGAAAGAAGAGCAGATGTCCGCTCGAAGCGTAGAGCGGCCGCGCCCCTCGGTCCAGCAGGGTGCGGCGTTCGCCCGTCTCGCGCGACAGCACCTCGATGCGTGGGCTCTCGAGACCCTCTCTGGACAGTGAAGTGAACAGGATATGACTCCCTCCCGGAAGGCTCATGGGCAGACCGTGGAGGAGCTCGTCGTCCCGGAGTGTCGTAAGCGGCCGCGCCGCGCCGCCCGTGGCGGAGACCTCCCAGAGTGCCTTCTGCCGGGTGAACACGATGCCCCGGTCATCCCAGTGGCAGGACGCGAAGTCGGCGGAATCTGCCACCCGGGTAGCGGGGCCATCGGTAATCGGGAGGATGTTCAAGTCGCCGTTCAACTCGATGACACCCAGGGAGCGGCCGTCGGGGGAAGCGCAGATGACGAAAGGAATGCTCGCGCCCTTCAGGGGACGAGCTTCGGTGCGGTCGAGCGGCCGCACGAAGACCTGCCGCTTCCCGTAGCGTGCGCCGATGAAGGCCACCCAGCTGCCGTCGGGAGGGATGGCCAGCGAGGGCGCGAGCGCGCTGAAGCCGTACATCTCGACCCCCGGTGGAAGGAACATCTCGGTGCGGACCACGTGGGTCGTCGAGGGTCGATCGAGCGGCCCCGCGAACAGCCGCAGCAGGAGCGCCCCGGCCCCCGCCGCGGCGAGCGGCCAGAGCACTGCTCGCCAGATGGCGCGGGCCGGCCCGCTTCGAAGCGCCGCCGACGCTGCCTCGGTGTCCCTCTCCAGCTCGGGTTCCTGCTCCAACTCGACCCGGGCATCCCCGATCGACTGGAGGCGATGCTTCGGGTCGCGGGTCAGGCACAGGCGCAGCAACCGCACCAGGGCTCCGGGGGTGCCCGCCGGCAGCAGGCTCCAGTCGGGCTCCCGCGTCAGAACCGCCGCCAGCGTGTCCGATGCCGTCTCGCCGGCGAAGAGCTTCCTCCCGCTCAGCATCTCGAAGACGAGCACCCCGAAGGACCAGATGTCGCTCCTCCTGTCGACCGTCTTTCCCCGCGCCTGCTCCGGAGACATGTAGGCTGCCGTCCCCAGGATCACCCCTGAGCCCGTGCCTCGCGTGAGCGTGGGCGACTGCGAGAGGTCCCCCGTTGCTCGCGCGCCGTCGCCCGCGAAGGCCTTGGCCAGGCCGAAATCGAGAACCTTGACCCGTCCGTCGGCGGATACCTTTACGTTGGCAGGCTTCAGGTCCCGGTGCGTCACACCCTTCTCGTGGGCCTCCTCCAGGGCCTCTGCGATCTGTCGCGCGATCGGCACTGCCTCGTCCACTGGCAGCGGCCCGCGCCGCAGCCGCGCGGCCAGGTCCTCGCCTTCCGCCAGCTCCATGACCAGCACACGTCGGCCCTCGAACTGTTCCAAGCCGTAAAGGGAAGCGATCTGGGGATGGTTCAGCGAGGCCAGGACCCGAGCCTCGTTCTCGAAACGCAAGAGCCGCTCGCGGTCGTCCACGAAGCCATCGGGCAGGACTTTGAGGGCCACGGTCCGCCCCAGCGTCGAGTCGCGCGCCCGCCACACTTCGCCCATGCCCCCCGCGCCGATAGGGCCCAGGACCTCATAAGGTCCAAGGCGAGTCCCGGGGGTCAGGGCCATATCGCTCGCCAGAAGGTCGTAGCCATCGTCCTCGAAAAGAACGATAGCACCTTTGATCGGCACGCCCAGCGGGGGGCCGCCTTCTGTCGTGCCGCTCTCACTGGTCGTGAACTGGGCGGCCGGCTTGGAGAAGTAGTGGACCCGCGAAGGTCTTACTTGCCGATTCGGCTCAGGTCGGGCCGGAACTTCATGATGAAGGCCTCGGAACGCTTGATGCAATCGGTTCGGCGCTGGTCCAGGCTGCGCGCCTCGTCGTCGCCGTAGGCCTTCTTCAGGACGTCCAGGAAGCTCGGCCAGGCGTCGCGCTCGGCGCCGTTCGCGTACGCGCTGCTGGTGATGTAGACGTTGCCCGGGCCCTCGATCGAAACGCGACGAATCGACGTCGGCGTCTCGGGGATCTGCTCCGAAGCGGCCTTGTATCTTCCGATCACGCGCTCCCACTCGCGGCTCATCTCCGGCTTCACCTCGGTGCGGAAGATCTGCAGGTAGGCCGGCGGCGGATCGTACGCCTTGGGCTTGGTGGACAGCTCGGGTCGCAGCCGATACACGGCGCTCTCGGTGGACGCGATGTTGGCGCGCCCCGCGCGCAGCGCCTTGCCGCCCTCCAGCTCACCCAACGCCTTGCTCAGGATCTCGGGCACCGAGAGCAGACCGTCGGTCTCGGCCCACTTGTCGAAGTAGGTGGCGATCATGTACGTGTAGCCGGGCCCGCCCGTGGTGACCTGGTACGTCACCACCCGCTGCTTCTCCCCGATCTTCTCACCCGCGGCCATCACCTTCTTGACGAACGCCTCGTAGTCGACGGCGCCCTCCGGCTTGGCGTGGACGGTCAGGACCTGCACGAACTGCTTGGGCTGGCTTTGCGCCTGCGCGGATCCGGCCGCTGCCAGGACGCACGTCAACCCGAGCGCGAGCGACTTCGCGATCTTCATGGTTTCTTGACTCCTTAATGAATAGTCGGTCCGATGGGAACGCTGGAGCATACGCTAGAATCCGGCCGTCTCGGGAGGGACCGACATGCGCTGGCTGAGCTTCGCATTTCTGCTGCTTTCACTGGCGGCCTCGGCCGAGGCGCCGCCTCCGCTCACGGCGATCAAGGCGGGGCGGCTGCTCGACGTCGCCGCGGAGAGGGTTCGCGAGAACGTCGTGATCGTGGTGGAAGCCGGGCGCGTGAAGGAGATCGCGGCCTCGGTGCCGGCGGGCGCCACGGTGATCGACCTCGGCAAGCTAACCGTGCTTCCTGGCTTCATCGACGGGCACACGCACGTGCTCATCCAGGGCGACGCGACAGCCGAGGACTACGACGCGCAACTGCTCAAGGAATCGTTGCCCTACCGGGCGCTGCGCGCCACGCGCGCGCTGCGGATCGCGCTCGACCACGGCTTCACGACGCTGCGCGACATCGGCAACGAGGGAGCGGGCTTCGTCGACGTCGACCTGAAGCGCGCTGTGGAGGCGGGGGTGATCTCGGGCCCGCGCCTGTTCGTGGCCACCAAGGCGTTGGCGCCGACGGGCGCCTATGGCCTGTCCGGATACGCCTGGGAGCTGAGCGTGCCCAAGGGCGTCGAGATGTGCGATGGCGCCGACGCCTGCCGCCGCGCGGTGCGGGACCAGATCGCGCATGGCGCGGACTGGATCAAGGTCTACGCCGATCGCTCCTACTACCACCAGACGGACGGCCAGATCCGCAGCTTGCCCAACTTCACGCTCGAGGAGCTCTCGGCCATCGTCGACCAGGCACACCGCACGCGGCGCAAGGTCGCGGCGCATTCGATGACGCCCACAGGCCACGCCATCGCCCTCGCCGCGGGGGTCGACTCCATCGAGCACGGAGACGTGTTCGACGACGCGACGCTCGCGACCATGGCCGAGCGCAAGGTCTACTGGTGCCCGACGCTCACGGTCTCCGCCTTCGTGGCCGGGCCGAGAAGCGTCACGAACCCGATCTGGAACGACTTGTTCGCGGCCGCAAAGGATTCTTTCCGACGCGCGCTGAGGGCGGGCGTGCCGATCGTGCTCGGCACCGACGCGGGCGGCTTCGACTGGGACAAGCTGAACCAGGCCGAGGAGTTTCGCCGTTACGTCGAGCTGGGCATGACGCCGTGGCAAGCGCTGCGCTCGGCCACCGTCACCGCCGCAGCCATGCTCGGCCAGGAGGGAAGGCTCGGCGTCATCGCTCCGGGCGCGCGTGCCGACATCATCGGCCTCTCCGAGGATCCCCTCCGCGACATCACGGCCACCGAGCGCGTCTCGTTCGTGATGAAGGACGGAGTTGTGGTGCGATGACGAGCGAGCCCGGACGCTTGGAGTAACCACCGTCTCTCGCCTTTGAGGCAAACTGGGCAGGTGTTGCTGAGTCTCGCGCTGCTTCCGCTGCTCGCCTCGCCCGCGCCGCTGCTCGTCTACGAACGCGAGCGCGCCAAGCTGAGTGACATCTGTGTCGTCCCGGCTTCGGGCGGAAGCGAGCGCTGCCTGGCGCCCGACGCGGCCGACGATGGCTGGCCCCGGTTCTACCCCGACGGCCGCCGTGTGCTGTTCTCGTCCAACCGTTCCGGTAACTGGGAGCTGTGGGAGGCTTCCCTCGACGGTGGCGCCCCGAGGCGCGTGACCGAGACGCCCACCCGCGAGTGGCAGTCGGCCGTTTCAGCTGATGGCCGTCGCGTGGCTCTGCTCAGCGACGCTCCGGGGCGCGATTCGCTCCAGATCCTCGACCTTGCTACGAACCGCCTGCGCGAGCTGCTCCGTCACGGTTCCCGCACGACGCTGGGCAACCCCGACTTCTCGCCGGACGGCCGGAGGGTCGTGTTCTCTTCGAACTTCCAGCTCGGGCACCACATCTACTTGTGGACCGAGGGGCGCGCGAGATTGAAGAGGCTCTCGGGGCTGCTGGGCGGCGGTTGCACCCCGCGCTTTACGCCCGACGGGAAGCGCGTGCTCTACGTCTCGCGCCGGCACCTCAAGACCACGAGCTGGATCGTCGAGCACGATCTCGCCACCGGCAACGAACGCACGCTCGTCGACTGGCCCGCGCTCAACTACGACCCGGCGCTGTCACCCGACGGCAGCGAGCTCGCGTTCGCATCGACCATCACAGGTGAGTTCCAGATCTACCGGCTGCGACTCTCCGACGGTCGCTCCTGGCGCCTCAGCTACGGCCCAGGGGCGGCGCGTATGCCGGATTATCAGCCGCGCTGACGCGCAGCCCGTGCTACCGTGCGGGGAGCATGACCGCTTTCACGCACTACCGCGCGTGCCACCTGTGCGAAGCGATCTGCGGCGTCGCCGTCGCGGTCGAGGACGGACGCATCACGAGCATCCGCGGCGACGCCGAGGATCCCTTCAGCAAGGGCCACATCTGCCCCAAGGCTCTCGGGCTGCAGGATGTTCACGAGGACAAGGACCGGCTGCGGCGCCCGTTGCGTCGCGAAGGCTCGGGCTGGCGCGAGGTGTCGTGGGACGCAGCGCTCCACGAGGCCGCCGAGCGCCTTGCCAAGGTCCAGCGCGAGCACGGGCAGAGTGCCGTAGCGGTCTACCAGGGGAATCCGACCGTCCACAACTACGGCGCGCTGCTCTTCGGCCAGCTCTTCGCCAAGGTGCTCCGCTCGCGGAGCATGTACTCCGCCACCTCCGTCGACCAGCTGCCGCACATGCTGGCGTCGCTCTTGATGTTCGGACACCAGCTCCTGCTGCCGGTGCCCGACGTGGACCGCACCGAATTCTTCCTGGTGTTTGGCGCGAACCCGGTGGCTTCGAACGGCAGCCTGATGACCGCGCCCGGCATCGAAGGCCGGCTCAAGGCGCTCAAGGCGCGAGGCGGCCGACTGGTCGTCGTCGATCCACGGCGCACCGAGACGGCGGCGCTGGCCGATCTCCATCTCCCGATACGCCCCGGCGCCGATGCGCTGCTGCTGCTCGCGCTGCTGCAGGTGATTCACGCGGAGGGGCGGGTGGCGCCCGGGCGTCTGGCGGCCTTCACCGACGGTCTGGACCTGATCGCGGAGCTGGTGGGCCCGTTCACGCCCGAGGCCGTCGCGCCGGCCACGGGACTCGAGGCGAGTGAGGTCCGCGGCCTCGCGCGCGACTTCGCGGCCGCTCCACGGGCCGTGGCCTACGGCCGTGTGGGTGTCTCGACGCAGGCCTTCGGTGGCCTGTGCGCCTGGCTCATCAACGTCCTGAATCTCGTGACCGGGCGTCTGGACGCGCTGGGCGGGGCGATGTTCACGCGCCCCGCCGTGGACCTGGTAGCCCTCGCCGGCCGCATCGGCCAGCGCGGTCATTTCGACAAGGGCCGCAGTCGCGTGCGCGGGCTGCCGGAGTTCGGCGGCGAATGGCCCGTGGCGACGCTGGCGGAGGAGATCGAAACGCCAGGCCAGGGCCAGATCCGCGCGCTCGTCAGCGCGGCGGGGAACCCGGTGCTGTCTGCGCCCAACGGCGCCCGGCTCGAGCGGGCCCTGCCCGGTCTCGACTTCATGCTGGCGATCGACATCTATCTCAACGAGACGACGCGCCACGCGCACCTGATCCTGCCGCCGAGCTTTGGCCTCGAGCAGGATCACTACGACCTGGTCTTCCACACCCTGGCCGTGCGCAATACCGCTCGTTACGCGCCGGCGCTGTTCCCGAAGGATCCGGGCGGCCGTGCCGACTGGCAGATCCTCGGCGGCCTGGCGAGCCGCCTGGCTCGGCAGCGAGGCCTGAAGACGCGGCTCGTCTGCGCGGTAATGAACCGAGTGGGTCCGCGCGGCCTGCTGCGCTTGCTGCTGCGGACAGGGCCACGGCGGCTCTCGCTCGCGGAGTTGCAGCGCTCGCCCCACGGCGTAGACCTCGGTCCGCTCGCGCCTTGCTTGCCGCAGCGGCTCTTCACGCCGGACCAGCGCATCGCCCTCGCCCCACAGCCGCTCGTCGCCGATCTCGGCCGTCTCCGCGAGCGCCTCTCGGCGGCGCCGCCGGGCTTGCAACTGATCGGCCGCCGCGACCTGCGCT
The DNA here is from genome assembly GCA_964442185.1 of uncultured Acidobacteriota bacterium. GTDB lineage: Bacteria > Acidobacteriota > Vicinamibacteria > Fen-336 > Fen-336 > CADEEV01. The sequence goes on from CAYTWT010000260.1 coordinate 18,406, forward strand.
CCAACAACTCCTGGATGCACAACAGCGCGCGTCTCACCAAGGGACCCGAACGCTGCACGCTGCACATGCATCCCGACGACGCGGCGGCGCGTGGCCTCGCCGCCGGCGAGAGGGTTCGCGTGAGGTCGCGCGTCGGCGAGATCGTGGCGCCACTCCAGCTCACGCACGACGTGCGCCCGGGCGTCGTCTGCCTGCCTCACGGCTGGGGACACCACCGTGATGGCATGCGCCTCGGCGTGGCCCGGCAGCGTCCCGGTGTCAGCCTCAACGACGTCACGGACGACGCCGAAGTGGACCAGCTCTCCGGGAACGCCGCCCTGAGCGGCGTCAGCGTCGAGGTTTCCTCCGCTTAGATCGGGCGCGACTGGTCGTCGACTCCCTGGCCGACACGGGTGGGCTGGCGGCGCACTGGGACCGGGGTGCTCGCGACGAGGTCGAAGGAGGAGCTTAGACGGCTGGAGGCGAGCTATTTGCGGGTGTGCGGCCCACACTCGTGAAGAGCGTCACGATGGAGCGCAAGGCAGCTCGGGCCACTGGCTTCACGAGATACGAGTCACCGCCGGCGCCACGGCCCGCAGCGTAGTCCTTCATCTCCTTGTTGGCGGTGACGAAGACGATCGGGACGACGGCGCCCTTCTCGCGCAGGTGACGACACGTTTCGTAGCCGTCCATCTCGGGCATGTTCACGTCGAGGAGGATCAGGTCGAAGGGCCCCTCTGTTTCGAACTTGATCAGGCACTCGAGGCCGTTGGTGGCCTCAGTCACCTCGAACTTCTCTGCCTTCTCGCCTTCGAGGATGGCGCGGATCAGGGTTCGCGTGGCGGCGTGGTCGTCGACGATCAGGACTCGCTTTGGCATGGAACTCGAGAGGTTACCACGCAAAACGGATAGACTCTCGGCCTCGTGTCCGAGGCCGACTCCCCTCGCAAGAACCGCCTGGCCGCCGAGTCGAGCCCGTATCTCCTGCTTCACGCCGGGAATCCGGTGGACTGGTATCCGTGGGGCGAGGAGGCCTTCACCCGTGCGCGCGCCGAGGACAAGCCGATCTTTCTTTCGATCGGCTATTCGACCTGCTACTGGTGTCACGTCATGGAACGGGAGAGCTTCTCGAACGCCGAGATAGCGCGGCAGCTGAACGACGCGTTCGTGTGCGTGAAGCTCGATCGCGAGGAGCGCCCCGACCTCGACGAGATCTACATGACGGCCACGCAACTTCTGACGCAGTCGGGCGGCTGGCCCAATTCGGTGTTCCTGACGCCCGAGGGCAAGCCGTTCTTCGCCGGCACCTACTTCCCACCGGACGATCGCCACGGCCGGCCCGGTTTTCCGCGCGTGCTCATGGCCATCCGCGAGGCCTGGGCGCTGCGTCGCGCCGAGCTGATCGAGCAGGCGGAGACGCTGGCCGAAGCCATCCGGCAGCAAGCCGCGGGCGGGGGAGGGCCAGCTCCGCTCGACCAAACCCTCGCCAGCGCGCTCGAGGAGACGCTGGTCCGGCGCTTCGACCGGGCCCACGGCGGCTTCGGCCGCGCGCCCAAGTTCCCCTCGCCTTCCAATCTCTTCTTCCTCCTGGATCGCGCGCGGCAGGGACGGACCGAGGCCCGTGACATGCTGGTCGTGACGCTCGAGCGCATGGCCCGCGGTGGCATCCACGACCAGATCGGCGGTGGCTTCCACCGCTATTCGACCGACGCCGAATGGCTGGTGCCGCACTTCGAGAAGATGCTGTACGACAACGCCTCGCTCGCGCTGCTCTATGCCGAGGCGGATGCCTTCGCGCCGGAGGAGGGCTTCGCCCGCGTCGCGCGCGCGACGCTTAACTTCGTGCTGCGCGAGATGACGGGGCCCGAGGGCGGCTTCCTCTCCGCCATCGACGCGCAGACGCACGGCCACGAGGGCGCTTACTACACCTGGACGGCCGACGAGCTGAAGGCGGCGCTCGAACCCGACGCGCACGCCTCGCTCGCCTCGCTCTACGGCTTTGGCGGCCGGCCCAATTTCGAATCCGACCGCTACGTCCTGCATCTGCCCCAGCCGGTCGAGGACGCGACACTGGTTCGCGCAGAGCCGGCTCGTGCCACGCTGCTCGCGGCCCGCTCGAGGCGGGAGCGGCCGCTCACCGACGACAAGCTGCTCGCCGACTGGAACGGGCTGATGATCGGCGCGATGGCCGTGGCCTCGGTTCGCCTCGGCGAGCTGCGTTATCGCGAGGCCGCCGAGCGCGCTGCCAGCCTGGTTCTGGATCAGCTGCGGGATGCGCCCAGCGGCGAGCGGCGGCACGTCTTCCGCCTGGGGCGGGCCAAAGTTCCGGCACTGCTCGACGACTACGCGTTCCTGATCGACGGGCTGCTGCAGCTTCAAGGCGCGACGCAGGACGAGCGCTGGCTGGAAGAGGCCAGGCGGCTGCAGGAGGAGCAGGATCGCCGGCTCTGGGACGACGCCGCGGGCGGCTATTTCAATGCCGGCGAGGATCCGCGTCTGCTGGTGCGGTCGAAGGCCGCCCACGATGGTGCGGTGGCTTCCGCCAACGGCGTCGCCGCCCTGAACCTGATCACGCTCGCCGAGCGCACCGGCGAGGCGGGCTATAGAAGTCGCGCCGAGCGTCTGCTGCGTGCCTTTTCCCGCGTCGTTACCGAGCTCCCGATTGCGCATGTCACGCTGGTGCGCGCGATCCTGGCGTTCGGCCCCGTCGTCGCGGCTCCCGTGATACGCGCCCCGGCGCCCGCGCCGATGGCGTCGATGGCGGAGGACGTCGTCACGGTACGGGCCACACTCGACCGCACCGCGGCGGGCGACTGGAAGCCGTTCCAGTTGGAGCTGACGATCCGGGACGGCTGGCACGTGAACGCGAACCCGCCGCTGCTGCGCTTCCTGATCGCGACGCAGGTGCGCTCGGGAGAGAGCCAGGTCCGCAAGGTCCGCTATCCCCAGGCTGACCGGTACGAGGGCCGGGTCACGATCGCGGGCGAAATCGAGGCCGGAGCCGGCGCGCCGTCGCTGTCGCTCACCTATCAGCCCTGCGACGAGGAGAAGTGCCTGACCGCAGTGACCCGGCAGATCGTGCTGCGATGAGCCTCGACCTCTCGCGCCTGCCGCGTTACGCCTCGGTGTTCGTCTCGACGCACCAGGGCGACGCCGTTCTCTCGTGCGCCGCGCGCCTCATCGCCGACGGCGCCCAGGGCGGCAGCACGCTGATCGTGACGCTGTTCCGCGTTGGGGACGAGCAGCCCTTCTCCGAGCCGGGGTCGCTGTCGATCGGGATGCCCGCGGCGCCGCTGCGAGATCCCGCTGCCTACCGCTCGTTCCGCTCCATCGTGTTCGGCCGCAGCGAGCCCGACGAGGCCTGCCTTGCCGAAGCCGCGCGGCTCATCGAGGAGATCTTCCGGCGGACGCAGGCGCGCAGCCTGTACCTGCCCCTGGGGGTCGGGGGACACGTCGATCGGCGGCTCGCCCACGCGGCGGGGCTCCCGGCGCTGCCACCGAAGCCGGGCCGCAACGTCTTCTTCTATGAGGAACGGCCCGAGGCGCTGGTGCCGGGCGCCGTGCGGATGCGCCTGGCCGAGATGGGCGCGCGCTTACCGCCCGCGGCGGTGAACGTGGCCCGCGAGGGAAGCCTCGTGCGCTTCCTCTACCGCTACAACACCGTGCCGCAACGCCGCGTGGCGCCGGGCGGATTGTTCGAACGGCTGGCCTGCACAGATCTCGCGGCGCGGGCGTGGATGCAGGCGAGGGTCTGGCAGCCGCAGCGCGCTTTCGGTCCACGGCTGCAACCGGTGCTTCAGCCGGTCGAGGGAGACTCCCTCGCGACGATCCGCGCCATGCTCCACGCCGAGGGCGAGCGGCGTGGCGCGCCCGCCGCGTCAGGGCATCGGCTGCTCGCGTTTGCTTCCGCCTACGCGCGTTGCCTGGGTGGCCGCGATCATCTCGAGCGCTACTGGTTGCTGCTTCCCGGGCGCGACGACGCGGGCCGAGTCAACCTGCCTGGGGCAGCCACTCCTCGTAGCCCGCGAGGCCTTGCCAGCGATCGGGGTCCTGCAGGACCAGGGTGTTGAAATAGATCTCGATCTGGTCGCGTGGGAACGCTGGGGCGATGGTCGTCGTGGCCTTGCGCAGCGCCTCCGTGGCGGGGACGGGGAAGGCGTCGGCTTCTTCCTTCAGCAGGCCGTTCTCGTGAGGCAGGCCCAGCGCCTCGAGGAACGCCACCAGCAGCGGCCGGCGCGAGCCGAGGTGGAGGGCGATCAAGAGCGAGGAGACCAGCGGCTCTGCGGGGTCGAGCACCGTCGAAAGAGCGTCGGCCAGGGCTTCGCTCGACATCGCGCGCGCCACCTGCGGGCGCAGCCTGCGCACGCGGATGACGGCCGAAAGCGCCCCGGCGAAGAGCTCGGGCGGCGGCTCCACGAGAAAGGCCGTGGCCGCCAGCTTCTTGTCCTCGCGTGGCAGCTTCCTCCAGATTCTCCCGGCCGTCGCCTCGAAACCCATGGCGGGGGAGTATACCGTTGACAGCCGGCGGGCTCCTCGCCAGCATAGGCGCGAGATGGACCTGATCGACGCGCGAGGTTGCCTGACCGATGGCGGTTTCGACACGCTGTCGCGTGCCCCGGCGGGCAAGGCTCCCGCCGAGCTCGCGGCGCACCTGGCCAGTTGCCCGAAGTGCCAGGAGCGGATGCTGCTCGCTGGCTCCCCACGCGGGCCGAGGCAGACCCCCCCGCCCCCCTGGCGGGTCTGGATCGTGGTCGGCGCCGCGCTGTTCCTGCTGATCTCCGTGCTGCTGACGCTCCGCCGCCTGGTCTGAGGCGAACTACACGGGAATCACGGCTCCGGTCGTGGCGGCGGACGAGGGCGACAGCAGGAACGCCACCACCCGCGCGATGTCCTCGGGCGCCGTCCAGCGCGAGCGATCGGCCTTGGGCATGGCGCGTCGGTTGGCCTCGGTGTCGATGATCGAGGGCGAGATCGCGTTGAAGCGCACGCCGCGATCGCTGTTCTCGATCGACAGCGCGCGCGTGAGCGCCAGCACCGCCGCCTTCGACGCGGCGTAAGCCGCGGCGCCGCCACCCACGGTCTCGGCTGTCTGGGATCCCACGGTCACGACGCTGCCGCCTTCCTTCAGGAGATAGGGCAGCGTTGCACGGCAGATCGCGTGGACCGACGACAGGTTGGCTTGCAGCATCGCGTCCCACTCGGCCACCGGCGAGACCTCGAGGTTGCCCGAGCTGGAAAAGGCGCCCGCGAGACACGCGACGCCGTCGAGCCGGCCCAGCCAATCGACCGAGGCGTCGACGAAGTTTCGCGCGTCCTCGAGATCCGCGATGTCTGTGCTCTGGCCCCAGAGCGAGGCCGCGTGAATTCCCGCAGCCGTCCGCAGGGCTTCCCAAGCCGCGGCGCCGCGATAAGGAACTGCGACGCGGTCGCCGCGGGCCAGCAACTGGAGCACGACGGCGCGTCCCAGAGCGCCGGTCCCGCCCGTGACGATGCTGCCGGCCGGCGTCACTTCTTGGCGAGTTCCTCGTAGCTTCGCCCGGCCTGGGCGGCCGAGCCGATGGGCAGCCCCAGCGCGCGCCAGCCGGCCTCGCCTCCGGTTCCGTCGAAGCCGGCCCGCTGGTCCACGACCGTCGTGTAGCCAACGCGCTCGAGGATCGAGGCCGCCTGCAGCGAGCGCCCGCCCGACTTGCAGCCGACCACGAGCCTCGTGTCGGTCGCGAAGCGCTCTTGCATCACCGTGAGAAAGTCGGCGTTCGGCGCCATGCCCATCTGCCCGAGGTGTGCGATCGGGACGTTGTAGGCGCCCTCCGGATGGCCCTGCTCGAACTCAGGGATCGAGCGAACATCGACGTAGACGTAGCCCTCGTCCATCAGGGCCTTGGCCTGCTCCGGAGGCACTCGCTTCATGCCCCCTCTTATACCTCAGCGCCCGTCTCGAGCGTCAATCGCCTCCCGTCACACGCAAGACGCCTTCGGCGAAGACCTCGGGCTCGGGCAACAGACTCAGCACCAGATAAGCCTCGCTGGGGAAGTCGAAGAAGTAACCGGGATGGACGAGCACGCCGTGGCGCTCGACGAGAGCGCAAACCCGGTCTTCCTCGGGTTGTGTAGCGGGCACACGCAAGACGGCGGTCCAGCCGCCGTCGGCGGGGAGCAGTGTCGCCGCGGACCCGGGCGAGGTCGCCGACTCGAGCGTCCGGCGGTTGGCCTGGAGCCGGGCCAGGATCGGGGCCTGCAGCTCGGGCAGGCGCCGCAGCAGCGTCGGGGCTGCCTGCTGAACGGGTGTCGATACCGAGAGGTAGGTGTCGGCGACGATCTCGAGTCGCGACAGGGCCTCGGCTCGCTGGGCCTTTGGACCTGCCACCGCAATCCAGCCCAGCTTGAGCTGCGGGAGGCCGCAGGATTTCGAGAGCCCGCCGAGCGAGAAGGTGAGCGCGGGACCGTCGGCAGCGAGGCTCGTGACGAGCTCGCCCGCGGGGCGGAACAGGAAGTCGGCAAAGACCTCGTCGGAGATCACGGCCAGCTCGTGGGCCGCGGCGAACGCCAACAGCCGGTCGGACTCGCCGCGCCGCAGGCACGAACCGGTCGGGTTGTTCGGGTTCACGACGACGATCGCGCGCGTGCGCGGCGTCACGGCCCTCTCGAGAGCCGCGACGTCGAGATGCCAGGCCCCGTCGTAGGCAAGCGCGTAGGGGGTGGCCTCGACCGACTCGAGCGTCGCGAGGAACTCGAAGAGCGGGTAGCTCGGATGCGGCACCAGCACCGCGTCGCCGGGATCGCACAGCAGCTTGAAGAGCCAGGCATAGGCCTCGCTCGTGCTCGCCGTCAGGATCAGCCGGTCCGCGCCCAGCGTGGCGCCGCGGCGCGCGTAGTCGGCCGCGACGGCGTCGCGCGCAGGGCCGAGGCCCCGTGGCTCCGGATCGTAGTGTGCAGCCGCAGGCTCGCCCAGCAAGGCGAGGACATCGGCGGGAGCCAGCAGCCCGGCCTGCGTCGGATTCGAGACGCTGAGGTCGAAGAGCGGGGCGCCCGAGCGGCGGCGCTCCGCCAGCAGCCGCGCCAGGCGGTTTTCAGTAAGGTTCCAACGCGTTCGGGACGAGAACATGTCCGCGATCCTATAATGGCCGCGTGCCGAAGCGGCTCGTGGTCGTGCTCGCCCTGACAGCCTTCGCCTGTTCGAGCCAGAAGCCGGCGGAGCCGCCGGCGCCCACGCCGGCGCCTTCGTTGCCGCCGCCCGTGGACGCGACGACGCCGCTTCCCGAGCCCCTGCCCAAGATCGCGGCCATCGTGAACGGCCAGCCGATCAAGCTGCCGTACGTCGAACTGATCGCCACTGGCCTGCTGCAACAGGCGGGCAACCAGCCGAAGGACCGGCCCTTCGCGTATCGGCGCGCGCTTCAACAGCTCATCGTCCGCGAGCTGCTGTTCGAGGAAGCCGTGGCCCGGCGTCTCTCGGCGGACTCGGCCCGCGTGGAACAGGCCTACAACGAGGCGCGCGTCGGCTACAAGGATGACGTGAAGTGGCTCGAGTTCCTGGCCAGGCAGTACATGGATGCCGACACCTTCCGCGCCGAGATCCGCTCCCAGCAGACGATCGCGATCCTGCTGGCCAAGGAGGGGGAGCAGGTCTCCGCGACCGTCACCGACAGCGAGGCGCAGGCCTACTTCGGGGCGCATCCGGAGATGTTCGACTCGGGCGAGAGACGCCGGGCCCGCCACCTCCTGCTGCGCGTGCCGGCCGACGCTCCCGCCGTCCAGAAAGACGGGATCCGGCTCAAGCTGCTCAATCTGCGCAAGCGGATCGAAAAGGGCGAAGCTTTCGGGGCGCTGGCGAAGCAGTTCTCGGAGGACCAGGGTAGCGCCGCCAAAGGCGGGGAGCTGGACGTCTTCAGCCGCGGCCAGATGGCGCCTGCCTTCGAGCAGGCCGCCTTTGCGCTCTCGCAGGGGCAGCTCTCCGAGATCGTCGAAACCCCGTTCGGCTACCACCTGATTCAGCTCGAGGAGATCCTGCCGCCTCAAAAGCTCGCTTACGAGGGCATCCAGGACCGGATCAAGGGCTACATGCTCAAGCAGCGCCGCGAGCAGCGCATCCAGGAGCTCGTCGGCCAGCTCTGGGCCCGGGCGCGCATCGAAACGCACCTCTAGCAGTGGGCGCCCCAAGCGTCGAACAGGGACGGCTGGCGGGAGAGCAAGGCGACCTCGCGGCCTGGCGCCACTGGGGGCCGTACCTGGCGGAGCGGGCCTGGGGCACAGTCCGTGAGGACTACAGCGAAACGGGCGACGCCTGGGGCCACCTGCCCCACGAGCTCGCGCGCAGCAAGGCCTACCGCTGGGGCGAGGACGGCCTCGCCGGGATCTGCGACCGCTACCAGATCCTGGCCTTTGCGCTCGCCTTCTGGAACGGTCGCGACCCGATCCTGAAGGAGCGTCTGTTCGGCGTCGTGCCCTCCGAAGGAAACCACGGCGAGGACGTCAAGGAGTACTACTTCTACCTCGACTCGACGCCCACGCATTCGTACATGAAATGGCTCTACAAGTACCCGCAGCGGGAGTACCCGTACGCGAGGCTCGTCGAAGAGAACCAGAGGCGACACGGCAGCGGCCCGGAGTTCGAGCTGCTCGACACCGGGGTCTTCGACGACGACCGGTACTTCGACATCTTCGTCGAGTACGCGAAGGCGACGCCGGAGGACATCGCGATTCGCGTCACGCTCGAGAACCGCGGGCCCGAGGCGGCCGAGCTGCACGTTCTTCCCCATCTCTGGTTCCGCAACACCTGGGTCTGGGGCACGTCCGCGTCGGCCGAGCCGATCGTGCGCGAAGGCGATCCGGGCGAGGGCTTCGTCCTGCTCGTAGCCGACGACCGGGCCTCGCAGCCGCTGCGCAACCTGCCCTTCGAATACCGGCTGGGCTCCCGCCATCTGTACGCGCCAGCCGGCGGCCGCGCGCTGTTCACCGACAACGAGACGAACGCGCCGCGGGTCTTTGGTCCCTGGGCCAAGAACCGCCGTCCCTATGTGAAGGACGCCTTCCATCGGCAGCTCGTGAACGGCGAGGACTGCGTGAACCCGGACGCGGTCGGCACCAAGGCCGCTCTGGACTACCGGTTGGTCGTGCCGGCCCGTGGCTCGGCCGTGCTGAGGTTGCGGCTCACCAACGAAACGCTCGCCGAGCCGCTCGCAGGCGTCGACAGCGTGATGGCCCTGCGCAAGGCTGAGGCCGACGCGTTCTACGCCGAAGTCCAGCCGCCCTCCGCCAGCCCGGACGAGAAGCTGGTCCAGCGCCAGGCCTTCGCCGGCATGTTGTGGTCGAAGCAGATCTACCTCTTCGACGTGAACCAGTGGCTCGAGGGCGACAACCCGAAGTGGCCGCCGCCCGAGTCGCGCTCCCGGATCCGCAACGCCCACTGGCGGCATCTGAACTCGATGCGCATCCTGTCGATGCCCGACAAGTGGGAGTACCCGTGGTTCGCGGCCTGGGACCTCGCGTTTCACTGCTCGCCGCTGGCGCTCGTCGATCCCGAGTTCGCGAAGGACCAGCTCTGGCTGCTGCTCTTCGAGCAGTTCCTGCACCCCTCCGGCCAGATCCCGGCCTACGAGTGGGAGTTCTCGGACCTGAACCCGCCGGTCCACGCCTGGGCCGTCTGGCGCGTCTACAACATGGATCGCACCCGGCAAGGCAAGGGCGACCGCTTCTTCCTGGAGCGCTGCTTCCACAAGCTGCTCATCAACTTCGCGTGGTGGGTCAACAAGGTCGACAGCGAGGGCAACAACGTGTTCGAGGGCGGCTTCCTCGGCCTCGACAACATCACGGTGCTCGACCGCAGCGAAAAGCTGCCGGCGGGCGCGGTCCTCGAGCAATCCGACGCGACGGGCTGGATGGGCATGTTCTGCCTGAACCTGATGCGGATCGCGCTCGAGCTCGCCAAGGAGAACAAGGCCTACGAGGCGCTCGCCACCAAGTTCTTCCAGCACTACATCTACGTCGGTCGGGCCATGAAGAAGATGGGCGGCCGGCAGTACCAGCTCTGGGACGAGGAAGACGGCTTCTTCTACGACGTGCTGCGCTATCCGGACGGCAGCTTCGAGAAGTTCCGGGTGCGCTCGCTGGTGGGCCTGATCCCGCTCTACGCGGTCGAGCGCCTCGAGGAACACTGGGTCGAGCCGTTCGCCGAGTTCAAGGCGAACCTGGAGTGGTTCCTTCGGAACAAGCGCCACGTGGTCCAGGACGTCTGCCACTACGTCCGCCGCCCGGACCAGCGCGTGCTGATCTGCGCGATCGTAGACGAGGGTCAGATGCGGCAGATGATCCGGCGCATCCTGGACCCGCAGGAGTTCCTCTCGCCTTTCGGCCTGCGCAGCCTTTCGAAGCACCACGAGACGCACCCGTTCCGCTTCGGCAACCGCGAAGTGAGCTACGAGCCTGGTGAGGCGATCTCCAAGATCAAAGGCGGCAACTCCAACTGGCGCGGGCCCGTCTGGTTCCCGACGTCATTCCTGATGATCGAGTCGCTGCGCAAGCTGGGCACGGCCTACGGCCCGCACCTCACGGTGCCCTCGCCCGAGGGCCCGGGTGCGCCGCCGCTCACGCTGTTCCAGGTGGCCGAGGATCTGGCCAATCGGATGATCCGCATCTTCACTCGCGACAAAGTCGGTCACCGGCCGGTCTACGGCCGGATCCGCAAGTTCCAGGAGGACCCGCACTGGCGGGACCTCATCCTGTTCCACGAATACTTCCACGCCGACACCGGCGAAGGCCTGGGCGCGTCCCACCAGACCGGCTGGACCGGCCTCGTCGCCTCGCTCATAGACGAGTGGCGGAGGCCGCCGCAGCCGAGTTCACGGTAGCAGGCGGCGCGCGAGGGGTTGCCCAGCTTCCGTATCCCCCCGCCGTCTCTAAGCTAGAATGCTCGCAGTGTCCCCCCCAACACGGCAACCTGAGGAGGAGCGCGTTCTCGAACTCGCAATGTCGAGTGAACGCGCCGCCGTGGGCCCGGTGATCGAGCAGATCCTGACCGTCGCCAAGGAGGTCAAGCTTTCGAGGGATCGGCTGAGCGACCTGGCCGTGGCGCTGGCCGAGGCGCTCTCGAACGCGGCCATCCACGGCAACAAGCTGGACCCTCGCAAGCGGGTCCAGATCCGCGTCAGCGTGCTGCCGGGGGTCCGAGCGGTGATCGACGTGAAGGACGAGGGCCACGGCTTCGAGTGGTCGCGGCTCTCGGACCCAACCCGCCCTGGGCGACTGCTCAGGCCCGGGGGCCGTGGCGTGTTCCTGATGCGCCAGCTCGTCGACCGGGTGGAATACCTCGACGGCGGCAGCCGGGTGTTGCTGTGGGTCGAGCGGAGGCCCCGGGCCGAAGCGCAGGCCGAAGCTCCGCCGTAGCTGCCTCGCTAGCCCGCGAGCGTGCGGGCCCACGCCTCCAGCTTCCGCACGCCATGGACGTTCAGCGTGCCGGGTCGCGACTCGGGCGCGCCGGCGCCGCCCACGACGAGTGCGATGCGGCGTGGCAGCTTCTCGCGCAGCGAGCGGAGCTGGCCGTTTGCGCGCGCTCCCCGTGTGGCAAGCGAGAGGCTGAGCGCCACCGCTCCCACGTTCATGTCCTTCGCCAGCGTGACGATCTCGAGCAGCGGCATCTCGGTGCCGAGCAGCAGCACGCGGCAGCCCGCCCAGGAGGCGATCAGCGCCGCCATCTGGAGGCCGAGACCGTGAGACTCGCCAGGGAGTGTCGCCAGGATCACGAGCGGCCCGCGGGCGCGCTCCTCGAAGGGCAGCCGCAACGAGCGCAACACGTCGGCGACGCGCTCCGAGAGAAAATGCTCGTGACGCACCTCGAGACGCCCCTGCTCCCAGGCCAGGCCCACTTCACGAACCAGCGGGCCGACTCGGGTCTCGATGAAATCGGGAGGGCTCAGGCTGGCCCAGTCGGCCAGCAGGAGCCGCATCAGCCGAGCAGCGTCGAAGCTCTCGACGGCGGCCAGGAGTTCGGGGATCTCGATGGGGCCGGCTGGCAGCCCGAGTCGTGGCGCCTCGGCTCCGGCCGTGCTCTTCAGCAGGTCCGCGAGTGCTCCGTCGGAGGCGGCGACGACCTCGCCGGCGCGATGGCCGTGTGAGAGGGCTTCCGCGATGCGTCGCAGCCGCGCCACGCTCGCGAGGGGATAAAGGCGGTGGCCCGAGGGCTTGCGCTCGGGCACCGGGAAGCCGTAACGGCTTTCCCAGGTGCGCAGCGTCTCGACAGGGATGCCCGTGGCCCGCGATAGCGCGCCGATCGACAAGCGCGCTGGCGCGCCCCGACGTGCAGGCGCCGCTTCGTTCATGCGGGCGGAATTATCGCCCGTGCTCGGACCTTCTTCAATCCATCCTCAATTCGTCCGCCACTTCAGTAAGAAGCAGCCCCGAGGCGACGCCCCGGGGCTGCCACCGGAGGGAAACTTACGGCTTGGGCATCAGCACCGAGTCGATCACGTGGATGACGCCGTTACTGCAGGCGATGTCGGTCTTGACGACGTTCGCGGCGTCGATCTTCACGCCCTTCGACGCGTCGACTACGGCCGCCTGCCCCTGGAGCGTCTTGGCTTCCTTCAGCTTCACCACGTCAGCGGCCATCACCTTGCCCGCGACCACGTGGTAGGTGAGCACGGCGGTGAGCTTGGCCTTGTCCTTGAGCAGGCCGTCGAGCGCGCCGGCGGGCAGCTTGGCGAACGCTTCGTCCGTCGGGGCGAAGACGGTGAACGGGCCCGGCCCCTTGAGCGTCGCGACCAGGCCCGCGGCCTGGAGCGCCTGTGCCAGGGTGTTGAAGCTGCCGGCGGCCACGGCAGTGTCCACGATGTCCTTCGGCGCGTCGCCGGCGTGCACGGCGACGCCGGGGAGGACGAAGGCAGCGGCGGCAAGCGCGGCCACGACGGTACGGCGAAGACGGCTGGTAGACATGATTCCTGCTTTCCTTTGGGAGACTCGGGCGAGAGGCCCGGGACGGGGGGGCTTTTTCTCGCACCCCCCCGGTTTGGCGGGGACGACAGCGGAGGAAGGCGGCGCGCCGAACCGGCGCAAGTGCCACACGCCCGGAAAGCGGCGGGTGTCGCGCCATCGAGGAGCGGGCAGTGTGCCCGCAGGGCCTGGTTTCAGCTCGCCGCGGTGGGGGACTCTGGTGCGCATCACGTTCCTGGAGCGATATACGTTAGGTGTACGTGTATGTTCTGTCAAGTATGTGAATAGATATAGAAAACGCCCCCATCTCGTGTTACGGTTCCCAAAACGCCCTGACGGGGGCCAGGCGTGACCGTGGAGTGAGGAACATGAACCGAAGCCTCTCGCTGCTGCTCGCCCTACCGCTCGCCGCCGGCGCACTCGAGGCCGGCGAGTTCACCTTCACGCTGGGCAAGCCGGAGATCCGCTCGATCAGCGCGCTCGCCTTCGCTCCCGACGGAGTGTTGCTCGCCGGGGATGGCAAGGGCGGGGCTGTCTTCGGCCTCGACCTCGGCGACAAGGCGCCGCGCGAGATCCAGGAACCCAGGGAGGTCAGCGACGTGGAAGGCAAGCTCGCCGCCTTGCTCGGCGCGACACCCGCCGACGTTCTGGTGCACGACCTTGCCGTGAACCCGGTTTCAAAGAACGTCTACCTCGCGGTTTCGCGCGGCCGCTCGGGCCTGGTGTCCCAGTGGCTGCTGCCGAACGACGTGGCCGACGCGAGCGTGCTCGTCCGCATCGACAGCGAGGGCCGGTTCTCAGTCGTGGATCTCTCGTCCGTGCGCCACGCGCGCGTGGCGTTGCCGAACCCGGTCGATCCCGCCAGGAAGCACGTGTGGAAAGAGGCTGTCTCGCAGCGTGCGGAGACGATCGTGGATCTCGCCTTCGCGTCTGGCGCGGTCTGGGTGGCCGGCCTCTCGAACGAGGAGTTCGCCGCCACGCTGTGGCGGGTGGCATATCCTTTCGACGGCAAGCTGGGCGCGACGACGCTCGAGAACTTCCACGGCGCCCACGGCAAGTACGAGACAGAGTCGCCGATCCGAGCGTTCGTCCACTATCCGCTCAAGGGCAAGACGCAGATCCTCGCCGCCTACCTCTGCACGCCGCTCGTGACCTTCCCCGTCGACGCGCTCCGGGATCGCCAGCACGTGCGCGGCCGGACCGTGGGCGAGTTTGGCTCGGGCAACTACCCGCTCGACATGGTGGTCTACCAGAAGGACGGGAGCGAGAAGCTGCTGATCGCGAACAGCAACCTGCCCCTGATGATCGTCGATCCGAAGGATCTGGAGGCCTTCGAGGGCGAGATCATCACGGAGCTGCCGGGTTACACCGGCGGCGTCCGTTTCGAATCGCGCTCGGGCACCGGGATTCAGCAACTGGACAATCTCGGCGATCGCCACGTGCTCGTGCTGCGCCGGCTGATGGGCGGACGCCTCGACCTCGTGCCGATGTCGGTGGATCGCTTCTGAGCTTGCGGCCGCCGCGGTGGCTGGCGCTTCTGCTGCCGTTCGTGGTCGCAGGCGCGACGCCGGCCGCGGAGATCCACGTGCATGTCTCTGCCGACGCCCCGCACCGGGTGACCGCTAGCGGCTTCTCGCCTGAGGAGTGGTCGCGCCTGCGAGGACTGGACGCCGATTCGCTGGCGCAGCTGCTCTCGGTCCACATCGGCACCGGAGAGCCCGCCGCCGAGATGCCTGCGATTGCGGGAGTCCACGGCCTCGACGCGGAAGGTCTGCAGCTGCGCCCGCTGTTCCCGTTCGTGCCGGGGCTGCGCTACACCGCGCGCCTGACCTCTGGCCACGGGCCGCCGCTTCTGTATAGCTTCGAGACCCCACCGCTGGACGGCCCGCCGCCACAGGTAGTCGCCGTGTTCCCTTCGAGCGACCTGCTTCCGGAGAACACGCTGCGTCTCTACGTTCACTTCTCGCAGCCAATGGAGGCCCGCGACGCGCAGCGCCACGTCCGGCTCCTGGACGACGCCGGTGCGGAGGTGCCGCTGGCCTTCGTCGAGATCGAAGCCGGGCTCTGGGACCCACGGCAGACCCGCCTCACGCTCCTGTTTCACCCGGGGCGGATCAAGCGCGGCGTGGCGCCGGGCGAGCGGCTCGGCCCGCCGCTGCGCGCGGGCGGCGCGTACCGCTTGATCGTCGACGCGGCGTTCCGCGACAGCGCGGGCCGCGCGCTGGGTCACGACTTCGAGCATCGCTTCCGCGTGGCCTCGGCGGACCGGGAATCGCCGAGGCCTGCCGGCCTGCGCGTGCACGCGCCCGCCGCAGAGGGGGCGCCGCTCGTGGTGGACCTGCCCGAGCCGCTCGACGAAGCCCTGCTGCATCGCTGGCTCTGGGTCGAAGACGCCGCGGGCCGGGACGTGGCCGGCGCCTTGGCGATCGGCGAGGGCGAGCAGCGCTGGACGTTCCTGCCACGCGACGGCTGGGCGCCTGGCGCCTATGCTCTGCTCGTGCACCCGGCGCTGGAAGACCGCGCGGGCAACCGCTTCGATCGGGTCTTCGATCGCGAGGCTGCCGTGCCAACAACAGACGAAGCCGCAGCTGTCGTTCCGCTGCGCTTCGACTTCGTGGTCCGCCTCGCGACGCCGTCAGCAGAGGAGCCGATCGAGCTCGCGGAGGAGATCACCGTCACGGCCGGCCATTCCGAGCGCCGGATCCAGGACGTCCCACTGCGCATCGAGGTGGTGGATCGGGAAGAGATCGAGGAGAAGGCGCTGATGACGCCCGGCAGTGTCGCCATGCTGCTGGGCGAAACCACGGGTTTGCGGGTTCAGACCACGGCGCCCTCGACGGGCGCCGCGAACGTGCGCATCCAGGGCTTGCGCGGGCGCTACTCGCTGCTGCTCTCCGACGGCCTGCCGCTCTACGGCGTCGACGGCGGCTCGCTGAGCCTGCTCCAGGTTCCGCCGCTGGACCTCGGACAAGTCGAGATCGTGAAGGGCGCCGCCTCGGCGCTCTACGGGCCCGCGGCGCTCGGAGGCGTCGTCAACCTGGTCTCGCAGCGGCCGACCAGCAAGGAGCGCCAGGGGCTCCTGAACGCCAGCACGCAGCAGGCGGCCGACGCGGCTTTGTGGCTGGTCGAGCCGCCGCGCGGGCGCTGGGCCGGCTCGCTGCTCGGCGGCTTCCACGGTCAAGAGCGACAGGACCTGGACGACGACGGCTGGTCCGATTTGCCCGCGTTCGCGCGCGGCCTGGTGCGTCCACGCGTGCTGTGGGACGACGACAGCGGGCGCTCCGTCTTTGCCACCGTGGGCGGGATGGCCGAGAATCGCCGTGGCGGGACCGAGCCCGGCGCGCTCGCGCCCGACGGCTTGCCGTTCGCGCAGGACCTCGACTCGCGGCAGGCTGACACGGGGCTGGTCGGGCGTTTTGCCGTTGCCCACGGTCTGCTGTTGAGCGTGCGTGGCTGCTTTGCGCACCGGCGCGAAGACCGCACGCTCGGCAGCGAGCTCGAGCGCGGTCGCCGCACGACCGCCTTCGCCGAGACGGTCCTGGGCGGCAGCGCCGGATCCCACACCTGGCTCCTCGGTGTCGCGCTGCAGAGCGACGCCTACGCGAACCAGGACCTGCCGCGCTTCGACTACGGCTACCTGACGCCTGGGTTCTTTGCACAGGACGAGATGCGCTTTGGGGATCGCGTCGCCCTGGGCGTGAGCGCGCGTTTCGACCACCACGAGCGCTACGGTGGCTTCGTGAGCCCGCGAGCCTCGTTGCTGGGGCGGCCGGCCAAAGGCCTGACGGCGCGCCTCAGCGCGGGCACCGGGTTCTTCGCGCCCACGCCGTTTCTCGAGCAGAACGACGAAAGCGGTCTCACCCGGCTCCTGCCGCTCGCCGGGCTCGTCGCCGAGCGCGCGGCCAGCGCCTCGTTCGACCTGGGCTACGTGAGAGGACGCTTCGAGATCAACGCCACCCTGTTCGGGTCGAGGGTTGGGGACGCGCTCCAGCGGAGGCCCTTCGCCCCGCAGCAGTTCGCGATCGTGAACGCCTCGCTTCCGGTCCGCACCTGGGGCACGGAGCTGCTGGCACGCTACCGTCGGGGAGGCCTGATGCTCATCGCCACCCACTCGCTCACGGACTCGAGCGAAGAGGATCCCGAGGCGCCGGGCGCGCGGCGCGAGGTGCCCCTGACGCCGCGCCACGTTGCGAGCCTCAACGCGATCTGGGAAGACGAAGCGCGGGGCCGGATTGGGATCGAGATCTATTACACGGGGCGCCAGTCGACCGACGAGAACCCCTATCGCGCGCAAGGCCGCGCCTACGTTCTCTTCGGCGCGCTCGCCGAAAAGCGCCTGGGTCGTGTGCGGGTGTTCCTGAACCTCGAGAACCTGGGCAACGTACGCCAGACGCGCTTCGACCCGCTCCTGCTCCCGGCCCGCGCGGCCGACGGGCGTTGGACCGTGGACGCCTGGGCCCCGCTCGACGGCTTCGTCGGGAACGGCGGGCTGCGGCTGGCGTTCTGAAAAAAGAACCTGGCCTCCGTGCAAGGCCAGCAGGGTCTCGTGGTCCCTCGTCGACAGGGCGATCTGAAGGTCGTCACGATCGGCGCCGAGGCACAAGGCCGCGCTCAGCTCGAAGAGACGCAGGCGGTCAGCCAACCTGAATGATCTGATTGAGCCGTTCGCAGACCTGCACGAACAAAGCCTTGGATAGAGCACCGAGAGGGTGTGCCTTGGCCTTGCGCAAGCGCCAGTCGAAGGACTTGGGCTGGTGGCAAAGCACATAGCTGGTTTGTCCGGCCCTTCGCCCTGACGCCTTGCCCACGGCAACTGCAAAGGGATTGTCCGAGTTGTATTCCGCTGTCGTCATGGGTAAGCCGATGACCAGCGACGTCTTCTCGTTGAAGATGCGCGGCGAGAGCACCAGAAACGGGTGGACGTCGCGCACTTCGCGCCCGACCTGTGGATTGCAGTCGATCCAGATGATGTCCTGCCGGTCCGGCACCCACGGCGTACGTTTGCCCGACGCCGCTGGTCTGGCAGCTACCAACGTTCGGCTCCCAGCGTTCTTGTCGTGGCCATCTGCTCGCCGCCGTGGCGCTTTGGATCGTAGGCAGCCAAGCGTTGCCCCAGGGTAAGCCGCGAGTCATCAACCGGCGTGATGACTACGTGATCGCCTTCAACGGCTACGCGCACGCGCTGATCGACATGCAGACCCGCTTCTCGCGCCACGGCGGCCGGCAAACGAACACCCAGATTGTTGCCCCACTGTTTTATATCCAAGACGGCTTCGGCCATGGCACCCCTCCTTGAGTATGTTTAGACTGTAGTCTAAACATGCCCAAGGAGGGTCGGTCAAGGCGGTTGGCACGCCCATCGGCCCGAGCCAGGACCGATCTTGACCCTGGGGCGCGAGGCAGCATAGGCTCGCGCCACGCCTCATGCTTCTCCCGGCCGCGCCACAGGCGCCGAAGGAGGTCGACCTCCAGCGCCGCTATGACGCGATCGTCGTTGGTTCGGGAGCGGCCGGCGGGATGGCCGCCCACGCCCTCACCTCACAGGGGCTAGACGTGCTGCTCCTCGAGGCCGGCAAGAAACTCGATATCGAGAACGAGTTGCGCTCGATGGAGTGGCCCTACGATCACCCGCGCCGTGGCGAGATGCCGTACAGCTCTCACGCTCTCAGCGAGAATGAATACAACATCCGGAGGCCTCCCTACGCGAAGGGCCTGCCCTGGAAGAGCGTCTATTCCTACGTCCAGGAGTGGGGTGGCTCGGACTACAGCAAGAACATCGTCGTGGACGAGAAGGAGCATCCCTACACGGGAACGAACTACGCCTGGGTGCGTGCCCGCGCGCTGGGAGGCAAGACGAACATCTGGGGCCGGCTCGCGCTGCGCCTCTCGGACTACGACTTCAAGGCAAAGAGCCACGACGGTTACGGGGAGAACTGGCCGATCTCGTACGCCGACCTCGAGCCCTACTACGACAAGGTGGACCTCTACCTCGGCATCTCCGGCCATGCGGAGGGTCTGCCGCACCTGCCCGACAGCCGCTTCCAGCGAGCCACGCGCCTGAACACTGCCGAGGCGGGGTTGCGCCAGTCTCTGGCACGCTCAGGGCGCGTCCTCACTCCTTATCGGGCGGGCGTCACCACCGACGGGCTCAAGCACAACAAGTACCGGAGCCGCTGCTTCGGCCGGGGCGCGTGCTCTCGCCGCGCGGGCGGATGCGACATTCACGCCGCCTTCGACTCGCCGACGGGGCTCATCTACCCGGCCCTCGACACTGGACGGCTGACGCTGCGCACCGGCTCGATCGCCCGCGAGGTGACGGTCGATCCGGTCACGGGCAAGGCCCGCGGCGTCGCGTTCGTCGACGCGGCGAGCGGCCGCAGCTTCGAGGCCCAGGCGCGGGTCGTGGTGGTGGCGGCGTCGACACTCGAATCGGCACGCCTGTTGCTCCTGTCGCGTTCGCCCCGATACCCAAGCGGCATCGGCAACTCCAGCGGGCATGTCGGCCACAATTTCTGCGAGCACGTGATGGGGCCGAGCGTCGGCGGCTTCGTGAAGGAGCTGGTTGGCAAGCCCCGCAGCCTGGACGACGGCCGCCCCGGTGGCTTCTACATCCCGCGCTTCCGGAACCTGAAGGACCGGCAGCCCGATTTCGTTCGCGGCTACGGCTTCGAGGGCGGCAGCGGCACCACCATGTTTCCTCACGCGACCGGGGCGCCGGGCTTCGGCAAGGAGTACAAGAAGACGATTCGGGAGTTGGCCGGGGCTACGATCGGGATGGGCGGCTTCGGCGAGGTGCTGGCGCGCTACGAAAACGCGGTGGGCCTCGATCCCGACGTGGTCGACAAGTGGGGCATCCCGGTGTTGCGCTTCTCATTCAAGTTCGGAGACAACGAAAAGAAGATGTGCGCCGACATGGCCGCGAACGCGAGGCAGATCTTCGAGGAGGCCGGCATCGAAGTCGTCGACTCGGACGCCGAGATGAAGACCGAGGGTTGGTCGATCCACGAGCTGGGCACCGCGCGCATGGGAGCCGATCCGAAGACTTCGGTTTTGAACCAGTACCAGCAGTCCCACGACGTCCGCAACCTGTTCGTGGTGGACGGCAGCAGCCACGTGAGCGCGTCCTGCCAGAATCCCACCTGGACGATCCTGGCGCTGTGCTGGCGCTCCTGCGACTACCTGGCGGACCAGCTGCGAAAGGGGCAGCTATGAGCCTCACGCGCCGGGAAGTGCTGCGGCTGACGGCCGCCGCGGCCGCCGTGCCCCTGCTGCCGCGGGGGATCGCGGCCAGGGCGGGGGCGGAAGCCCTGCCGGCAGGCCGCTTCTTCGGCGCCGCCGAGTTGGCGCTGCTCGACGAGCTGACCGAGACGATCATTCCCGCCGATGCTCACTCCGGCGGGGCGCGCGCGGCCGGAGTGGTCGCGTACATCGACGGCCGCCTCGCCGAATACGATCCGCAGATCCTGGAGCTGCGTACAGAACAGGAGCGCTGGAAGGCCGGCCTCGTCGCCATCGACACCCTGGCTCGCAAGGCTACCGGCATGGGCTTCCTCGAAGCTTCACCCGAGCAGCGCCTCAGCACCCTGGAGCGCCTCGCGGCGGCCGAGGGCGATCCCAAGACCGAGGCGCAACGCTTCTTCGTGGCGCTCAAGGAATGGACGGCCCGCGGCTACTACACCTCATCCGTCGGCATCCACGACGAGATGGATTACAAGGGCAACACGCTGCAGGGCGAGTTCGCGGGCATCGACGTCGCGACGCTGACCAAGAGCTGAGGGCCCTCTCAGCTTCTGCCGGCCGTCACGACGCGCATGGCTTCCGGGTCCCAATCGATGGGGCGGCGCTCCTGCTGGCTCTGGTTGCAGAGCAGCGCCGGGCCCGCGGCGCGGAAGCCGAAGACCGGGTCCTCGACCGGGGGCGTGCGAGTGCGCACCGACTCGATGAAGTTCGCCAGGTGGTGCTCGAGGTCGCTGTAGCCCTCGGGCGGCTCGAAGTGCTCCTCGCGCACCGCGCGCAGCTCACGCTTCGACTCGGGGTACTTCGCCCGGTAGTCCTTCAGGAAGGCATCCTGCGCCGCCTTCGGGAACGTCTCGATCGTGTAGCCCGGCGTGGCGTCGGGCGCTTGCTTCGAGAGCGTCACGCCATCGGAGCCGATGCTGAGCACGCCGTCGTTGCCGACGAAGCGGAAGCCCTCGCTTTCGCCCGCGCCGTCGGCGAAGTCCACCTTGAGCGAGAGCGAGAACTCCGGGTGGCGGGCCGTCTTGGGGTATTCGAAGAGCCCGAGCATCACGTCGGCGGCGTCACGGCCATCTTTCCAATGGCGCAGGCCGCCCGTCGCCATCACGCGGTTCGGACCGATTGCGCCCGTGACGAAGTGCAGGCCCGAGAAGAGATGCACGAACAGGTCGCCCGCCACCCCCGTGCCGTAGTCGGAGTAGTTGCGCCAGCGGAACAGCCGCATCGGCTCGAACGGCCGGCGCGGGGCGCTGCCCAGGAAAAGGTCCCAGTCCACCGTCGCAAGCGAGGCGTCGGCCGGGATCGTGTACTGCCAGGCGCCGATCGCCGAGTTCCGGACCCACCAGGCTTCGACCAGGTTCAGCTCGCCGATGGCGCCCGAGGCGAGCAGCTCCTTCGCCTTCCGGTAGACGAGCGAGCTGACGCGCTGGCTGCCCACCTGGCACATCCTGCCGGTGCGCTTCTGCGCGTCGATCAGCCGCTGGCCCTCTTCGACGGCGTGGACCATCGGCTTCTCGACGTAGACGTCCTTGCCGGCTGCCATCGCCTCGATCGCGACGCGCGTGTGCCAGTGATCCGGGGTGGCGACGATCACTGCGTCGACGTCGGGGCGCGCCAGGATCTCGCGATAGTCGCGCGTCGTGACCAGCCTGTCGCAGAACACCTCGCGGGCCCGGATCAAGCGGCCGTCGTAGACGTCGGCCACCGCGACGAGCTCGACGCCGGGGACCTTGAGGGCGGCCTGGGTGTCGCCCGTGCCCTGGCCTCCGATGCCGATCGTGGCGAGTCCGACGCGACGGCCAGCTTCCTCCAGTACGCCACAGCCCACCGCCTCCTCGGCGCCGAGCGGCCGCGCCGCCGCGGCCATCACGCTGACGGCCGTGACCTGCTTCAGGAAGTCGCGTCGCGAGCGGTCGGGCGCCATCGCTATGGCCTCCATTCGCCGCGGGCCACCGCCGGAATGAAGTGCTCGAGACCCTCGGGCTTCCAGTCGAGGCTCCGCTCCTGCTCGGCGCTCATGTAGGCCGTCATCAACAGCTCCACCACTTCCAGGCCTGCGCGCCAGTTCTCCTCGGGCTGGATGCCATCCAGGAACGCCCGCACGAAGTGGCGGTTCTCGGCCTCGTAGCCGTACTCGACCGGCTCGCTCCCGAGCAGCGGCATCAGGCCCTGCTCGGCGTTCTGCTTTTCGACCAGGTCCTCGCCCGCCGAACCCTTCACGCGACGGCTGAAGAACAGCTTGGTGCCGCTGTCGAGGGTGTTGACCGACATCGAGTACTCGGGGCCCAGCAGCTCCATGCTGAGGCGCAGCCCGGCGCCCACGAAGCTCCACGACGTGGTCGCTTCGGCGATCAGGGGCCGGCCGATTTCGTCGACGTAGCGCACCGTCGCGCGCGCGAAATCCTCGGACGGATGACGGCGATAGTCCACCTCGGGGCCCATGGTCTTCTGCAGCTCGTCGGCGTAGGCGGGTTGTGACCACTTGAGCGAGGCGATCTGGGCCGAGACCTGCACCGGCCTGATGCTGGTCCGCGGCGCCCCGGGCTTCGTCAGCATGTGGCGGCTGACCTCGAGGCTGTGGCACATCATGTCGTTCAGCACGCCGCCACCCTGGAGGTCGCCCCGCCAGAACCAGGGCATGTGGGGCCCGCTGTGCTCTTCGGCGGCGCGCGCCAGGTAGGGCCGCCCGGAGACCGCGGCGCCGCGCGCCCAGACGATCTCGCGGGCTCTCACGAGGCCCGGGCAGAAGAGCTGGTTCTCGAGGTAAGCGTGGAGCAGGCCGGCCTGCTCCACGAGCTCCACGATCTTACGGGCCTCCGCCACGTTGCGCGCCAGCGGCTTCTCGGTCGCGATGCCGATCAGCTTGCCGCCCTTCGCCATCGCGTCCACGACCTCTTGCACGTTCGCGACACGCGCGTGGTTCGGGCCGCACAGCCAGATGCAGTCGATCTCCGGAGCGGCGATCATTGCCTCGATGCTCGCGAAGGCCCTGGTGTCGCCAATGCGCAGGCTGCGGCCGAGGGCGGCCGTTTCCTCGGCATGCTTGGGGTTCGGACTCCACACGCCGCGCACGTCGGCCTCACGGACGCCGATCCAGGACTGCATGTGGAAGCGTGTGATGAACCCGCTCCCGACGAACCCGACGCCTAGCTTGCCCTGCTTCACGCCCTCACCTCCGATTCGATCTTGTGCTTCGCGGGATGGAAGCCCACGAACAGCAGCACCGCGGCGGCCAGGCCGAGACCGCTCGGCACCAGGAACAGGCGGTGGAAGTCGAGCCCCGCGGCCGTCGTGTAGGCGTCGCCGAGCTTGCCCCAGAGCAGGCTGCCGAAGAACGGCCCGGCGCCCAGGATCAGCACGTTGAAGAGGCCCTGGGCGCTGGCCCGCGCGTGCTTCGGAAAGTACTCGTCCACGAAGATGTAGACCGAGGCGAAGAAGAACGCGTAGCAGAAGCCGTGGACGACGTTGCTGCCCACGACCAGCCAGACCGGGGTGCCGATCGAGTACACGAAGAAGCGCAGCACGTGGCCCAGGATCCCGACGATCATCGTCGTGCGCCAACCCAGCCGCTTCAGGAAGAAGCCAAGGCCCGCCATCGTCGAGATCTCCGCGATCTGGCCGATGCTCATGGCCGGCATGATCCAGTTCTCGGGCAGGCCGATGTGGGCGAGGAACGGGCTCGTCCACTGGAAGTAGCACTGGTGCACGAGGGCGTCCATGAATGTCACCACGAACAGGATCGCGACCGCGGGGCTCGCCAGGAGCCTGATCGCCTCGAAGGGCGCGTTGCGCTGGGCCGCTGCCGAGGGAGGAGTCTTCGGCAGCAGCAGGGAGAAAGCCGCGAGAGCGATCGAGGCCGCGCCGGCCACCGTGAAGATGGCGCCGAGGGCCGCCTCGAGATCAGGGCCGGCCTTCCCCTTGAGGATGAAGACGAAGGGCCAGCTGGCCGCGATCCAGCCGATCGTCCCCCACAGCCGCACCCGGCCGAAGTCGTCCTGGGCGTTCTTCAGGTGATGGAAGCAGATCGAGTTGGTGAGCGACAGCGTCGGCACGTACACGACCATGTAGACGAGCATCGTGACGAAGAACGGCCAGAAGGTCTTCTGATGCGCGAGGACGAACATCGCGAGGCCGCCGATCAGGTGGCTGATCGCGAGGAAGCGCTCGGTCGAGAAATAGCGGTCGGCGAGCTGGCCGCTGATGAAGATGCCCGTGAGTGAGGCGACGGCCTGGGTCGCAAAGATCCAGCCAATGTCCCCGCCCGAGAAGTGCAGGAACTGTGAGAGGTACAGCGCGAGCAGCGGCAGCCACGAGCCCCAGATGACGTACTCGAGGAACATCATGACGCTGAGCCGGGCTTTCACCCCCATGGCCACTCGCCTCCTGTTGGAATTGTGCGCGCCCATCATACTTGTGCGGCCCCGCGCTTGACAGGCCCCGAAGCGGGGAACTATGGTCCTGCCCGATGAAGACCAAGAGCGTGACACCGCTGTGTGTCGTCGCCGTCCTCGCTGCCGGCGTGGCCGTGCCCGAGGACGCTCTCACCCAGGAGTTGTACCGGGCCAAATGCCAGCAGTGTCACGCGGCGAACGGCAATTCGCCGCTCGAACCGATGAACCTCGCCGACGGCAAATGGGTCCACGGCAGCAAACCCGCCGACGTCGCGAAGGCGATCTCGGACGGCGTGGCAGGCACGGCGATGCTGTCCTTCAAGGCCCAACTCAGTCCCGAGCAGGTCACGGCTCTCGCCGCTTACGTGCGCGCCTTCGACAAGACCCTGAAGCCCGAAAAAGCCAAGAAGCAGTAGCTCGTAGACGATCTAACGGGTGGCTAACGTTCTCCCACCTCTTCAGGATCGCCCGCGTCTCTGCGATAGCGCTTGCTAACAGCACGTACTTGTCCGACGACAGCATCGCGAAGTGATCATCGGATTTGTCCCATTCTCCGGGCACCACAAGACCGAACGGGCGCGGGCCCACCCGAGTACGGTCTGATGAGACTCGGGCGTACAATCGAAGTGAGACAAATGGTGCCATGACGATCACTGTGGGTGCCGTGTACGAGAACGGCGTCCTGAAGCCCGATGCTCCACTCCAGCTCGAGGAAAAGGCCAAGGTCACGGTCACGATCGAGACGCTGCACGCGACGGAAGTAGACGCGGAGGATCCGACGGGCTGGAAGGCGATCGACCGGCTGATGGGAATCGGGAAGGCCGGCGCTTCCGACGTCTCGGAAAAGCACGACGACTACCTCTACGGCGACCCGAGCGATTGATCTTTCTCGACACTGGCTTTCTCTTCGCTCTCTTCGTGGAAGGTGATGTCAACCACGATCGGGTACAGGACGTGTTCAAGGGATCCCGCGGCCGCCGGCTGGATCAGCTCCTCGTCACCACCAACTATGTAGTCGGTGAGACGGTGACCCTGCTGAGAAAGCGGGGTCATCCCGACCCGAGGAGCCGGCACGGCCTGGCCGTGATGGTGGGCGAGCAGCTGCTCGCTGGGACCTTGGGTCAGGTCCATCGGGCGACCGAGGAGGAAGAAGGCGCCGCCCTCGCCTACCTCAAGAAACACGCAGATCAAGACTACAGCTTCGTGGACTGCGTGAGCTTCGTGGTCATGGAGAGGCTCGCCATCCGAGAGGCGTGGGCCGTGGACTCGGACTTCACGCACCGCTTCATCGCTCGGCCAGGTCCTGTGTGATGCTCGGCGCTGGTGCGGGCGGGGCCCCGCGTGCACCGTGCCCCGCGATCTCTACAGGCTGCGGGTCCGGTACTGCTCCACCAGGTAGTCGCAGGCACGCGAAGCCAGCGCCATGATCGTGAGCGTCGGGTTCTGGCACCCGGAGCTGGGGTACACCGAGCCGTCCATCAAGAACAGGTTGCCGACGTCGTGGCTCTGCTGCCAGCGATTGACGGCCGAAGTCTTCGGATCGTCGCCCATGCGAGCCGTGCCCACTTCGTGGATGGCGAGACCGGGCTGCGAGATCTCCTCTGTGCGCTCGATGTCGGCGGCGCCGGCCGCTTTCAGCATCTCCTCGGCGCTGTCGGCCATGTCGATGACCATCTTCTTCTCGTTGTCGCCGAAGGCCGCCGAGAAGCGCAGCACGGGAATGCCCCAGGCGTCGCGGCCGTCCGGGTCGAGCTCGCAGTAGTTGTCGAACCGCGCCAGGCACTCGCCAAAGCCGCCCAGGTCCATCGTCCAGGGCCGTTCCCGGACGGCCTTCTTGAAGGCGGCGCCGAAACCCGGCAGCGCGAAGGCGTGGCTCCACTTCTCCGCCTGAGCCGAGCCCTGGTAGCCGAAGCCTCGCAGAAACTGCGGATGCGGCTCCGTGACGTTCCGGAAGCGCGGGATGTAGATGCCGTTCGGCCGGTGCGCGCGCGGATCGGGAAAGCCCTTGAGCACGGGCAGCGTGCCCTTGGCCCCTCCGCCCATCACGTGATCCATCAGGTAGTGACCGACGACGCCGCTCGAGTTGGAGAGACCCTGGGGATGCTGCGCCGAGCGTGAGTTGAGCAGGATCCGGGTCGACTCGAGGGTCGAGGCGCACAGCACCACGACCTTGCCGAGCGCCTCGCGCGGCGCGCGCGAGAGGCGGTCGACGTAGGCGACAGCACGGCAGCGGCCCGCAGCGTCGGTCTCGACGTGGCTGACGACCGCGTTGGTGATCAGCGTCAAGCGGCCCGTCTCCGCCGCCGCCGGCAGCGTGCTCGCCGGGCTCGAGTAGTAGGAACCCGCGGAGCAGCCCCGGCCGCAAGGGCCGCAGTAATGGCAGGCGGGCCTGCCGTGAAGAGCCCGCGTCAGGACGGCCGTGCGCCCGATCGTGACGGCGCGTCCCGCGAACTTCTGTTTCACGGCCTTCTGCAGCAGCCGTTCGCCGCAGGTCATTTCCATCGGCGGGAGGAACTGGCCGTCCGGAAGCTGGGACAGGCCCTCCGCCTGACCCGACACCCCTATGAAGGATTCGACGCGGTCGTAGTGGGGAGCCAGTTCGGCGTAGCTGATCGGCCAGTCGCTGCCGAAGCCGTCGCGGGACGCCGCCTTCAGGTCGAGGTCGCTCAAGCGATAGCTCTGCCGCGCCCACATGATCGACTTGCCGCCCACGTGCCGCCCGCGGATCCAGGCAAAGGGCTTGCCGTCTGCCGTGTTGTAGGGATGCTCGGTGTCCTTCACGAACAGGTGATGCGCGAACTCGTCGCACTGGTAGCACAGCTTCTGGATCTTCTGCTCCTCGCGCGCGGCCCTGGGGGGCTGCTCGCTGCCACGCAGCGGCATCTCGTGGGCGAGCTTGTGCTCGGTGAAGTCCGTGGCCGGGTCGAGCTTCCGGCCCGCCTCCAGGACGGCGACGCTCAGCCCGGCCCGTGTGAGCTGCATTGCGGCCCAGCCGCCGCTCGCGCCGGAGCCGACGATCACGACATCGTAGATCTCGTTCGGCATGCCTGGCGCCTCAGCCCTTCTTGCGCGGCAGTGGCGGCGGGGAAGTCCCGCCGTGCTCCGGGTGCGTGCAACCTTCGAGTGCCGCGAAGAAGATCTGGCCGTCGTCGTGCAGCTCTTGCTGCATGCCGAGCTCCGACGTGTAGTAGCCGGTGATCGTCAACGACTTCAGCGCCTGGAAGAACTCGACCCCGAGCTGGTCCTCGAGCGCCTGGTTCTTGCCCGAGCTCAGGATCGTGAGCAGCGCCGCTTGCTGATCGGGGCCCGCCTTCACGAACTCGGCGCCGAACAACTCGCCGCTGCGCTTGTCCAGCCACTCGAGACCGCGCAGGAAGCTCTTGCGGTCCGGTTCGTCGGCGTCCTCCAGGACGGCATCGACGAAGCGGTTGACGAGCGCGGCCTTGGCACCGGGCGTGTCGGTTTCGGGAATGATCAACTCGCTGAGCGTCACCACCATCTCGTTCTGGTGGGCATTCAGGAGCTTTGGCGTCCAGTCGGCCGGCGCCACGACGGGCCCGGCCTGGCGCAGGCCGTGGGCGTGTTCTTCGGCCAGCGCCGACAGGCTGGTGAGCCAGAGCGGTGTTGCGGCCGCCCCCAGCCCACCCCAGCCGATGCGGCGCAAGGCGTCCCGGCGTTTGACGGCGCCGCGTTTCATGCGCGCGACCTCACGCGTCCTCGAGGCCCAGCCGCGCCAGGACCTCGGGTGGGCAGCCCTTCCATTCCGCGACGAAGGTATTGCCCTGGTACTGGAGGTCCTCGGTCCCCAGCTTGCTGCTCCAGAAGCCCGAGGCCGTGAGGTCGCGGAAGTCGCTGAAGAAATGCGCGCCCTGCTTCATCTCCGGACGGGCCTTCTCGGGCCAGGCGATGTCGTCGAGCACGGCCTTTCGCTCGACCTCCGCACAGGCGACGAAGTTCCTCCTGAAGCGGTCGGCACACTGGTGGTCCAGCCACGCCAGACCGCCGCGCATCGCGATCTGGCGCTTCTCGCTCCCTTCGGGCGACTCGAGCGGGTCCCGCATCATGAAATCCATGAACTCGGGCACGCCGGCGTCGGTGGCGCTTCCCGAACGCTCGTCCCTGGGGATCACGAGGTCCACCAGCACGCGTACCGTTTCGTACTCGTGGGCGCTGAAGAACTGCGGGACGAAGGCCTTGCCTTTCGCTGCCTTGGCCGCCTTGGCCGCCACCTCGACGGCGGCGGCCCTGGGTGCCTGGACGAGGGCTGCCAGCGGCGCGGCGCCGATGATTTTGAGCCACCCGCGGCGTCCGATCTCGCTCATAGATTTCCCTTCCTCCGTTCCTCGGCGATGTACTCGCTGGTGCGCCACGCCAGAGCGAGGATCGTCCAGGTCGGGTTCTTGTCGGCGTTGCTGACGAACGGTCCGCCGTCCGCGACGAACAGGTTCGGCACGTCGTGGGCCTGGCAGTTCGCGTTCAGGACCGAGGTCTTGGCGCTCACGCCCATGCGCGTGGTCCCGACCTCGTGGATCATCTGGCCGCCCTTCGTGATCCCGTAGCCTTCCGCCTCGCCGGGCATGGGGTCGAGCGGCGTGCCTCCCATCTTGTCGACGAGATCCCGGCACGTCTGCTGCACATGGCGGATCTGCTTCAACTCGTAGTCCGACCACTTGTAGTGGAAGCGCAGCACCGGGATGCCCCACTTGTCCACGACGCCGGGGTCGATCTCGCAGTAGCTGTCGGCATTGGGGATCATTTCGCCCAGGCCCTGGAACGAGAGTGTGGAGCCGTAGAACTTCCGGTAGTCCTCTTTGAGGCTCTGCCCGTAGCCGCCGCCGTTCCAGCGCTGGATTCCGGCCATCACGCCGTAGGCCGGCATCTGACGGCCGCCGTAGAACTGGATGTGGTAGCCGCGCGGAAAGTCCAGCTGCTTGTTGTCGAGCCACCACGGCATGTACATGTGGATGCCGTTGGCCCCGTCGTCGTTGTGCGGGATACCGTGCATCAGCTGCGGGAAGTAGGCCGTGAGGTAGGTGCCGGTCGAATCTGTCAGGTAGCGGCCGACCGCGCCGCTCCTGTTCGCGAGGCCCCTCGGATGGCGCACGGAGCGCGAGTTCAGCAGCAGCCTCGCCGACTCGCAGGCCGAGGCCGCCAGGACGACGACCTTCGCCCTGACGCTCTGCTCTCGACCGTCGGAGCTGCGCACATACGAAACACCCGTGGCCCGGCCCTCGTTGTCGGTGCTGACCTCGCGCGCCATGGCGCCCGTCAGGATCTTCAGGCAGCCCGTCGCGAGCGCCGGCTTCAGCAGCACCGGCGGCGACGAGAAGTTCGAGTCCGTCGAGCAGCCGCGCCCGCACTGGCCGCAGTAGTGGCAGGCGGGGCGGCCGTTGAGCGGCTTCGTCAGGATCGACATGCGCGCTGGGATGCAGGGGATGCCGAGACGCTCGCAACCCTGCTTGACCAGCAGGTCGACGCAGCGCGGCTTCGGCGCCGGCTGGAACTTGCCGTCGGGATCGTTGGGCAGACCCTCCGCGCTCCCGAAGATGCCGATCAGCTCGTCGACCTTGTCGTAGTAAGGCGCCAGGTCTTCATAGCTGATGGGCCAGTTGTCGCCCAGACCGTCGCGTTCGCGGGCCCGAAAGTCGTTCGGGCCGAAGCGGAGGGAGACGCGCCCATAGTGGTTGGTCCGGCCGCCGAGCATCCGGCTGCGCCACCACACGAAGTTCTCCCCGGGCGCCGAGGTGTAGGGCTCGCCCTCGACTTCCCAGCCGCCGATGCTCGCGGTGAAATCGCTGAAGGGCTTGCGCGGCGTGCCCGCGCCGCGGCGGGGCGAATCCCAGGGCCACTTGAACATGGCCGAGTCGCGGGCCGCATCCCAATCCGGGCCGGCTTCGAGCAGGACGATGTCCGCGCCCGCGTCGGCCAGCACCTTGGCAGCCATGCCCCCGCCGGCGCCGGAGCCGACGATGCAGACGTCGTAGAGCTTCGTGCCGGCCAGGATTTCCATCAGCGCTTCCGGCCTTCCCTAGAGGTTGCCCATGCGCAGCTGCTCGGCGATGTACTCGCTCGTCCGCATCGACAGCGCGAGGATCGTCCAGGTCGGGTTCTTGTTCGCGTTGCTCACGAACGGGCCGGCGTCGGCCACGAACAGGTTCGGCACCTCATGCGCCTGGCAGTTGCGGTTCAAGACCGAGGTCTTGGGGCTGTCGCCCATGCGGGTCGTGCCCACCTCGTGGATGATCTCGCCGCCTTTCGAGATACCCCAGCCCGCGTCGGCGTCGGGCATCGGGCGAAGGGCCGTGCCGCCCAGCGTGTCGATCAAGGCGCGGAAGGTCTCCTGCATGTGGCGGACCTGCTTGCGCTCGTAGTCCGACCACCTGAAGTGGAAGCGGAGCACCGGGATGCCCCACTTGTCGACGCTGTCCGGGTCGATCTCGCAGTAGCTGTCCCGGTTCGGAATCATCTCGCCGCGCCCGGCGAAGCCGATCGTCGCGCCGTAAAGCCGGCGGTAGTCGTCCTTCAGCCCCTTGCCGTAGCCGCCCCCGTTCCAGCGATGCACGCCACCCATGATGCCGGACTCGGGCTGGCCGCGGCCGCCCCAGAACTCGATGTGGTAGCCACGTGGAAAGTCGAGCTTCTTGTCGTCGAGCCACCACGGCATGTACAGGTGCAGTCCGCCGGTGCCATCCTCGTTGTGGGGCACGCCGTCCATCAGCTCCGGGAAATAGCCGGCGACAGAGCTGCCCGTGCTGTCGGTGAGATAGCGGCCGACGGCGCCGCTCGTGTTGGCGAGGCCGTTGGGGTGGCGAAGGGAGCGCGAGTTGAGCAAGAGGCGCGCCGATTCACAAGCACTCGCCGCCAGCACGACGATGCGGGCTCGAACGCGCTGTTCGTTGCCGTCGGCCGTGTTGACGTAGGAGATGCCGGTGGCGTGTCCTTCGTTATCGGTCGTCACCTCGCGGGCCATCGCCCCGGTGATGAGCTTGAGGCGGCCCGTCGCCAGCGCTGGCGGCAGCAGCACCGAAGGCGACGAGAAGTTCGAGTGCGTCGCGCAGCCGCGTCCGCACTGCCCGCAGTAATGACAAGCGGGGCGGCCGTTCAACGGCTTGGTGAGGATCGAAAGTCGCGACGGGATACAGGTGATGCCCAGGCGATCGGCGCCCTGCTTCACCATCAACTCGTAGCAGCGCGGCTTCGGCGCCGGCTGGAAGATGCCGTCGGGTTCGTTGGGCAGGCCCTCGCGCGTGCCGAAGATTCCGACCAGCTGGTCCAGCCTGTCGTAGTAGGGAGCGAGGTCCTCGTAGGCAATCGGCCAGTCGTCGCCCAGACCATCGCGGCTGCGCGAACGGAAGTCGTGCGGCCCAAAGCGGAGCGCGATACGGCCCCAGTGGTTCGTGCGCCCGCCGAGCATCCGGCTGCGCCACCACCAGAACTCGTCGCCGGTGGCCACGCTGTACGGCTCTCCGTCGAGTTCCCAGCCGCCGACGCTGGCGTCGAAGTCACCGAAGGGTCGCTTGGGTGTGCCGGCACCGCGCCGCGGCGAGTCGTAGGCCCACTTGAACATGGTCGAGTCTTTCGCGGCGTCCCAGGGCTGGCCCGCTTCGAGCAGCACGACCTCGGCGCCGGCCTCGGTCAGCACCTTGGCGGCCATGCCGCCGCCCGCGCCCGAGCCCACGATGCACACGTCGAAGAGCTTCGTCGCGCTCAGGATTTCCACGCGGGGCCTCTCGAGGTTCGCGGATGGTGTGAAAGTCGGCGATACGCTAACGTCTCAGGGCGGACAAATCAACCGCGTTTAGCGCGGGTGGAGGATGCCATGCGCAGGATCGCAAGGCGCGACGTGCTGCTGCAGACCGGAGTGGCGTTCGCGGGCGCGTCGCTTCTCGGCGCCACGTCGGCCAAGGCCACGCGCGTCGTCACGAAAGGCCGCCTGAAGCAGTCGGTGTCGCGCTGGTGCTACGAGCAGATCCCTGCGCGGGAGTTCTATCGGGCCGTCGCCGACATGGGCCTCACTGCTGTGGATCTGCTCGAGGAGCCGGAGTGGTCGGTGGTGGGCGAGTTCGGCCTCGTCTGCTCGATGGGCTACGGCGATGGCGGCACGATCGAGAACGGGCTCAACACGCGGGCCAATCACGACGCGATCGTGGCGGGGCTCACGGCCAGCATTCCGAAGGCCGCGAAGCTGGGCGTGCCGAACCTGATCAGCTTCTTCGGCAACCGGCGCGGCATGCCGGATGCGGAGGCGATCGGGAACTGCGTGGACGGCCTGAATCGAGTCAAGGCCGTCGCCGAGGACCACGGCGTGACCATCTGCGTGGAGCTGCTGAACAGCAAGGTCGACCACCTCGACTACCAGGGCGA
Source organism: uncultured Acidobacteriota bacterium (assembly GCA_964442185.1). Taxonomy (GTDB): domain Bacteria; phylum Acidobacteriota; class Vicinamibacteria; order Fen-336; family Fen-336; genus CADEEV01. The sequence continues at coordinate 51,297 of CAYTWT010000260.1, forward strand.
TCACACGGCGTTCGGCGTCGAGGTCGTGAAGGCCGTGGGCTCGCCGCGCGTGCGGCTGCTCGACGACCTCTACCACATGCAGATCATGGAGGGCGACGTGATCCGCACCCTCCAGCGCGAGCACCCGTGGATCGCGCACTACCACACGGGCGGCGTGCCCGGCCGCCACGAGCTGGACGAGACGCAGGAACTCAACTGGCGGGCGGTCTGTACGGCGATCGCCGACACGGGGTTTGCAGGCTACGTGGCCCACGAGTTCGTGCCGACGCGCGACCCGCTCAGCTCGCTGCGCGAGGCCGTCGCGCTGTGCGACGTCTAGGTCTGTCCGACCGCCAGTCGACCGATGCGAGTGACCGCGCCGTAGATTCCCGCGTTGTTCTGGTTCGCACGAACGACCGCCTTCAGCACTTCTGGCGCAGGACTTGCTGAGTCGGGATCAAGGTTCACCATCGAGCAGCG
>CAYTWT010000261.1:0-2319 GCA_964442185.1 uncultured Acidobacteriota bacterium
ATCCTCCGGACGCTGCAGCGTGAAGGCGAGACGCCCGGCGGCTTTCAAGAGACTGTAACTCTCTGGAAACCGCTCGAGGCCCAGGCGGTAGGTTTCGAGCGCGGCCAGCAACTGACCGTTGCGCTCCTGTTCGTCGCCGGCCTCCGCGAAGTCGCCATCGCTGCGAGCCTGTGCGGCCGGGCTCATTCGCCTCGGCTGCGGCCCAACCTCGATCTCCGAATCCGGCACGAAGTCCCAGTGGTCTTCGGTATGGGTCAGGAGCACGTGGCCGGCTGCGTCCAGAATCTCCAGGGTGTATTTCGCCTTCACCGGCAGGCCCCGCGCCTCATGGCTCAGGACCTGAGCCGGCGTCAGGTCGATTGGTTCGAAGTGCACGATCCGCGCGCCATCCTTGATCCGCAGCGTGCCGCCGCTCAACGTTCGCGTGAGGTTGACCGCGAAAGCCAGATCGACCAGACCGCCGCGTTCGGAGCCTTTGCGCGCGAGCTGGACGACAGCGTCGGGATTGGCACGCGTGATGCCCCCGGTTCCCCGCACCGGCATCCAGTACTCGGAGAAGCGGATCGACTCCTGCGGCTCCAGGAAGCCGTAAGTCTCCTGGTTCCGGAACAGCCCGGCCTGGATCTCGACGTAGGCGCTTTGGTCGTCCGACAGCGCCCGCCGCCAGTCGATGCCGTCGGCATCGCCGCCGAAGGACCAGATCTTTTTCGTGGGCGCGTCTTCGGGGGACGAGTAGTGGACGACACCTGCCTGCGACCACGGATGGTAGACGCCCATGAACGACTCGCGGCTGCCGTGGCTGAAGCGCGAGACCGGGCCGTCGAGATGGTTCCCGACGAGCGAGCGATCGACACCCGTGGAGTCCACGGGCCATGTGTCCACATCGGTGAAGCCGTGGGAGGCCGTGTAGCGCATCGGATACGCGATCCGAGAGTCGTCCTTCACGCGCGCCGCGGCGTTGTTCCACCAATAGAAGCGCCGCCGGACGGCACTCCGGTTGTAGAGCGTCACGTTCTGCTCGAGAAGTGAGCGGCCGGGACGCAGCCTCAGCTCGACACGCCACTGCATCGCGTACGGGCGGTCCACGTTGCCGACCCAGAGCGACGCGCCGCCGTCGGGGTTCTGCGACAGCGCGTAGTCGACGGGCGACATCGAGACCCAGTTGTGCGAGACGGGGAAATTGAACTCGACGCCGTAGGCCGCCCACGCCCCCCGGTAGCCGATGCGCGCTTTGCGGATCGAGCGGTTCGCGTAGAACATCTCGGCGCCATTGGCCTTGTCGATGCAGGTGTAGAGATGGCCGCCCAGCTCCGGGAGCACGATCAGCTTCAGGTGCTCGTTCTCCAGGTACAGGGCACGGTAGCGGACCGTGGCCTGGCGGCCGGTGATGTCCTCGCGCAGCGTGTAGGGATAGTTGAAGCGGCCGCCCTGGAATAGATCGAAGGGCGGGTTCACATCGGGCGGTCCCTCCTCGTCGGTGGGAAGATCGAGCGTTCCCTCCCAGGCCTTGACCTGGGCCAGCATTGGTTGGGGCCACCACAGGGCCACGGCTGCGACCAGCACAGCGGCAAAGCGGCGGATCTTCTTCACGGACACCATCCTCAAGAACCGAAGCCCGCGGCGGACATCGCCGCGCGCCAGACGGTCAAGATCTGCTCGACCGAGGTGTTGGCCTCGATGCGCTGGCGCGCGGGATCCGCGTCGAACCACGCCACCGAGCGGCGGATGCCTTCGGCGAACGGCACGCGCGCCACGAAATCGGGCACCGCCCGCTTGATCTTGGAGTTGTCGAAGACCGCGCTGTGGGCCTTGTCGCCCAGCAGGCTGGCACCGCGCCGCGCGTCGACCTTGGCGATGAAGTCGGAAGGGATATGAACCAGCGTCAGCGGCGCACCTACGGCCTCGGCTATCGTCGCGTAGATCTGGTTCCACGAGAGCACCTCGTCGGAGGTGATGTGGAACGCTTCGCCGACTGCCTTGGCATTTCCCAGCAGGCCGATAATGCCCTGGGCCAGGTCGCTGTTGTGCGTCATCGTCCACAGCGACGTGCCGTCTCCGGGAACCACCAACTCGAGCCCGCGCCGAAGCCGGTACACGGGTGTGTAGTCGACTCCCGTGGCGGTAGGAATCCAGCTTTCCCCGTAGCTGTACGAAGGCCGGCCGATCGTGACCGGAAAACGCCGCTCCAGGTGCGCGCGGAGCAAGACATCCTCGGCGGCGATCTTCTGGCGCGAGTAGTCCCAGAACGGGTTCACGAGCGGCGTCGACTCGGTGATCAGGTAGTGGCTCGGCGGCTTCTCGTAGACCGATGCCGAGCTG
>CAYTWT010000262.1:0-30677 GCA_964442185.1 uncultured Acidobacteriota bacterium
GAGATCGAGATCGAGGCCTGGGGCGACCAGGACGGCCAGGCCCACGTGCGCGTGCGCGACCACGGCATCGGCATCAGCCGCACCCACCTGCCGTTCGTCTTCACGCGCTTCTACCGGATCGGGGCCGAGGTGCGCCGCAGCCGCACCGGGACCGGCCTCGGCCTTTTCATCGTGCGCGCCATCGTCAAGGGCCACAAGGGCGCGATCACGGTCGACAGCCCCGGCCCGGACCGCGGCTCGACGTTCACGATCTCGCTGCCTGGCCTGCTCGAGCCCGAGAGCGGACCGGACGCGCAGCCGGAGGCGGCGCATGCCTAGGGTGCTGCTGGTCGAGGACGAGGAGCATCTCGCGGCCGGCATCCGCTTCAACCTCGAGCTCGACGGCTACCAGGTCGAGACGATCGCCGACGGCCTGCGCGCGCTCGAGCGGCTGGTGCCGGGACCTGACGGCGCGCCGCCGGCGGCGGTCGACCTCGTGGTGCTCGACGTGATGCTGCCCGGGCTCGACGGCTTCCAGGTCGCCGCGCGCATGCGCGAGGCCGGCAACTACACACCCGTGCTGATGCTGACGGCCAAGGGCCTGCCCGAGGACGTGGTGGAGGGCCTGGAGGCGGGCGCCGACGACTACCTGCCGAAGCCCTTCGACCTACAGGTGCTGCTCGCGCGCGTGAAAGGCCTGATCCGGCGCCGGGACTGGGCGCGCGGCGGCGGCGGCGAGCCGGTCAGGGTCGGCCCGGCCCTCGTCGACTTCGGGAACCTGGAGCTGCACAAGGGCGACGAGCTCGTGCGCCTGACGCTGCTCGAGGCGATGCTGCTCAAGCTGCTCGTCGAGCGGCGCGGCCAGGTCGTCACCAAGGCCGAGATCCTCGAGAAGGTGTGGAACCTCAACCCCGACACCGAGACGCGCGCAGTCGACAACTTCGTGATGCGCCTGCGCCGCCACCTGGAAGAAGACGCGCGCAACCCGCGCCTGCTCGAGACCGTGCGCGGCGTCGGCTACCGGCTGAGCGACGAGCTCAGCCCCCGCTGACGGGCGGGATGAACGCGACTTCGTCGTCGTCCTGCAGGACGGTTTCGAAGCCCGCATAGGTGCGGTTCACGGCCACCCCCAGGCTCGCGCGCCTGGGGGCAAGGGCGGGGTGGCCCGCGACGAGCGCCTGCCAGGCGGCCTCGGCGGTCGCTCCCTGCGCCAGCTCCAGCCGGGACTCCGAGAGTCCGGCGGCATCCCGAAGCGACGCAAAGAGCCGCACCTTGACCTGCATGGACCAGGTTTCGCACGGCCGGGTGTCCCCGGTCAACCCCGGCCGGCGCAGGTGAGGTAGAGTCGGCTCACGGCTTCATGAAGGTCTTCCTCGTCCACATCCGCGACCCGCAGTTCTACGCCATCCCCTCGAAGACGCGGGGCAAGAACGGGCGCATCCAGATCATGGGCTTCCCGCCGATCGGGATCATGTCGCTCTCGTCGGTCCTGAAGCGCGCCGGCCACGAGTGCGTGATGTTCGACCAGGCGAACCCCGACACGCCCGACGACGTGATCCTGAGCGAGATCGCCCGGGTGAAGCCCGACCTCGTCGGGCTCAGCTTTCTCTCGACGACCAGCTACCCCTACGCCAAGCTCCTGGCACGCCAGATTCGGGGCGCCGACACCCGCGTCAAGATCGCGATGGGCGGCGTCTTCGTCAGCCTCAACGCGCAGCTCGTCAAGCTCCAGTGCCCCGAGGTGGACTTCGTGTGCCGGGGGGATGGTGAACAGCTCCTGCTGGACCTGCTCGAGCGGCTCGACGATCCCGACACCGTGACGGGCGTGACCTGGCAGGAACCGGGCGGCAAGCTGCGGCACAACCTGAACCGGCCGCTCGCACGCGACCTCGACCAGTGGCCGTTCCCGGACCGGGAGAGCCTCGAGCTCGACTTCGTCGAGTCGATGCCCCTCGACGTTCCCGCGGTGCTCTCGCTCGAGCGCTTCACGACCATGCAGACCTCGCGCGGCTGCCCATGGCCCTGTGTGTTTTGCGACATCCCGATCTTCAACGAGGGCAAGTGGCGCTCGCGCAGCCCCGAGCACGTCCTTGCCGAGTTCAAGCAGCTCCAGAAGGACGGCTACGGTTCGGTGTATTTCGTCGACGACCACTTCCTGCTCCAGCCCAAGCGCATCGAGGCGATCTGCAAAGGCCTGATCGAGAACGACATCAGGATCCAGTGGGGCTGCGAGGGCCGCGTCGACTCGACCTGCATGCAACTGTTCCCGATCATGGCCAAGGCGCACTGCCGCACGATCATGTTCGGGATCGAGAGCGGCAGCCAGAAGATCCTCGATCGCCTGAAGAAGGAACAGACCCTGCAGGAGATCGAGACCGCAGTCACGAACGCGAAGCAGGCCGGCATCGAGATCGTGCACGGCTTCTTCGTGGTCGGCAACCCGGATGAGACGGAAGCCGACATGCGCGAGACCTTCCGCTTCGCCTCGAAGCTGCGCATCGACAGCTTCGGATTCAACCGGCTGTGCGTCTACCGCGGGACGCCGCTGTGGCAGGAGTACGTCCGGCGCGGGCTCGTGAACGACGCGAACGATTGGTACAAGTACTTCAAGTGCTCGTCGATCGACCCCACGGTGCTTTCGGGCGAAGAGATCCACCGCATCCGCTCCGAGGAGATGCGCAAGCTGATCCTGTACAAGCTCACACGTCATACGGGGCAGACGCTGAAGCTGCTGCGCCGCTTTACGCGCTACATGCCGCTGCGCGACGTGATCTACCTGATCGTGAAGCCGTTCCTGGGCCGTAAGCAAGGCTTCACGAAGGCCGAGGTCATCTCGCGCGCCGTCGAGCACGGCGACCTGAAGAGCGCCGCGGCCGACATGACGCTCGTGGCCGACGCGGCCCTCGAGCACGCCATCCGCGAGTCCCGCGCCGAGCGCGTCCGGATCCAGGCCCAGGCCGAAGCCGAATAGCGGCGCTACCGCGCCCGAGCCAAACGCCTGCAGGCTTGCGTTTAGTAGGACCAAACGCTAAACTGGCGTCATATGGTCGAGCGCGACTTCTGGCAGGGGCGGCTGCGCGCGGCATGGCGCCGGCGCTCCGTCGTGTGGCTCTTCGGGGTCCGTCGCGTCGGCAAAACGCTCCTCAGCCAGTCCCTCCCGAACGCCTTGTACCTCGACTGCGAGCTGCCACGGGTCAGGCGGCAACTCGAGGACCCCCAGGCCTTCCTCGAGGGAGTGCGCGGCAAACGGATCGTGCTCGACGAAGTGCATCGGCTGGTCGACCCGGCACAGCTCCTGAAGATCGCCGCCGATCACTTTCCCACCACCCGGATCGTGGCCACCGGCTCTTCGACGCTGGGCGCTTCCGCTCGTTTTCGAGACACCCTCACCGGGCGAAAGGCGGAACTGTGGCTCACGCCCATGTGCGAAGCGGACCGCGCCGCCTTCCCGCACTCGGACCTGCCTCGAAGGCTGTTTCGAGGAGGGCTGCCCTCCTTCTTCCTGGCCCCCCGCTTGCCCGAGGCGGACTTTCAGGAATGGGTCGACGCGTACTGGGCCAAGGACGTGCTGGAACTCTTCCGCCTGGAGCGGCGAGCCCCCTTTCAGCGCTTCTTCGAGCTTCTCCTGGCCGCGAGCGGCGGCATCTTCGAAGCGACCCGCTTTGCGGGCCCCTGCGAGGTGAGCCGGCAGACGATTTCCAACTACCTGGCCGTCCTCGAGGCGACGCTCGTGGCGCACGTCATCAGGCCCTACTCGGCCGGCGGACCCTCCGAGATCGTTCACGCGCCCAAGGTCTACGGCTTCGACACCGGCTTCGTGTGCTACCACCGCGGCATCGGTGAGCTCCGACGCGAAGACCTCGGCCTGCTCTTCGAGCACTATGTGTTGAATGAAATCCACGCCCGCCTGGGTCGGGTCGAGGTGCAGTACTGGCGGAGCAAGAGCGGCAACGAGGTGGACTTCGTCTTCGCGCCTCGGAGCAGGGCGCCCACGGCCATCGAGTGCAAGTGGTCGGCCGATGGCTTCGACCCGGCGAACCTGAAGGCCTTCCGCAGACGCTACCCCGCGGGCCGCAACCTCGTCGTGGCGGCCGACGTGGACCACGAGTTCGAGCGCCGCTATGGCGATCTGCGTGTGCGCTTCGTGGGCCTCGCCGGCCTCGTGCGCATCCTCGACGCTTCACGCGCCCGGCCGGTCGGCAGGCCTCGCGCCGTCTCGAAGGACGACGAGTAGCGCCCATCATCCGGCCGAGAAGGTCTGCCGACCGCGTCCGGGCTCTGCCGCGAGCGTGAAGCTTCTTGGCGGCGCCTTGGGGATGAGGCTATCCTTCCACCCAGGTTGACTCTCGCTCCAGGCACCCGTCTCGGTGCGTACGAGGTCCTCGCCCCGCTCGGAACCGGGGGAATCGGTGAGGTTTACCGCGCGTGCGACCCGAAGCTCGACCGGGAGGTGGCGATCAAGGTCCTCCCTTCCGACATCTCTTCGAACGAGGACCGGCGAGCCCGCTTCGAACGCGAGGCGCGCGCCGCCTCGGCCCTCAACCATCCCAACATCGTCACGATCCACGACTTCGGGTCCGCCGGCCCCACCTTCTACATGGTCATGGAACGCGTGGACGGCCGGACGCTGCGGGATATTCTGGCTGCCGGTTTATCGACCCTCGCGGCCAGTCGGAAATTTCGCGACACGCTCGCGGGGCGCAAACGCCTGGTGCACCTGCTGCCCGTGCTCCTCGAGGAATTGCCCGCCTTAGCGCCTATCCCAAGGGTCGCAACTACGCGGTGACGCCATCTGCTGATACGGCCTACCAAAAGCGACTAGGGGACTTGGAGGTGACCGTTTGCCTCCCGGCAGAAGTCCGCGCCTGACCCCTGTGGCTGATGCCCGGCGCAAGTCGGACAGGAATTACAGGGTCCGGGAGGCCGAGCGACCAATCAGCCTATGAGCAGGATCCGGTTGTTGACGGGGTACAGCCACTCGATGCCGCGCTCGGTGACGATGGCGTCGTCTTCGAGCGGGATGCGGACCTTGGCGCCGCCCCACTCCGGCGCGGGCGTGTAGGCAAAGAACTCGATCGAGAACAGGTTCGTGGGCCTTATCTCGAAGGTCAACCGAAGGGGGTTGAACCAGGCGATCGACGGGCCGATGCCGTGGCCCGTGTTCCCTACCGAGTGGCAGCCGATGATGACCTCGGTGGCGGACGTGGGCGACGGCTTGTTGAACTCCTTCATGATCGCGAAGCCGGCCTCGCCGACCTTCTGGTTCAGGATCGCGAGCGTCTCGTCGGCGCGCTTGCCCGCCTTGATGTTGCGGCGGATCACGTCGCGGACTTTCACGGCCTGCTCGAAGGCGTTCTGGATGCCCTTCGGCGGCGCGCCTTCGCCCGGCTTCAGCACGTAGGCCATGCGCTTCACGTCGGTGCAGAAGTTCATCAGGCAGACGCCCCAATCGATGATCAACAGGTCGCCGCGCTGGATCACGCGCCGGTTCGAGACGTCCTCGATGCCCTTCGGCCCGGTGACGTAGACCGACGGCTGATCGAAGGACGAGCCCAGACCCTGCTCGAGCAGCCGGTCCTGCATCCACCACGCGACGTCTTCGAGCGTCGTCGCGCCGGGGCGAATCACTTCGTTGGACAGGGCGCGCTCGGCGATCGAGCGCGACAGCTGCCCCGCTTCGGCGAAGGCCGCGATCTCGGAGGCCACGCGCCGCGAGCGGAAATCGGAGACGAGCTTCTCGGCGGGAACCAGGCGCGACGCCCACGGCTCGCCCAGCGTCTTCAGGAGCTCGAGATAGGCCGAGTGCGAGAGGCCGTCGGCGGCGCCGATCTCGTCGGAAATGTTGAGGCCGATGCGCTTGGGGGCGCGTTCGGCGACGAAGGCTTTGAGGTCGTACTCGCCTTCAACCTTGTCGTAGACCGGGCAACCCTCGAGCAGTGGCCCCTCGACGCCCAGCGCCACGCGCTCGATGCGGTCGCCGCCGCGGTCGGTGAAGACGTAGAACCCGACCCGGCCCGGATAGCCGCGGCCCAGGTCGTCGTAGAGCGGGTCGTAGTGGCCTTCCTTCATCATCACGAGCCACATGTCGATGCCGTTCTCGCGCAGCGCCTGCGGCAGGATGTAGTCGAACTTGTCCTTGCGGATCTGGCAGCTCTGCTCCCAGCGGCGGCGCGCTTCCTGTGCGCCGGCCGGCGCAGCCAGCACGAGCAGTGCAAGGCCGACGACAAAGCGTCTCACGCGTATTCCTCGACGCTCGGGCAGACGCAGATCAGGTTGCGGTCGCCGTAGGTGTTGTCGATGCGCGCGACCGCGGGCCAGAACTTGTGGGCCTTGACCCAGGGCGCCGGGAAGGCCGCCTGTTCGCGCGTGTAGGGCCGAGTCCATTCCGTGGCCGTCACCGCGTGCACCGTGTGCGGGGCGTTCTTGAGCGGATTGTTCACCTTGTCCATGCGGCCTTCCTCGACCGCGCGAATCTCCTCGCGGATCGCGATCAGCGCGTCGCAGAAGCGGTCGAGCTCCGCTTTGGGTTCGCTCTCCGTCGGTTCGATCATCAGCGTGCCTGCCACCGGAAACGACATCGTCGGCGCGTGGAAACCGTAGTCCATGAGCCGCTTCGCGATGTCGTCGACCTCGATGCCGCAGGCCTTGAAGAGCCGGCAGTCGAGGATGAACTCGTGGGCACAGCGCCCGGAAGCGCCCGCGTAGAGCACCTGGTAGTGCTTCTCCAGACGCTTCATCATGTAGTTCGCGCTCAGGATCGCAAGCTGCGTCGCCTGCGTCAGGCCCTCGCCGCCCATCAGTGCGATGTAGACCCACGGGATCACCAGGATGCTCGAAGAGCCGTAGGGCGCGGCCGAGATGGTGCCGAGGGCTTGCGGACCGCCGAGGCCCGTGACCGGATGACCCGGGAGAAACGGCGCCAAGTGCTTCGCGACGCCGATCGGGCCCACGCCCGGACCGCCGCCGCCGTGCGGGATGCAGAACGTCTTGTGCAGGTTCAGGTGGCAGACGTCGGCGCCGATGGCCGCCGGGCTGGTGAGCCCGACCTGCGCGTTCATGTTGGCGCCGTCCATGTACACCTGACCGCCGCTTGCGTGGACGATCTCGCAGATCTCGTGAATGGCTTCTTCGAAGACGCCGTGCGTCGACGGGTACGTGACCATCAGCGCCCCGAGTTCCGCGCGGTGCGCCTCGGCCTTCTTGCGCAGGTCGGCGACGTCGACGTTGCCGCGCTCGTCGCACGCCACCACCACGACCTTGAAGCCGGCCATCGCCGCGCTGGCCGGGTTCGTGCCGTGCGCCGAAACCGGAATCAGGCAGATGTTGCGATGCCCGTCGCCGCGGCTGCGGTGATAGGCGCGGATCGTCAGCAGGCCCGCGTACTCGCCCTGCGCCCCGGAGTTCGGCTGCAGTGAAATCGCCGGGAAGCCGGTGATCTCGCTGAGCCAGGCCTCGAGCTGCCGGAACAGCTCCGCGTAGCCCAACGCCTGCTCGGCCGGAGCGAAAGGGTGGATGCGCCCGAACTCGGGCCACGTCACCGGCGCCATCTCCGAGCTGCCGTTCAGCTTCATGGTGCAGGAACCGAGCGGGATCATCGACGTCGCGAGCGTCAGGTCCTTCTCCTGCAGCCGCTGCATGTAGCGCACCATCTGGTGCTCGGTGTGGTGCCGGTTGAAGACCTCCTGCTCCAGGAACTCGCTACGCCGCGCATGCGGCGCGGGGAACGCGTAGTCGGCCTCGCGGCCCAGGGTCTCGATCGTGAAGGGCACGGGCTTCCCCGCCGCGAACACCGCGAAGAGCCTCTCGAGATGCCGCGGCAGCGTCGTCTCGTCGATAGCGATGCCGAGCGAGCCGTCGGCATAGCCGCGCAGGTTGAGCCGCTTCTCGCGCGCGGCCGCCAGCAGCCTGGGTGCGTCGGCGGGCGCTACGCGCACCCGCAGCGTGTCGAAGAACGGGCCGGGGCCGATCTCGTAGCCCAGCTTGCCCAGGCCGAGCGCCAGCAGCGAGGTCAGCGCGTGGATGCGCCGCGCGATCTTCCGGAGCCCTTCGGGACCGTGGTAGACCGCGTACATGCTCGCCATCACGGCCAGCAACACCTGCGCTGTGCAGATGTTGCTGGTGGCCTTCTCGCGGCGGATGTGTTGCTCGCGGGTCTGCAGCGCCATGCGGTAGGCCTGGCGGCCCTCGGCGTCCTTCGAGATGCCGATGATGCGGCCCGGCATCTGGCGCTTGAAGTCGTCCTTCGTCGCGAGGAAGGCGGCGTGCGGACCGCCGAAGCCGACCGGCACGCCGAAGCGCTGCGACGAGCCGATCGCGATGTCGGCGCCAAACTCGCCAGGCGCGCGCAGCAGGACGAGCGAGAGCAGGTCCGCCGCGACGACGAGCAGCGCTCCGGAGGCGTGGACCTCCGCCGCGAGCGGGGCGTAGTCGCGAATCCGGCCGTCGCTCGTGGGGTACTGCACGAGCACACCGAACAGCCTCTGCGCCGCGAAATCGAGCGACTCGAGCGGGCCGGCGTGGACCTCGATGCCGAGCGGCAGCGCCCGCGTCTTGACGACGGCGAGCGTCTGCGGATGGCAGTCTTCGGCCACGAAGAAACCCGACCGTCCCGGCTTCGCGACCGCGTGCGCCATGTTCATGGCCTCGGCCGCGGCCGTCGCCTCGTCGAGCAGCGATGCATTCGAGAGCGGCAGGGCCGTGAGCTCGGCGATCAGCGTCTGGAAGTTGAGCAGCGCTTCGAGCCGCCCCTGCGCGATCTCGGCCTGGTACGGCGTATAGGCGGTGTACCAGACGGGGTTCTCGAGGATGTTTCTCTGGATCACCGCGGGCGTGATGCTGCCGTGGTAGCCCATGCCGAGGAACGAGCGGTAGATCTGGTTCCGCTGCGCGATCTCGCGCAACTCGTCGAGCAGCTCCTGCTCGCCGCGGGGCTCGGGCAGCGCGAGCGGCTTGCGGCGAATGGCGCTGGGGACGGTCTCCGCGATCAGCGACTCGAGGCTCGCGACCCCCAGCAGCGTCAGCATCTCGGTCCGCTCCCTTGCGTCGGGGCCGAGATGCCGTTCGGCAAAGATGTCGCAGGGCGCCAGGAGTGCTCTGGTCTGATTCGTCTCCACCATGTTCCTCAAGCTCGAGGGCAAAGACCTACTTCGACTCGCTCTCGACGAAGGCCTCGTATGCGGCCGCGTCCATGAGCGACGCAACCGAGGCCGGGTCGGCGAGCTTCACGACGATCATCCAGCCGGCGCCGTAGGGATCCGTGTTGACGGCCTCGGGGGCCTTCACGAGCGCGTCGTTCGCCTCGGCGACATCGCCGCTCACCGGGGCAAGCAGCTCCGACACGGCTTTCACCGATTCGACCGTGCCGAAGTTCTCGCCGGCCTGGAGCGCGCGCCCGAGCTGGGGCAGCTCGAGGAACACGACGTCGCCGAGCTGCTTTTGCGCATAGTCCGTGATGCCGACGGTGCCACGATCCCCCGCCAGCCGGACCCACTCGTGGTCCTGCGTATAGCGGAGGTCTTCTGGATACATGAAGGCTCCTTTTACTTCGCGCGCTTGTAAAACGGCGTCGGAACGACTCGAGCCGGGACCAGCTTGCCCCGGATCTCCACATCGAACTCGGTGCCCGTGGCCGAGTGCTCGGACGGCAGATAGCAAAGGCCGATGTTCTTCTGCAGGTACGGGGCGAACGTGCCCGAGGTCACGACGCCGGCCGGCGCGCCCTGGAGGCTCACGGGATAGCCGTGGCGGGCGATGCCGCGCCCGACCATCTCGAAGCCGACCAGCCTGCGCGGCGCGCCGTTCTTCTTCTGCGCCTCGAGCAGCGCACGGCCGACGAAGTCGCCCTTGGCCTCGTCCAGGGACACGATCCAGCCGAGGCCCGCCTCGATCAGGCTGGTCGTTTCGTCCATGTCATTGCCGTACAAGCACATCCGCGCCTCGAGCCGGAGCGTGTCCCGAGCCCCGAGGCCCGCTGGCACGAGGCCTTGCGGCTGGCCCACCGTAATCAGCTTGCGCCACAGGGGTTCCGCCAGGTCGGCCGTGACCAGGATCTCGAACCCGTCCTCGCCGGTGTAGCCGGTGCGCGAGATCGTCGCCGGATGGCTGTCCACGTCGCCCTGGGCAAAGTGGTAATAGCGGATCGTGGCCAGATCCACGGGCGTCAGCCCCTGCAGGATCGCCTGGGCCTTCGGGCCCTGCAAGGCGATCAGCGCGAACTCGTCGCTGCGGTTGCGTAGCTCACAGTCCTTCGGCCCGTGCTGCCGGAGCCAGCTGAAGTCCTTCTCGATGTTGCTGGCGTTGACGACGAGCCAGAAGCGGTCGGCAGCCTTGCGTGACACGATCACGTCGTCCACGGGTGCCCCGTTCGGCATCGGGAAGGCGGAGTACTGCGCCTGGCCGTCCACCAGTTTCGCGACGTTGTTGGACGTGACGCACTGCAGGAAAGCCAGGGCGCCGGGGCCTTCAAGCTCGAGCTCGCCCATATGGGAAACGTCGAAGAGCCCGGCGGCCGACCGGACCGCCATGTGCTCGGCGATCAAGCCGGAGTATTCGACCGGCATCTCCCAGCCGCCGAAGGGGACCATCCTGGCCCCGCTTTCGCGATGCACGGCGTGGAGCGGAGTCTTGCGAGGCAGCCCGGCGACGCTTTCCATCGAAGCGGGCATGACGGTACCACAGCGGCCCAAGGAGGGTCAACGAAGTACAGTGCCTTGCGTGTCAACAAGTTATGGGCTACCCTCTGAAATGTTCGATATCTCCATCGAATCGAGGTTTGGTGCCCTTGGCGGTTGAGACTTATCTGATCACCTGCTGGAACTGCCTGGGCGAGTTCGACGCCCTGGGCGCGGTCTGGTGTTCCGACGACGCCAAGAACCCGACCAAGCTGTGCCCGTTTTGCTTCCACTGTTTCTGCGACGGCAGCGAGAAGTACAAGCAGGCTTTCTGGAAGAAAGCCCCGGCCAAGCTGGTCGAAGAGATCCAGACCCTGGCGCGAAGCAAAGACCGGCTCGGCGACGTCCTGATTCGCATGAAGAAGCTCACGACACCCCAGCTTCTCGAGGTGCTCGTCGAGCAGAAGAAGACCGGCAAGAAGCTGGGCGAGATCCTGATCGAGCGCAAGCTGGCCCGGCCCGAGGACATCCAGGCTGCGCTCAAGAGCCAGGGCGTGAGTCCTCTGGCCGATACGTTGGGCGTCGAGTACGCGGCGAGCCCGGTCTGGGAGCAGAGCGGCCCCGACGCGATCATCCAGTACATCCTGTCGCTCGCCGCCCGGAAGGGGGCGTCGGACGTCCACATCGAGCCCAAGGAAGACGCGATCTCAGTCAAGTACCGGATCGACGGTTTCTTCTTCCGTGTCGATCCGATCCCGAAGAGCTTCCAGGACTCGTTCACGCAGAAGCTGTTCGAAGTGTTCCGGCTGGACCCGAGCAAAGCCAATCGTCCCCAGACCAGCCGCTCGAGCGGTCGGCTCGCGGAGGCCGACTACGACCTCGTCGCCCAGACCCTGCCCACGGCCCACGGCGTCTCGGCCACCATCAAGCTGATCAACCGCGCGACCTTCATCAAGGACTTCACGACGCTCGGCCTCGAGATCGAGGACCGTGTGCGACTGATCGAGGAGCTGCGCGACACCTTCGGCCTTATCCTGGTCACCGGCCCGACCTTCAACGGCGCGGGCACCACGACCTACTCGATCATGAACTTCCTGGTCCAGGCGCAACGGGACGTGGTGTCTCTCGAGTCGCCGATCCACTGGCCCCTGGAAGGCGCGCGGCAGGTCGAGGTGGAGATGGGCGCGCAGGGGATGAAAATGGCGGAGACGCTACGCTCGGTCGTGGCGGTGCGACCCGAGGTGGTGCTGCTGTCGTCCCTCCCCGACCGCCCGACGGCTCTGCTCGCCACCCAGCTCGCGTCGAGCATCCTGGTGGTGGCGGTGCTTCATGCCCAGACGGCCGGCGGCGCCATCACCAGCCTGGTCGAGATGGGCGTGCCGCCCCAACTGCTGGCGGGGTCGGTCTCGGCCGTGACCTGCCAGAGGCTGGTGCGACAGATCTGCCGCATCTGCCGCGAGCCCTCCGAGCCTCCCGCGCCGCAGACGCTCGCCAACCACGGCATCACCGCCGACGAGGCCGCGAAGCTGCATTTCTTCCGCGGCAAGGGTTGCCCGACCTGCAACAAGGTCGGCTACCGCGGGCGGCGCGCGATCTTCGAGGTGATGAACGGCGCTCCCGAAATCCGCAGCGCGATCCAGACAGGCCTCTCCGCGGCGGCCATCGAGTCGATGGCGATCAGCGGAGGCATGACGACACTCCGGGCCCGCTGCCTGCAACTCGTCGCGGAAGGCGCCACCAGCTTCGACGAATTCGCAAAGCTTCGATTCTAGCGCGGCGCGACGCCGAAGCTCACGCGTCGCGCCACTAGCGCCCTCGCGCAGCAGGGCTCCTGCCCTGGCTAGCCGAGGCGCTGATTCACCACCTCGAGCATGTGCTCGAGGACCTGCTCCGGCGTGAGCTGGGTCGTGTCGATGAGAACCGCATCGGCGGCGCGGGTCAGCGGCGAGTCGCTGCGGGTCATGTCGGCGTGGTCGCGCTCGCGGATCTCGCGTTCGATGGCCGCGAGCTCGGCCGCGGCGCCCGCGGCCAGCAGCTCGCGCTGGCGGCGCAGGGCGCGGTGCCGCACCTCGGCATCGACGTAGAACTTCACGTCCGCGTCTGGAAACACCGCGCTGCCGATGTCGCGGCCATCGAGAACGACGCCGCCAGCACAGCCGAACTCGCGCTGCCGGGCCACCATCTCGCGCCGCACGGCCGGGTGCACGGAAACGCGCGAGGCCGCCGCGCTCACTTCGCGGGCACGCACCTCGAGCGTCACGTCTTCGCCATCGAGCAGCACCTTTCGCCCGCCATCGCGCAGCTCGATGCGCGAGGCCTGGAGCAATCTCGCGAGCGCCAGCTCCGCGGAGGAGTCGACGCCCGCGCGCATCGCCTTCCAGGCGAGCGCGCGATACATGGCTCCCGTATCGACGAACAGGTACCCGAGGCGAGCGGCCAAGGCGAGCCCGGCCGTCGATTTGCCGGCCCCCGAAGGGCCGTCGATCGCGATCACCAGCGGCTTCACGCGCGCGGGATTTCGAGCAGCACGGCATCGAGAGCCGAGAGCAGCCGATCGATCTCGGCGGGGCCGCCGACGGAAATGCGCAGATGACTGGGCAGGTCGTAGGCGCGCAACGGCCGCACGATCACGCCATGCTCGATCAAGCGCCGGAACACGAGGTCGCCGTCGCGATGCATCTCGACGCACAGGAAGTTGCCCAGGCTCGGAAGCGCGTCCAGGCCGCGGCCGCGCAGCTCGCTTTCGAGGCGGGCCTTCTGCGTGCGGTTGAGCGCGACGCTGCTGGCGACGTGCTCGTGGTCGTCGAGGGCCGCGTGCGCTGCGATCTGGCCGAGGCTCCCGGTGTTGAAGGGCTCGCGCACGATATCGAGGGCCGCGATCACCTCGGGCGCCGCGACCGCGTAGCCGATCCGAAGCCCGGCCAGGCCGTAAGCCTTGGAAAAGGTGCGCAGCACGGCCACGGGCGCGCCGCGCGCGACGAAGTCGAGGCCATTCGGGTAGTCGGGCTCTTCACTGGCAAAGTCGAAGTAGGCCTCGTCGAGCACGACGAGGACGCCTTGGGGCAGGCGGCTCAGCAGCGTCTCTAGCTCGCGGCGGGCATTCCAGGTGCCGGTCGGGTTGTTGGGATTCGCGACGAACAGCAGCCGGGTCCGGGCGTCGCAGGCCTCCCGCATGGCCTCGAGATCGTGGCTTTGTGCCCGCATCGCCACGAGCCTGGCGCCCCTGTTGCGGGAGTTGACGCTCTGGCGGAAGCGCGCGAAAGCGCGCTCGGCGATCACCGCGTTGTCGCCGGGTGCGAGGTAGGCGCGAGCGAGCAGGTCGATCAAGTCGCTCGAGCCATTCCCGAGCGTGACCTGCTCCTCCAGCACGCCGAGCCGTACTGCGAGCTTCGCGCGCAGCACCGTGCCCGCGCCGTCGGGATAGCGGTGGATGGAGACGAGGGCTTGGCGCGCCGCCTCCAGGCCCAGCGGCGAGGGCCCGAGCGGGTTCTCGTTGGAAGCGAGCTTGACGACGTCGGCGAGACCCTGCTCGCGCTCCACCTGCTCGATCGACATCCCGGGCTCGTAGCGGTCGAGGCCTTCGAGATGTGCCGGAGCCGGCACACTGCGATCCCGCACGGGCTTCACGCGCGTGCCTTCCGGGGAGTCGCGGCTCGGCCTGAGAGCGTCTTGATCTCGCGGGGCGTCAACTGGCGAAACTGCCCCGGCTCCAGGCCGCGGGTCGTGACGGGTCCGAGCGCGACGCGCCTCAGCTTCGACACCGGATGACCCACGGCCTGCAACAGCCGCTTCACCTCGTGTTTCTTGCCCTCGTGGAGCGTCACCTCGATCCAGGAATTGTTGTCGGATTCGAGCAGGCGCACCCGATCGACCGCCATGCGCTCGCCTTCGACCAGAACGCCGCGCTTGAGCCGCGCCAGCGTTTCGGCGTCGGGGACGCCGCGGACCTTGGCCTCGTAAACACGCGGCACCTCGTAGCTCGGATGGGACACGCGCTGCGCGAACTCGCCGTCGCTCGTCAGCAGGATCAGGCCCTCGGTGGTGACGTCGAGGCGGCCCACGGGAAACAATCCCGCGACGGCCGGCACCAGGCTCATCACCGTCTGCCGGCCCTCGGGATCGTGGCGGGTCGAGACGACGCCTTTGGGCTTGTTCAGGACCAGATAGACCGGCGCCTTCGGCGGCCGTATCCGCACGCCGTCGACACGCACGTCGTCGGTCTGGATGTCGGCCTTGGTGCCCAGCTCACGAATCGTCTCGCCGTTCACCGTGACGCGGCCGTGGAGCATCACCTCCTCGGCCCCACGCCGGGATGCTATGCCCGCGCGCGACAGGATCTTCTGCAACCGCTCCTGCATGAACATCCGATGATATCAGCAGTAGATCGGGGGGTAGGGAACCACGCACACCCCCGATCTTCCGACTTCTAATAATGCTTGAGCTTGAAGCGGAGGCGGACGTTGCCGAGGGCGTCGACGACCTCGAAGGTCACCGAGCTCGCCAGGGCGATGTCCGAGAGCACGACGCTGGTCTCGCCACTCGAGGCGACAGAGCCGCCGTTCGGGTCGAGCACGTCGCTGCTCGAGGCGGAGCGCCGCCACTGCAACGTCCGCGTGGTGCTGGCCGTGAGGTCGAAACGGATGGAGCGAGTCGTGGCCGGGGCCACGGGACAGGCCTGATTCACGCTCACGAGGTTGACCTCTACGCATTCGCCCACATCCAGCGGCTCCGGGTAGGTCACGGTGAGGGCGCAGTTCCCCGCCGTGGTCGCGGGCGAACCGCAGGCGAGCGGCTCCGGTGTGGGCTCGGGTGTGGGCGTCGGCTCGGGAGTCGGGGTCGGACTTGGCGAAGGCGAGGGCTCAGGCGTCGGAGAGGGAGAGGGCTCGGGAGACGGCGAGGGTGAAGGGCTCGGCGACGGTGAGGGACTCGGCGAAGGGGAGGGACTCGGCAACGGTGACCCGGAGCCTCTGACCGTGACCTGGACAGTGGCCGTGGCTTGCGACGTTCCCGCTTTCGCCAGTAGCGTGTAGTCCCGGGTCTGCGTCGGCCGGACCTGCACGACACCCTTGGCCGAGACGCTGCCGACGCCATTGTCGATCTGGATGGTTTCGGCGCCGGAAACGTCCCAACTCAGGGTCACCGAGTCGCCGGGCGTCGCCTCGGCGGGTGTCGCGACGAACTTGTCGATCTTGAGCCCGCCTGGGCCGGTGATCCCGTCGATCACGCCACAGCCGGCCAGCGAAGCGAAGAGCACCCCAGCTAGCAGTCGTCGCATCGTCACCTCTACTATAAAAACGAATAATAATAGATGTTTAGGATGCAATGGTCAAGTATTACTTTAAGTCTGCGGCTCCGGGTTGTCTGACTCCTCAGAGATAACGTCCTCCTCGGACATCGGAATCTCCACGGGCCGCGGGGCCTCGATCGCCTTCTTCAGGCCCACGACGTCGACCTCCTCCCCCAGCACCTCGGCAAACTCCTCGATCTTGGGAAGCTCAGCCAGGTCCTTGAGACCAAAGTGCAACAGGAAGGCCCTGGTCGTGCCGTAGAGCATCGGGCGACCGACGACTTCCTTGCGGCCGGTGATCCGGATCAGCCGTTTTTCGAGCAGCGTCTTGATCACGCCGCCCGACTTCACGCCGCGCAGCTCGATCACCTCGGGCATCGTGACGGGCTGTTTATAGGCGATCACCGCCAGTGTCTCGAGCGCCTGGATAGACAGCCGCGTCGGCAGCTTCGGGTCGAGCAGCTCGCGGATCCAGTCGTTGTACTCGGGGCGCGTGGTGATCTGCCAGCCCCCGGCCACCTCGACGAGCTGCAGGCCGCGGCCGTCGCGCGCGTAGTCGGCCTGGATCTCGGCGATCGCCTGCGTCCACGCCTGCTTCGGCACGCCCTGCATCACCTGCGTGATCTCGCGCGGCGTGATCGGCTGCGGCGAGGCGAAGATCAGCGCCTCGACCACGGCGCGCACCTCTTGGGGCGGGAGAACCGGTGTTTCCGTGTCGGGCTGCTCGTTGTCCTCCTGGTCAGTCATGCATCGACCCCCGCTCCCTATCCCTCCCCCACGTAGGGGGGAGGGAAGCGCCAACGACCAATACCGTGGCTGCTCGTCTCAAGCCGCCGGCTGCGGCGTACCCTGCTCCGGACCAACCGGGCGGAACACCCGGATCGGCTGGAAGGTCCCGCGCTGGTAGACCTTCACGCGCTTCAGGCGGATCAGCTCCAGGATCGCCAGGAAGGTCACGATCATGTCGACCTTGGTACGCTCGGTCTCGAACAGCGCCACGAACTCGAGCGACTCGCCCTCTTTCAGCAAACCAAGGATCTCGTCCATGCGCGCTTCGATGCTCTTGCCCTCGGACCCCACCTCGTGGGCGAGCAGCGTCTTGCGCCGGTCGAGCAGCTCCTTGAAGGCGCTGATCAGATCGAACAGGCCGGCCTCGAGCATCTCCTCGCCGCCGTCGTCGAACTTCGGCAGCGCTTCCTCGGGGCGAGTCCAGGTCGCGGCGCGGATCTGGCCCTTCTGGTGGAGCAAGCCCGCGGCTTCCTTGTAGCGCTCGAACTCGAGCAGCCGGCGCACCAGCGCCTCGCGCGGGTCTTCGAGGTCCGCTTCGCCCTGCGCCTCGGTCGGGTCCACGGGCACCAGCATCTTCGACTTGATGTGGATGAGCGTCGCGGCCATCACCATGAACTCGCCGGCCACGTCCAGGTTCAGCTCCTGCATCAGCTCCAGGTACTCCATGTACTGGCGCGTGATGGGCGCGATCGGGATGTCGTAGATGTCGATCTGGTCGCGGCGGATCAGGTACAAGAGCAGGTCGAGCGGCCCGTCGAACATCGCGAGATGGACCTGCGGCGCGTCGTCGGGCAGCGAGGATAAGACGCCCTCGGGCGCGGCGACACGGCCGCTCTTCGCCGAGGCGGTTTCGGGGGGCGCCACGGCCTCCGGCTTCGGATCTTCGGTCTCGGCGGTCATCAATAGCGGATCTTCATCGCACTGCGTACTTCGTCCATCGTCGCCTGGGCCGTGAGCCGGGCGCGCTTGCCGCCCTCGACCAGGATCTGCCACACGTCGCCTGGCCGCTTCTCCCAATCGCTGCGGCGCGCGTGGAGCGGGGCGAGCCGCTCGAGCATGTGCTCGGTGAGCTTGCCCTTGCAGTCGAGGCAGCCGATGCCGGCGCTGCGGCAGCCGGCCGCGGCCCAGTCCTGCGTTGACTTCGTCGAGAAGGCCTTGTGCAGGTCGAACACCGGGCAGATCTCAGGATTGCCGGCGTCCGTGCGCCGCTGGCGCGCGGGATCCGTGAGCATCGGCCGCAGCTTCCGGCGCAGCGTCTCCGGATCGTCTTTCAGGTAGATCGCGTTGCCGTAGGACTTGGACATCTTGCGACCGTCGGTACCGGGGATGCGCTTCGCCTCGGTGAGCAGCGTCTTCGGCTCCGGGAATACGGGTCCATAGAAATTGTTGAAGCGGCGCACGATCTCGCGCGTCAGCTCGATGTGCGGCGCCTGGTCCTCGCCGACCGGCACGGCGTCGGCTTTGTAGATGATGATGTCGGCCGTCTGCAGCAGCGGATAGCCGAGGAAACCGTAGGTCGAGAGATCCTTCTCCGAGATCTGGGTCTGCTGTTCCTTGTAGGTCGGCACGCGTTCGAGCCAGGGTAGCGGCGTTATCATCGACAAGAGCAAGTGCAGCTCGGCGTGCTCGGGCACGAGACTCTGGATGAACAGCGGCGAACGCGCGGGATCGAGACCGGCGGCGAGCCAGTCCGTCGCGACCTCGAGGATGTTCTCTTTGACCTGGCCCGGGTCGGCGTAGTCGGTCGTGAGCGAGTG
Organism: uncultured Acidobacteriota bacterium; assembly: GCA_964442185.1. Lineage (GTDB taxonomy): Bacteria > Acidobacteriota > Vicinamibacteria > Fen-336 > Fen-336 > CADEEV01. The sequence continues at coordinate 18,423 of CAYTWT010000262.1, forward strand.
CCAGTCGACGATCGCGAAGTAACACTCGTAGGTGTCCTGCAGTCGGACCCAGTTCTCGAGCGCTCCCATGTAGTTTCCGAGGTGCAGCGCGCCTGTGGGGCGCATGCCCGAGAGGATGCGGGGCTTCGCCAAGCTCAGATTGCCATGCTGAAGAGCAGAGTCGTGAGCAGGCTCGTGATCGGAGACAGCACGGCGCCGAGCGCGCCCGTCGCGAACAGGGCCAGCAGGATCCAGGCCCCGTACGGCACTATCAGGCGATCGTAGGCGTCGGCCAGCGATTGCGGCAAGCCGAAGGAAGCGACCTTGGAGCCATCCAGTGGCGGCAAGGGGACCAGGTTGAAGATCGCCAGCACCACGTTGATCTGGACGCCCGCTGCTAGCAGGATCAGCGCCGGCTCGCGTTCGGAATGGATCAGCCCGAGGCGCACGGCGACGAACAGGACGGCCGTGAAGAGGGCAGCCAGGATCAGGTTGGAGATCGGACCAGCGCTAGCTACGACCACGTGCCCCGCTGCCACCGACCGGTCGCGCCGGAAGTTGGCCGGATTGTAGGGCGTCGGCTTGGCCCAGCCGAAGAGCGGCGTGCCGCTCGACAGGAACATCGCGAGCGGCAGCACCACCGTGCCGATCGGATCGATGTGAACGATCGGGTTCAGGCTGATCCGCCCCTCGCGAAGAGCTGTGTCGTCGCCCATTCGCAGGGCCGCCCAGGCGTGCGCCGCCTCGTGGAACGAGAGGCTGAAGAGCAGCACGATGTAGGTGGTCAGTCCCAGCGCGACGTGTTCCGGTGTCAGCTCGGCCAGAGATCCTCCCAAAGAACCTGGGATCGTAGCATTTTTCAGCTGAGCCACAGCGTGCGCGCGGTGAGTTCGCGCGGGTCGAGGCCGGCGGCTCGGCCGAGCAGCCGCACGCTCTCCGGCAGCTCCGCCCGAAGCCGCCATGCGTCGCAGCGGGCGCCGGAAAGCTCTTTGGCCCAGGCGTCCCACCACGGCGCCACGCCCCGCGCCAGGGGCTCGACGATCAGGACGCGCGCACCGCGCCCGTGCGCCTCGAGCAGCCGCCCTTTCAGGCGGCTTCGTGTCGCCTCCTCGAGCTCGTTGAGCGTGTAGGCGAGCAGGATGCCAGCGCCGACGCCCGGCAGCTCGGTCGCGGCCAGGTCGCCGCGCGTGATCTGGCCGGCCAGGCCCAGAGCCGACAGCGTGAAGCGCGCCTCGCCCGCGGCCCAGCCGTTTCGCTCGACGCCGTCGCAACGCGCGCCCGCTTGGAGAGCCCAGGCCGCACCGGCAACGCCGGTGCCGCAGCCGAGATCCAGAACGCGGGCTACCGCGCGCGCCGCCTCGGGCAGGGCCTGCACGATCTCGCGCAGCGTCAGGAAGTGCAGGGCGCCGTAGTACAGCGCAAAGGCCGCGCGCTTGCCGTTGCCTTGGAACACGGCCCCGCCCGACAGCTTCTTGCGCCGCTCGACGTAGAGCGAGGACACGGCCTGCAGGCCGCGACGGATCTCGGCAAAGCTGAGGTCACGGCGTTGGCGTGCCTCGAGCGCCTCGATCCAGCGGGGGAACGGATCGCCTGCGGCCCTCAGGCTCGAGCCTCGAAGTGCGAACGGATCCGCGCGGCCGTGGCCTTGCCGACCAGTGCCGCCAGCTCCACCTCGCTGGCCGAACGCACGCCGCGCAACGAACCGAAGCGAGTCAGCAGCCTCTTGCGCTTCGTGGGCCCGACGCCCGCTATCTCGTCCAGCTCCGAGTGCAGGGTCCGCTTGTTGCGGGCCTGGCGATGGAAGCCGATTGCGAAGCGATGCGCCTCGTCGCGCACGCGCTGCACGAGCTGGAGCACGGGAGACGAGTGCGGCAGCGTGATCGGCCCGTCCCGCCCGCGCAGGTAAATCAGCTCCTCGCGCTTGGCCAGGCTCGCGATGGGCTGATCGCCCAGGCCCAACTCGTCGAGGGCCTCGGCGGCCGCGCCGAGTTGGCCCAGGCCGCCGTCGATCAGCACCAGCTCCGGCAGGTCCTTGCCTTCTTCGAGCAGCCGCTTGTAGCGGCGGCCCACCACCTCGCGCATCGACGCGAAGTCGTCGGGCGCGCCGGACACCGTCCTCACGCGGAACTTCCGGTACTCCGATTTCTTCGGCAGGCCGTCCACGAAGCAGACCATCGAGGCCACGATCTCCGAACCCTGGATGTTCGAGATGTCGAAGCACTCGATGCGGCGCGGCTCCTCTCCCAGGTCGAGCAGGTCGCGCAGCGCGCGCAGGATCTCCTGCGCCTGCCGACGCGGGTGTTTCCACTCGAGATCGAAGGCGAGCCGCGCGTTCTTCACGACCAGCTCCAGGAGCCGCGCCTTCTCGCCCCGCTGCGGCACGTGGATACGGACGCTCGTGCCGCGCCGCGCCGAGAGCCAGGCTTCGATCAGCGCCTGGTCGGGGACGGCTTCGGGCACCAGCACCTCGCGCGGCACATAGCGGCCGTGGGCGTAGAACTGCTGCACCGCCGAGGCCAGAACAGTCTCGGGCTCCGCGACGCCGTCGAGCAGGTAAGCCTCGCGCGAGACGACCTTGCCGTCGCGAACGGAGAAGACCTGCAACGCGGCCCGCCCGCCCTCGACGCAGGCGCCAAACAAGTCGCGCTCCTCGATCTCGGTCGTCGTGATCTTCTGCGGCGTCTCGAGGCGCTCGAGCGCGCGGAGTTGGTCGCGCAGGCTGGCGGCCTCTTCGAAGCGCTCCCCCACCGCCGCTTCGGCCATCTGCGCCTCGAGTCGTCCGAGCACTTCGTCGGCGCGGCCTTCCAGGAACAGCCCGGCATCCTCACTGGCGCGGCGGTAGCGGTCGAGAGAACAGATCTCGGCCACGCAGGGCGCGATGCAGCGTTTGATCTGGTACTGCAGGCACGGCCGTGGCCGCCGGCCGTTCAGTGTCTCCTTGCACGAGCGCACGCCGAAGACGCGATGCACGACGCGCGCCGTCTTGCGACCCAGGCTCGCGGGGATATAGGGACCGCCGTAGGCGTTGCCGTCCTCGGCGGGGCGCCGCACGATGTGAAGCCTCGGGTACTGCTCCGGGAGCGTGAGCCTCAGGTAGGGATGGTTCTTGTCGTCGCGGAGCAGCACGTTGTAGCGCGGCTTCTCGCGCTTGATCAGGTTGTTCTCGAGCGCGAGCGCCTCCATCTCCGAGTCGGTGACGACCAGCTCGAGGTCGGCGATCTCCTCGAGCATGCGCAGCTTGTGCATCTCGAACGGGCGCGAGGCTTGAAAGTACGAGCGCACACGATCCCGCAATAGGCGGGCCTTGCCCACGTAGATCACGCGCCCGACCGCGTCCTTGAAGAGGTAGACGCCTGGCCGCGCCGGCAGCGCCTCGAGTTTCTCGCGCAGGCCCATCCCCGGATTATGCTTGACTCGGGACACAGATGGCCGCCATCGGGTTTGCCGTCGCCGGAGGTCGCAGCTCACGGATGGGCCGCGACAAGGCGCTCCTGCCGTGGGGCGCTTCCAGCCTGCTCGATCACGCGCTGGCGCGCCTGTCCGCGGTGTGCGCCGAGGTGCGGATTCTCTCCGGCCCGGAGTCGCGCTACACCGACCGTGGCATTCCAGTGGATGTCGACAGCGTGCGGGAGGCCGGAGCACTGGGCGGCGTTCTCACGGGGCTGGCCGGGCTCCAGATCAGTCCGGGCTTGTTCCTGGCGGTGGACCTGCCCTTCGTGCCCGAGACGTTGCTCCACGAGTTGCTGCGACTGAGCGACGGTTTCGACGCCGTGGTTCCGATCTCAGAGGCCGGACCTGAACCGCTCTGCGCGGTCTACGGGCCCAGGTGCCTCGGGCCAGTCCGCCGCTGCATCGAGCGCGGCGCGCTCAAGATGACGAGTTTCTGGCCGGACGTGCGCGTGCGCGAGATGGGCGCGCGCGAACTCGAAGCCTTCGGCGATCCGGCCCGGTTGTTCCGCAACGTCAACACGCCCGAGGACTACGCGGGCGCACTGTAGGAGCGGAGCGTTTGGGGGTGCATGATTCCGTACCCTCTACGGCACGTCGACAGTCACCGCGATCTCGGTGTTGCCCTTGCGGCACCAACCCTCACGTTTCGAGCAGTAGAAGTAAGTCACGGTCGCGGCGACACTCTGCGCGCCTTTCGGCGCGCCCTTCGCGATCGCCACCGGGAATGTCAGGGGTAGCGTGAGGTCGAGGTATTTCGCCGTCGCCGGATCGTAGGGCATGACGCCCTCGGGCAGCGACGCCTGCTTGTCTACGAGGATCGCCTGGGTCGCGTCGAGCCTGAGGCGCGGGGCCGGGGTCTCGTTGATGTGGATCTCCGGATCGCTGGCAACGAAGGAAATCGCGATCCTTCCGTTGACCGCAGCCTTCGCCGGTGGCGCGTAGGAAGCCAGGAGCGTGAAATGCTGCGGCCCGGCTGCGGCGGCGAAACCGGCCACGAAGATAGCCGCGAACGCGACTGACTTCCTCATGCCCTCAATCCTAGCAGAGGACGAAAGGGTACGCCCCGCGCTCTAGTCGGCCACTGCGGCGCGGAGATCGAGGGCCGCGCGAAAGGCCTCGTTGGCTTCCTCGTCGCGGCCGAGCACGCGCAGGACCAGGCCGAGTCGCAGCTGGGCATCGACGTCTGACGGGTCGAGCTCGGCCGCTTCCTGATATTCGGCGGCCGCTTCCGAGTAGCGGCCGACGCGCTCGAACGTCCTACCCCGGTTGAGATGGCTGGTGGAGGGCTCCACCATCGCTATGGGTTCCATGTCGCAGCATGACTCCGCAGCATCGGGTCCTCTAGTGATCGGGATCACAGCGTCCGAAGCCACGGAGCCCGTCGGCTATACTTGAGCTTTTGTAAGGCATGATCCTCGCTCTACAAGAGTCGCTCGCAGCGCAGGTCCGGGCCGTGGCACGCGCCACGCTCGGCGCCGAGCCCGGTACAGTCGCGGTCCAGTACCCCCCCAGAATCGAGCTGGGCGATCTGGCCTTGACCGTCCCGTTCGACCTTGCCAAGACGCTCCGCCGCAAGCCTAGGGAGATCGCCGAGGCGCTTTGCCCCGAACTCGGCCGCTTGCCAGGCATCAAACGCGCCGAGGTCGCCGGCGGCGGCTATGTGAACTTGTTCCTCGAGCGCGCGGCCTTCGCGCGCGATTTCTCGAAGGCCCTGACCAACCCGAAGCCACCGAAGCCGGTACCGGGTCTGGTCGTCGTCGAGCACACCAGCATCAACCCCAACAAGGCCGCGCACATCGGCCACATCCGCAACGCGACGCTGGGGGACACGCTGGTGCGTGTGCTGCGGGCGCGGGGCTACCGCGTCGGGATACAGAACTACATCGACGACACCGGGGTGCAGGTGGCCGACGTGGTGGTCGGCTTTCTGCATCTCGAGAACCGGCGCCTCGCCGAGGTCGAGGCGATCCCGGGCAAGTTCGACTACTACTGCTGGGACCTGTACGCCCGGGTCGGGGATTTCTACGCCGCCGATCCGGCCCACAAGGCCCACCAGACTGAAGTCCTGCACGCGATCGAGGCTGGCGACAACGACAGCGCGCGGCTCGCGGCCCACGTCGCCGAGCGCATCGTCGACTGTCACCTTGCGACCATGGAACGCCTGGGCATCCGCTACGACCTGCTCGCCCACGAGAGCGACATCCTGCGGCTGCATTTCTGGGACCGCGCCTTCGAGCTGCTGAAGGAGTCGGGTGCGTTGCGTCTCGAGACCGAAGGCAAGAACGCCGGCTGCTGGGTCCTCACGATGGCCGGCGAGCCGGAGGGCGATGACAACGAGGGAAGCCGCATCGACGAGGACAAGGTCATCGTCCGCTCGAGCGGCAGCGTGACGTATACGGGCAAGGACATCGCCTACCAGCTCTGGAAGCTGGGCCGGCTCGACCGCGACTTCCGCTATCGCCGCCACCACGTCGATCCCGATGGACACGTGGTGTGGTCGACGACCAGCGGCGAAGGCGAGCCCGGCGCACCCAGCTTTGGCCACGCCAGCGCCGTGTACAACGTCATCGACGTCGGCCAGTCCTACCCGCAGCGCGTGGTGAAGGCGGGTGTTTCGGCGCTGGGCCATCTCGAAGCGGCCGCGGCCAGCCATCACCTCGGCTACGAGAAGGTAGTGCTCTCGCCCGCCACGGCGCGAGCCCTCGGCTACAGCGTCTCCGAAGACGAAGCCGCCGTGAAGGTGTCCGGCCGCAAGGGCCTGGGCGTCAAAGCCGACGATCTGCTCGATGCACTGATCGCGAAGGCCGAGTCCGAGATCGCCGCGCGCGACAACGGGCGCGCGCCCGAGGCGCGCCGGCGCGATGCGACCGCGATCGCGATCGGGGCGCTGCGCTATTTCCTGCTCAAGTTCGGACGGACGAAGATCATCAGCTTCGACATGGAAGAGGCGCTCGCCTTCGTCGGCGAGACCGGCCCGTACATCCAGAACGGTGTCGTGCGCGCCCGGAACATCTTCGCCAAGCTCGAGGCCGAGGGCCGCCCTGTCGCGGCCTTGCGCGAACAGGCGCGGGGTCTCGATCTCGAGGCGCTCTTGGGCGGCGAGGAAGGGGGCGAGGCCTGGTCGCTGCTGCTGCTGCTCGCACGCTGCGAAGAGGCCATGGAACAGGCCGTCCGCGCAGAGGAGCTGGCCCCGCTCGCCAAGCACGCGTTCGCGGTCGCCCAGGCCTTCCACGCGTACTACCAGAAGCCGAAGTACTCGATCCTCCACGCCGACAGCGAGGCATTGCGAGCCTTCCGCGTGCTGGTCGTGGACGCCTTCATCCGCCAGATGGAGGCGCTCTTGGGCGTGCTCGGGATTCCGATCCCGGACCGGATGTGAGCCGCCCGGCGATCGGGATCACGATCGGCTACGACGACGAGGAGCAGGGCATTCACGTCCTGCGCAACGACTACGTCCGCTCCGTCGAGAGGGCCGGCGGCCTGCCGCTGATCCTGGCCCCGGGTGCACCGGGCGACGCCGCCGACCTGCTCGGCCACATCGACGGCCTGTTGCTTTCCGGCGGCTCGGACGTCGATCCGGTGTTCTTCGGCGAGACCCCGCATTCGAAGCTGGGAACGGTGGTCCGAGAGCGGGACGAGTTCGAGTTGGCGCTGTGCCGGGAGGCCTTGGGCAAGGACCTGCCCCTGCTGGCTATCTGTCGGGGCCATCAGGTGTTAAACGTTGCCACCGGGGGAACACTGATCCAGGACATCCCGTCTGAGATAGCGGGGGAAGTGGACCACGACCCGAGCCGCCCGCGCCCGGAGCGAGTCCACGAGGTCCGGATTCTCGAGGGAACGAGGCTCCGGAGTCTCCTGGGCAAGGAGACCGTGGGCGTGAACAGCTTCCATCATCAGGCGGTCCGGGACCTGGGCCGGGGTCTGGTCGCGAGCGCCTGGTCGACCCGGGACGACGTGATCGAGGGCGTCGAGGCCCCGGACCGGCGCTTTGCGATCGGGGTGCAGTGGCATCCCGAGTCGTTCTGGGCCGACGCCGAGGGGTTCGCGCCGCTCTTCCGGGGACTCGTGGAGACCTGCCGTTGACCAGCCTGGTCCTGGCCGCGCTGCTGCTCGGCGGCGGGTCCGAAACCAAGGGCGGGATCCGCTGGGATCGCGACTTCGACGCAGCCATCCAGAAAGCCAGAAGTGCCAACAAGCCGGTGATGATCGATTTCTGGGCCGACTGGTGCGGCTGGTGCCATCGGCTCGACGCCACCACTTACCGCGACGAGAGGGTGATGCAGCTCGCCAAGGGCTTCGTGCCCGTGAAGGTGAATGCGGAGGGCAGCAGGGCCGAGGTCGCGATCGCGATGCGGTACGGCGTCTCGTCGCTGCCGACGATCGCGTTCATCTCGCCCTCCGGGCGCATGGTGCTACGCCTCGAAGGCTTCCAGGGCCCCGGCCAGTTCCCGCGGGTGATGGAGCAGGCGAAGCAGATGGCCACCAAGCTGATCGGTTGGGAGACGGCTCTCGACAAGAACCCGGGGAACGCGGAGGCGCTGCTCGGGCTCGCCGTCCATCTGCTCGACGCCGAGCTCTACGACGAGAGCCGCGAACTGCTGGTGCGCGCGCGCCAGTCGGACGCGGGCCGGCCCGTGCCGGATCGCAAACAGGCGCGGCTGCTGCTCGGCACGCTGGAGTACTACGGCGGCAGCCACCCGCAGGCGGAGCAGATCCTGAGGGAAGGCCTGGCGCTGCGGCCCGAGACTGAATTCGACCCGAGGCTGCTCTACGTCCTGGGCAAGAACTATCTCAAGTGGGGCCGCACCCAGGACGCGCGCACGACGCTGCAGTCCGTCGTGGCCGAGTACGGCAGCAGCCCGATCGCCCAGAAGGCCAAAGAAACCCTGGTGGCCCTCGAACAGCGTTGAAGCTGAATACGTTTGCAGGCTGCCCTGCCGAGCTTCAGGAGCCTACAGGAATTCCCGGAGCAGGGCGATCACATCCGCCGGCTTCTCCTCCTGAGGCATGTGGCCACAGTCCCCAAGCATGGCCTTGCGCGCCCCAGGGATCGCGGCCGCGAAAAGGTCTGCGTGGCTCGGGGCGATCCAGCTATCGCCCGCGCCCCAGATCACGAGCGTCGGCGCGCGGATCTGGGCCGCCAGCTTCGCGAAGTCTTCGGCCGAGGCGAAGCCTCCGGACACTAGCAGCGAGCGGATCGCGGTCATGGCTCCGGGCCGCTGCAGCGGGCCGAGGTACTCGTCGAAGCGCTCGGGTGTCACCAGCGCGCGGTCGTGAAACACCTGGCGAAGCCCGATCCGGAGCAGCAGCGGACGGGTCGGCAATCGCTCGAGTACGCCCGCGGGCAGTGCGGCAGCGAGGCGCAGCAGGACCGGGCGTTGCGTCGGGGCAAGCTGGAAACCGGCGGCGTCGAGCAGCGCCAACCGCTCCACGCGGTCTTGCGCCTCCCCCGCCACGCTGACCGCGACGGCGCCGCCCAAGCTATGGCCGACCAGGCTTCCGCGTGCGAGGCCGAGCCGATCCATCAGGTTCAGGACGATGCGCGGGTAGATCGCCGCGTTCAGGTCGGCCGGTTGGTCCGAGCCGCCGAAGCCCGGCAGATCGAGCGCGACGACATCGTGATCGCGCGCGAGGGCCGGCAGCACGTCCTTCCACGAGTAGATTGACGAAGCGATGCCGTGGATCAGAACCACCGCGGGCCCGGAACCGGCGCGCACATAGCGCACGCGCAGGCCTTCGATCGTCTCGAAGCGGGCCTCGACGCCCGCGGCCGCCATCCATCCACCCGTGGGTCCGGCCGGCGTCTCGGGTCGTGCGAGGAAGAGCGCGAGCGCAACCAGAGAGAGAACGGCGAGGGGGCGAAAGAAGCGGCGCACTCAGGCGCCGATCAAGCGACGCAACTCGGGCAAGGCCTCGACGCCGGCTTCACCCCCGGCCTCGAAGAAGCGCGGGATCTTGCGCGGCTGCATCCAGCCGGAGTCTCCCATGGCGGGAGCGATGATGAGATCAGCGCCCTGCAGCTCGCCACGGGTCCGCCCGCGCAGCAGCGTGAGGCCGGCGCGCAGGGCAAGCGCTACGAAGCTGTCGGCCGCCGGCCAGCGCGTGCCGCTGTTCACGTCGACGGCCACGACGATGCCGGCCTCGCCCGCCATCTCGCGGGCGAGCTTCACCGGAACCACTTCGGAAATGCCGCCGTCGTACAGGCGGCGACCGGCGATCGTCATCGGCGGGAACACCCCGGGGAAACTGCACGAGGCGCGGACTGCGTCGCGCAGATCGCCATCCTTGAAGACGACCGCCTCACCCGTATCCACGTCGGTCGCCAGGATCCGCAGCGGGACGCGCAGGCCTTCGAAGTTCGGGTTCGGCACGAACTCGTCGATCAGCAAGCCGAGCCTGGTTCCTGAGAGGAGTCCCCCACCCCAGCCCCGGACCCACATCCACGGATGCAGGTGCGAGGCCTGGTCGACGAGCTGAACCAGATCGGCGCCACCCGCCCAGGCTGCCGCCACGAGCGCCCCACCGCTGACGCCCGCGAGGCCGGCGATGGGAATGCCCTCACGCTCGAGCACGCGCAGCACACCGGCATGAGCTGCCGCATGCCCTCCGCCGCCGGACAGCGCGAGAACCAGAGGCCTCATCCAGGGCAATTGTAGCGACGAACGAGCAACGATGCCGCGGCCGAGGGCGCGTGCGGGCCCAGGGGCGCCTTGCTCAAGAGCCTCATCGGGACCGCGCTGCTCAGCGACGCCAGGAAGGCGAGAGCCTGGGTGTCCGTCAGTCCACTTGAGCTCGCCCGTTGCCCGATCGCGCCCTTCCAAGGCGCCCTCGATTCCCGCCCGCCTCCGCTCCTGATGAGGCGCGCGCCATCAATGAAGGCCTACGGCCGCGAGCTCCCGCCCCGGCGCCGCAGCAGGAAGAAGGCGGGCACCCCCGTGAGGACGAGGGCGAGGGACCACAGGGGATAGGCCGGCTTCACGAGGGCGAGGCCGATGCAGACGTAGAGCACGAGGGCCACGTACACGATCGGCACGATTCGCTCGGCCATGCCGCGGGGGCGCAGCTCGGGCCGGCTCCGGGCCAGGCGCAGACGGCCCACGATCGTGAGCACGTAGAAGCCGAGCACGGCGATCATCAGGAAGTCGAGGAGGTCGCCGTAGCGGCCCGAGAGTGCTAGCAGGGAGGCCCACACGCCCTGGGCCACGAGAGCGTTCTGCGGGATGTGAGCACCGTTCAGGCGGGCGAATCCGGGAAACAACAGGCCATCGCGCGACATCGCGTAGAGGACGCGCGCGCCCGCCAGGATGAGGCCGTTCAGGCAGCCGAAGCCTGAGACGAGGATGATCCCCGCCATGATCCTCGCGGCTGCGCCTCCGGGGGCGATGGCCTCCACCGCCGCAGTAGCCACCCGGTCTTCCGGGGCGGAGGCGATGTCGCCCACGGGCAGCGCGTTCAGGTAGCCGAGGTTGGTCAGCAAGTAGAGACCGCACACCACGCTGGCGCCGAGCAGCAGCGCCTTGGGCACGTTGCGCTCGGGCTCTCGAACCTCCTCGGAGAGGAAGGTCACGTTGTTCCAGGCATCGGCGGCGAACAGCGGCTGCACCGCGGCTGCGGCAAACGCCCAGAGCAGGGGCGCCGCCAGCGGCAATCGTGCCTCGTCGAGACCCCAACTCATCTCGGAGGAGAACAGCCTCCCGCCCTGCAGGAGGCAAGCGAGGACCAGGCCGAGCAGAGCCAGGACCTTGGCCACGGTGAAGACGTTCTGGACGACCGCACCCCGGCGCAAGCTGGTGGTATTCCACCAAGTGAGGAGGGCGATCAGGGCCACCCCCACGAGCTCGACCGGAGACAGCCGCAGGAAGCCGAGGCGCACCCAGGGCGCGGTGTGGACGGCGGGCACGAGCACCCCCAGGTACTTGCCGAACGCCACCCCGACGGCCGCGATCGTGCCGGTCTGGATGACGAGCAGCACCGCCCAGCCGTAGAGGAACCCGCCGAGGTCACCCCAGGCCTCGCGCAGGTAGACATACTGGCCGCCCGCGCGGGGAAACGCCACGGCCAGCCGGCCGTAGCTCCAGGCCCCCGCCACGGTCACGGCCAGGGTGAGCAGCCACACGAGCAGCAGGGCCAGCGGCGAAGGCACGTTGCGGGCCGCCTCGGCGGAGACGATGAAGATGCCGGAGCCGATCATGGACCCCGCCACGATGGTGGTGGCGTCGAAGAGGCCGAGGCGCTTCTGGAGCTGGCTCATGCGGGCGGAGGCTACTTCAGACCGGCAGCTCGCGCACGGCCCGCGCCGCCTCTCGCAAAGCGGCATCGGTGTGCGGGCTGGCCGCGGCGTCGGCGTTGGCGATGGTGATGCGGAAGAACGGCTGCCGTCCCTTGACGCACGGGCGCTCGGCCGTGTCGGTGAGCGCCCACTCCGGAGGGTCGAACAGCGTGTTGTAGGTGTAGGCGTAGCCATGGGGCCAGCGATTCACGGTGAGGGCCAGGATGTCGCGCTCGGGATCAAAGCCGCCGCCGCGCAGCGTCCGGCCGAGCTGGTCCTTCACCTTCCGCTCGAAGGTGGCGAAGGGCGTGGAAAGGAGATCGGCCCGGCCGGCCCGATGCTGGTCCTTCTTCGGCAGTCCCGGCTGGCAAGGGGTGCGCACCATCTGGACCACCGTCGGCTCCTCGGGCGAGCGCGAGGCGCGATAGCCGCCGGCCTCTGACGGCTCGGCGAGGAAGAAGGTCGTGTGGTAGCTGCCGGGGGCGGTGACCGACGCCACCTTCAGGCGCTCGAAGGCGGTCCAGTTCCGCAAGAGCGCGTTCGTGTACACGATGGGG
>CAYTWT010000263.1:0-15674 GCA_964442185.1 uncultured Acidobacteriota bacterium
TCGGATTGCTGAGGCGCGGGTCGGGGATGACCGGGATCTGGCCGGTGGGCCGCGAGAAGGGATCGGACTGGAAGTAGCCGCCGGCGATTCGGAACGAGAGCTTGTCGCTCGGCGCGCGAGCGATCGAGAAGTTGGCTCCCCAGGAGTTGCCCGAGCCGTCCTTCTCGCGCGATCCCTCGTCGCGGTTGAACACCCCGCCCTGAAGCCCCAGGCTGATCCCTTCGGACTCGCGCGGCGACTTGGTGATGATGTTCACGACGCCGGTGAGCGCGTTCGCGCCCCAGACCGCCGAGGCCGGTCCGCGCACGACCTCGATCTGCTTGATCTCGGACATGTTGTTGGGCACCAGATCCCACAGCACGAGACCGAAGAAGTCCAGGTACATCGAACGGCCGTCGAGCAGCACGAGCTGAGAGGTGGCCAGCGTCGACGTGCCCTGGCGGCTGGTCAGGTTGATGTCACGGGCCGAGGTCTGGATCACGTTCACGCCCGGCACGGTGCGCAGCAGGTCACCGAAGTTCTGGCCCGGCGCGCTCTGGATCGTCTCGGCCGTGATCACGCTCATCGTCACGGGCGCGTTCTGGATCGTCGATTCGACCTTCGACGCGCTGACGACGACCGTCTCGCCCATGCTGGCGATCTTGAGCGCGAACGAGCCGATGTCGCCGCCGGCCGCAGTCACGGAGACTCCGTCCTTCGTCGCCGTGCTGAAGCCGGACATCGTCACGCTCACCTTGTAGGCGCCCTCGGCCAGGTTCGCGATCGTGAACTTGCCCTCGGCGCGTGTGACGGCCGACTGCGTCCCAGCGGGCCCCGTGAACGTCACCGTCGCCCCGGGCAGTACGCCTCCCGACTCGTCGACGACGGAACCCGTCACGTCCCCGGCCATCGCCACGACGGGCGACGCCAGGCACAGCAGAACGGCTAGGCCGCGACAGAGCCTGCTCATTTGATTTTCCTCCTGAGAAGTTGGCCAACTATGACACAGCGAGAGCGCGAAGCAAGCGGTTCTGAATGCCGCCAAAGCCTCCGTTCGAGAGGACGACGACCCGGTCGCCGTCCCGCAGTTCCGCCACGAGCAGGCTGACGATCGCCTCCACCGAGGGCACGAACCGGGACTGCCCGCCTGCGGCGCTGATCGCCTCGACCAGGCCTTGTTCCGAAAGGCGTTGCTGCTCAGGGATTCTCGCGGGTAAATGCGCGGCGGCCACCAGCACCTGATCAGCCGCGGAAAAGGCCCGCGCGAAATCGTCCTGGAAGACGCGAGTGCGGGAGGTGTACGAGCGGGGCTCGAAGACCGCCCACAGCCGGCCTCCCGGCAGCGCCTGAAGCGCCCTGAGCGTCTCACGCACGGCGGTCGGGTGGTGCGCGAAGTCGTCATAGACCGCGATCCCCCGGACGCGTCCCAGCAAGTCCAGCCTTCGCTTGACGCCGCGGAAGCTCGCGAGCGCCTCGCGCACCTCGGTCGGCTCGATCCCCTGCGAGGCGACGACTGCGAGCGCCGCGAGCGCGTTGCGGACGTTGTGCTCGCCCGGAATGGCGAGCAGGAACTCTCCCTGGTCGCGGCCGTCATGCCGCAACTGGAAGCGCCAGCCCTCAGGCCCGGGCCGCAACGCGTCGGCGCGCCAGTTCGCCTCGACACCGATGCCGAAGGTCTCGACGCGGCTCAGCGCGCGAGGGAGAATCGCGTCCAGCGCCGGGCTTTCGACGCCGGCCACCACCAGACCCCGGCGCGGGACGACGCTCAGCAGCCGGAAGAACGCCGTCTGCACCGCGGCGAGATCGGCGTAGATGTCCGCGTGGTCGAACTCTACGTTGCCGATCACGGCGACGTCGGGCAGGTAGTGGACGAACTTCGGCCGCTTGTCGAAGAAAGCCGAATCGTACTCGTCACCCTCGATCACGAAATGCGGGCCACGGCCCAGGCGCGCGCTCACGCCGAAATCCGTCGGCACACCGCCCACGAGGAACGAAGGCTCCCGCCCCGCGCGCTCCAGCAGGTAGGCGACGAGGCTGGTCGTAGTCGTCTTGCCATGCGTGCCGGCCACGACGAGCGAGGTGCGGCCGCGCAGGAACTCGTCCGCGAGCATCGCGGGCAGGCTGGTCATACGCTGCTTGCGATCGAGAACGACCTCGACCTCGGGGTTGCCGCGCGAGAGCGCGTTGCCGATCACGACGACATCCGCGTCGGCCGGCACGTTGTCGGCCGCATAGGGCGAGCGGAGCGGGATGCCCAGCGCTTCGAGCTGCGTCGACATCGGCGGGTACATGTCCTGGTCCGAGCCTGTGAGCTGGTGATCGCGGGTCTTGAGGAGCGCGGCCAGCGACGCCATCGCTGTGCCGCAGACGCCCGAGAGATGGACCTTCAAGCGACGGCTGCCTCGAGAACTTCGAAGCGCGCGCCGCCGGGGCCGCACGCAAGGTGCGCCTGCGCGCCCAGCGGCAGGGTCAAGGCACCGGTCACGACATGGCCGCTCGAAAGGCCCAGGGCCACGGGCACGTCGAGGTCCGCGAGCGCGTCGAGGATCACGTCTTCCAGGGAAAACGTCGCGGCGTTCGGGGCCGCACAGCCCTTCATGTCGCCAAAGACGACGCCACGCACAGCCTCGAAGGCGCCCGAGGCGCGCAGTTGGCGCAGGTGGCGATCGATTCGATAGGGGGCCTCGTTGACGTCCTCGAGAAACAGCAGCGTGCCCTCGCGGTCGGGAGCCAGCGCCCACGGCGTGCCGGCCGCGGAAGCCAGGATCGAGAGGCAACCGCCCAGCAGCCGGCCCCTCCCGGTCCCCGAGCGCAGCGCCAGCAGGTCGTCGGGAGCGCTCGCATACGGCCCGCCTTCGCCGGTCACGGCACGCCAGAAGCTGTCGCGGTCGTAGCTGCCGCGGGCCAGATCGCCCGCAGCCATCGGACCATGAAAGCTCACCAGGCCGAGTCGATTGAGCAGCACGTGCAGAAAGGTGATGTCGCTGCAGCCGACGAACACCTTGGGATGCATTGCCAGCAGGCCCGGGTCGAGCAGCGGAAGCAGCTGGCCCGCCCCTGCCCCGCCCCGCGCACAGACGATGCCGGCGACATCATCGTCCCGGAAGAGCGCTTCGAGCTCGGCAAGCCGCCGTTCCGGGGAGCCGGCGGCGAAGCGCGACGTCGCATCGATGCCTTCGGGAACGCGCACGCGGAAGCCGAGGGACTCCAGTTCCGCGACACCTCGCTCGAGCTGCCGGGCGTCGAAGGCCGCCGAGGGAGCCGCCACAGCCAGCAGGTCGCCGGCCGTGAGGGCGCGGGGCCGGGTGAAACTCACAGCAGGCCGCGCGTGGCGCCGCCGTCGATCGGGATGGTGGCCCCGGTCACATACGACGCGCGCTCCGAGCAGAGGAACGCGACGACAGCGGCGAACTCCTCCGGCTCGGCGATGCGGCCGAGCGGCGTCGTCTGCGCAAGGCTGGCGAGGACCTGCGCGGGCGTGGTGCCCGCGGCCTTGGAGCGCACCTCGGCCAGCTCGTCGAGCCGGCCTGTCCGCGTGTAGCCCGGGCAGACGTTGTTGACCAGGATGCCGTCCTTCGCCAGTTCGCTCGCGAGCGTCTTGGCAAGCCCGATCACCGCGGGCCGGAACGCGTTCGAGAGCAGCAGGCCCTCGACGGGCTGCTTCGCCGAGAGTGAGGTGATGTTGACGATCCGGCCCCAGCGGTTCTTGCGCATGTGCGGGACCGCGGCGCGCACCAGGTTGACGACGTTGGCCAGCGTCACCCGGTAGGCCGCCTCCCAGTCGCTGTCGGTGATCGCCTCGAAACTGCCCGGCTTCGGGCCGCCGGTATTGGTGACCAGCACGTCGAGGCGCCCGAAAGCCGAGGCCGCGCTTTCGATGAAGCGGGCGCAATCGGCGGCGCTGCCAACGTCGGCGACGACCGGCAGTGTGCGAGCGCCGGTCTCCCGGGCGATCGCCTCGGCGGCTTCGCGAATGCGGGTTTCATCGCGCCCGCAGATCGCCACAGCGCAGCCCTCGGCTGCGAGCGCGCGAGCCGTCGCTCGGCCCAGCCCCCGCGAGGCCGCCGCCACCGCCGCCGCGCGCCCCTCGAGTCCGAGATCCATCAGCGACCCCCCACCCTATCCCTCCCCACGTGGGGGGAGGGAACCGCTCTTTGCCTCAGCGACGGCCACGTTTCAGGCATGGAGGCCGGCGCGGGATGCAATCTGCTCCGCGAGCGCCACGCGCTCGCCGATGCCTGCCGCGGCCCGAGCCTCGCGCGGGCTCGGGTCGCGATACGGGAGCAGGAAGCGCTCCTTGAGCTCGCGGATCCGGCCGCAGGCCGCCTCCATCTCCTTGAAACCGATCGCTTCGCTCTCGACGCCGCGCACCAGGCTCTCGATCGCTTCGGCCTGTGCGTCGGGGCTCTTGCACGCCGCCAACAGATCGCAACCGGCCTTGGCCGCGAGCAGCGCGGACTCCCGGTACGGCCAGCGGTCGGCGATGGCCTTCATCTCGAGATCGTCCGAAACGATGACGCCCTCGAATCTCATGTCACGGCGCAGCAGTATCTCGATCACCACGGGCGAGAGCGTTGCCGGCAGTTGGTCGTCGAGCTCCGGGACCAGCACGTGAGCCGTCATGATCGCCGCGACACGCGCTTCGATCGCCATGCGGAACGGGCGCAACTCCACGTCCTCGAGCCGCGAGCGCGAATGATCGACCCTCGGCAGCGCCAGGTGCGAATCGACGTCGGTGTCGCCATGGCCCGGAAAATGCTTTGCGCAGGCCACCACGCCGGCTTCTTGAAGGCCGCGGATCATGGCCGCGCCGAAGCGCCCCACGAGCTCGGGCTCGTCGCCGAACGAGCGGTCTCCGATGATCGGGTTGTTCGGGTTCGTGTCCACGTCCACGACCGGCGCCAGATCGCAGCGAATGCCGCAAGCCTCGAGCTCGAGCGCGAGCGCCTCGCCCATCTGGCGCGCCGTCTCTTCCGACTCGGAGCGACCGACGGCGCGCAGCGGCGGCCACTGCGTCCACGGCGCGCGGAGCCGCGCGACGCGCCCGCCTTCCTGGTCGACGGCGATGAGCAGCGGCAGCTGGTGGCCCGCGTCGCGGGCGATCGCCTGCAGCTCACGCACCAGCTCGGCGAGCTGTTCCGGCGCGTCCACGTTGCGTCCGAACAGGATCACGCTGCCCGCGCCGAAATCGCGGATCAGGCGCCGCACGTCAGCCGAGGCCGCGTGGCCCTCGAAGCCCACCATGACGCGCTGGCCGGAGTTGCGGACGCTCTGCCGCACTAGCCGGCTAGTCGCTTCTTCACGGCGTCGCTGACTTTCTTCCCGTCCGGGGCTTGGCCGGCGAGGGCCGCGAGGGCGGCCTTCATCACCCGGCCCATGTCCTTGATCGACGCTGCGCCAGTCTCGGCCACGGCCTTCTCGACTGCGGCCGCGATCTCCGCGTCGCTCGCTCCCTGGGGTAGATACGTCTTCAGGATCGCAATCTCCGACTCTTCCTTGTCGGCCAGCTCGGGCCGGTTGCCCTTGCGGAACTGGTCGGCCGAATCCTCGCGCTGCTTCACGAGCGTCTGCACCACCTTCGTGGCCTCGGCGTCGTCGAGCGCCGAGCGCTTGTCGATTTCCTTGTTCTTCAGGGCTGCTTTCGCCATGCGAAGAACGCCGGTGCGGAGCGCGTCTTGCGCCTTCATCGCGCCGGTCAGGTCCTGGCTGATCTGTTCCATCAGTGACATAGGGTCAAGGATAGCATCCGCGTTATCCTTCCGCCGTGGCCCCGGGCCTGCTCCTCTTGATCCTCCTGCAGGCCGCCCCCGCGGCTGGCGCGCTGGAATTCGTGCCTTTGGGACGCGGAGTGAGCGCTACTGGACCGGTGCTCGACCTGGCCTTCATCGACGATGAGCGGCTGCTCGCGCTCACTGAGGACGCGCTCGTGCTGTATCGGCTCGACGACAGCACACCCAGCCAGAAGGCACGCCTGGAACTGCCGGGCGCGCGCCTCCCCGTCCGCGCCCCGGCCGGCGTGCTGCGCGTCTCCGAGGCCGAGAGCGCTTGCTGGCTGGTCACGAACAGCCGGCCAACCGCGTCGCTCGTCGCGGTCGAAGGCCAACGCCTCGCGCCGCGGCTCGAGGCCGACGCCCTGCCCTGGCTCCGTTCAGCGGTCGGCCTGCGCTATCGCGCGGGCACGAACCAGCTCGTTTTCGGCGAGTCGCTGTTCCTCGGAATGCGCGAAGACGGCCTGGCCGTGGCAGAGGACGGAAGGCTTGCCGTCTTCGGCCGGCCTGAGGCCCAGGGCCGCCGGGTGGGAGCCGCGCTCGCCCGCCTGGGAGGGCTGGTCGTGGCCTCTTCGGCGCGGCCCCCCGGGGCCGCAGACAGCCTCGAGCTGATCCGGCTCGACGGCGACCTCACCGAGCTCGCGGCGGAAGCGAAGGTCGAGGGCTCGATTGCCGCCCTGGCCGCCCGAAACCGCAGTCGCGGGTCGCTCGTGGTGGCCGCGATCCAAGGCAGCGATGGCGTGACACGCCTGCTCAGCTATGCCGTGAGAGCGCGGCCGTGAGGCAAGTCCTGCTGTTGCTGATCCTGGTCGCGGGCGCGGCGGGAGCGCACGCGGCGCTGGGTCCGCTGTATGGCGGGACGGTGACGGTCGCCGTGCCCTCGCTGCCGGTCGCCACGACGCCGCGGCGCCCCGCGACCGCCGCGCTGCGGCTCGCGCTCGGCCTGGTCCACGAGACGCTGCTTGGCATTGGTCCCGAGGGCGATCTTCGGCCGGCCCTGGCGCGGTCCTGGGCGCCTTCAGCCGGCGGCGCCGAATGGACCCTCAGCCTCGATCCGCGGGCGCGCTTTCACGACGATTCTCCGGTCACCGGCGCGGACGCCGTGCGTTCGATCCGCCGCTTTCTCGCGGCCAGGACGCCAGCGGCCCTGCGCCTTGGCCAGGAGCTCGCAAGCGACGGCGTGCTCGCGCCCGGCGAGGGCCGCGTGCTGCTCCGCTTCCGCGAACCGCGCCAGGCGCCGCTCTTTCCGCTCGCCTCGCTCGCCGCCGCGATCACGAACGCAAGCGGCTCCGGCGCCGGGCCATTCGTCCCGACGCTGGCCATTCCCGGCGGGCGGCTCGCGGTCACGGCGTTCGCCGGCCACGTCGGCGGGCGTCCGTTTCTCGACGGTCTGGCGCTCGTCGCGATCCCCGACGCCGAGCGGCGACGCGCGGAGCTGGCCGCGGGCCGCGTCGATCTGGCGCTCGGCGAGCCCGGGGCGCAGGCGCTGGCGTCGACCCTGGTCCTGGTGCTCGACCCATCCCAGCCGCCCTTTGGAAAAAAGGCCGCGCGAAGCGCGGTGGCCGCCGCCATCGATCGGGCGACGCTGGTCGAGCAGTACCTCCCGAACAGCCAGCCGTGGACCTTGCTGTTGCCTCCGACGCTGGCCGGCCGCAGCGCGCCTTCCCCGCTTCCCCGCGGCAAGCTTGGCTCGGCAGTCGCGGGCGAAATCAGCCTGGCAGTTGCAAGCGACGTCCCCGCCACGGTGAGCCAACGCGTCGTCGCGCACCTCGATGCGCTCGGCCTGCGCGTGAGAGCGACCCCGCTCGAGCCCGAGGCAGTGCGTGCCTCGCGCGCCGCGGCCCGGCTGCTGCTCTTCACGCCTGAGGTCGCGGAGCCGTCGCTCGCGATAGCGGAACTGGCGGCGCTCGCGCCGCGCGGAGCGAACGTGGCGCTGCCGCTCGCGGCAGTGCCGGTCTCGATCGGCGCGCGCGTGGGCGTCCAGGGCGTCCGTACGGAACGCTCCGGGCGAGTGGCCCTGGAAGACACCTGGCTCGAACCGTGACCAGCCTGCGCGCGCGGCTGCTCGTCGCGTTTCTCGCGGTTGGCTTGGCGCCGACGGCGCTGCTCGCCGTGCGCGTGGTGGAGCGCGTGTCGCGGGCCTTCGAAGACGCAGCCCGCGCGCGGCTTTCGGGAGCGCTCGACGCCTCGAAGCAGCGGCTGGCGCGCTTGCGCTCTCGCGCCGAGCAACAGCTGCTCGCCGTCGCCAGTGTCGACCTTCCGGCAACGCCTGCGAGCGCGGATGGGCCGGCGCTGGCCGAGATGCTCGGCGCGCGGCGCGATCTCGCCGCGCTGGAGATCGTCACGGCGGACGGCCGGGTCCTGTCGTCGCGGCACTGGCCCGCGGGCTTCGGTCTGCCGGATGCCGACCCCGGCTTTCCCGGCGACAAGCTGTTCCGCCTCGAGAAGGTGGCCGCCGGCTATGGCGCCGAGGAACGTCTGGCGCTGATGCCCGAGCTGCCGGCGCGCTTCCGCGGTGAACGCGTCCTGGTTCGGGGTGGTGCCTTCCTGGATGGCGAGATTCTGGACGAGCTATCGGTCGGCACGCAGACCAGCCTCGGCATCTACGACGCGATCCACGCCCGCTGGCAAGCGCCCCCGGGCTCTCCACTCGCGAGCTGGCTGCGGCCGGCTCTGGGCGGCGGCGCGGGCGAGACGGAACTCACCGAGCGTCCCTGGCGCTGGGCCGGAAGTCCCCTCGCGCCGGGCCTGTTCCTGGTGGCCGCGGTGCCCAGCTCCGATCTCGATCGCGTGCTGCTGGCACTGCGCCATGATACGGTCGTAGCGGGCCTGCTCGCCCTTGCGGGCGCCGTCCTGGCAGCGTTCGCGCTCGCGGGCCGCTTGTCGCGTCCGATCCGCGACCTCGCGGCGGGCGCGCGGCGCGTGGCGCAGGGCGACCTGGAGCGGCTGGTGGTAGCCGCCGGCGCCGACGAGATCGCAGAGCTGGCGCAGGCCTTTGGCGCCATGACGGAGGACCTGCGCACGTCGCGCGAGCGCCTGGTGCAGGCCGAGCGCGTCACCGCCTGGCGCGAGATGGCGCGCCGCCTCGCGCACGAGCTCAAGAACCCGATCTTCCCGATCCAGGTCTCGCTCGACACGCTGGGTCGCGCCCTCGACCGCGACCCCGCGCGCTTCGCCGCGCTGTTCCGCGAGTCGAGCGAGACGATCCAACAGGAGCTGCGCAGCCTGCGCCGGATCGTGGACGAGTTCAGCGACTTCGCTCGCATGCCGCGTCCCACGTTCGCCGCCGTGAGCCTCAACCAGGTCGCCGAACAGACGCTCGCGCTGTATCGAGATCGCGTCGGGGCGGTGTCGCTCGAGACCGATCTGGCCGCGGCTCTCGCCCCCATTCCGGGCGACCGCGACCTGCTCTCCCGCGCGCTCGGCAACCTGGTGGCGAACGCGCTGGAGGCGATGCCCGAGGGCGGCCGGCTGCGCCTCACGACCCGTGCCGCGGCCGACCTCCAGGCCCTCGACATCTCCGACACCGGGCCCGGCCTCGTAGGTGACCAGCGCACGCGCCTGTTCACGCCCTATTTCACTACCAAGGCCGGCGGCACGGGCCTGGGTCTTGCGATCGTGCAGGGCATCATTTCCGACCACGGCGGCCGCATCGAAGTGAAGAGCGCCGCCGGCCAGGGCACGACCTTCACACTGCTGCTACCCTCGAGGAGGCCATGAAACCGCGCATCCTGATCGTAGACGACGACCCGGGCACGCTGGCCTCGCTCTCGCGCGCCTTCGCGCTCGAAGGTTACGAGGCGCTCACCGCTTCTTCCGGCGCGCGCGCCTTCGAACGGCTCGCCGAGGAGCCCGTGGACGCGATCCTCTCCGATGTCGTGATGCCCGGCATGGACGGCCTCGAGTTCCTGTCGCGGCTGAAAGAGCGCGTGCCCGACGTGCCGGTGATCTTGATGAGCGGCCAGGCCACGGTCGAGACCGCGGTCAAGGCCACTCGCCTCGGCGCGCTCGACTTCCTCGAGAAGCCGGTCGGCCTCGACCGCCTGCTGCTGACGCTGCGCAACGTGCTCCGCCTCGACCGGCTCGAGCGCGAGAACCGCGATCTCTCGCGCCGGGTCCGTGACGAGATCTCGCTGGTCGGGATGAGCGCGCCGATGAACGCGCTGCGCGCGCTGATCGAGCGCGCCGCGCCCTCGGACGCGCCAATCCTGGTGCTGGGCGAGAACGGCACCGGCAAGGAGCTGGTGGCGCGCGCCCTTCACGAACTCTCGCCGCGCCGCGCCGAGGCCTTCGTGCCGATGAACTGCGCCGCGCTGCCCGCGGAGCTGGTCGAGAGCGAACTGTTCGGCCACGAGAAGGGTTCTTTCTCGGGCGCTATCGGCCTGCGCCGCGGCCTGTTCGAGCAGGCGGACGGCGGCACGCTGTTCCTCGACGAGATCGGCGACATGCCCGCGCCGATGCAGGCGAAGCTGCTTCGCGTCTTGCAAGACGGCCGCTTCACGCGCGTGGGCGGCACCGGCGAGCAGCGTGCCGACGTGCGCGTCGTCTCCGCCACGAACCGCGACGTCGAGACGCTGGTGGGCGAGGGGCGCTTCCGCGAGGACCTGCTGTATCGCATCAACACCGTGCCTTTGCGCGTGCCGGCGCTGCGCGAGCGGCGCGAGGACATCGCCGATCTGGTCGCGCACTTCGCTGAGGCCGCAGCCCGCCGGAACCGCTGGAAGGCGCGCCGCTTTGCCGCCGAGGCCATCGAGCTGTTGCGCCAGCAGCCCTGGCGCGGCAACGTCCGCGAGCTGCGCAACATCGTCGAGCGGGTGCTGATCCTGTCGGGCTCGGACCCGGTGGCGGCGGGCGACGTGCGCGCGGCGCTGCCGCAGGCGGCGGCCGCTGCCGGCAAGCCCGCCTTGGTCCCTGCCGACGGGCGATTGCGCGACCTGGTCGACGGCTTCGAGCGCGAGGTGATTCGCGAGCGCCTCAAGGCCCTGGGCGGCCACGTCACGAAGGCGGCGCGCAGCCTTGGCCTCGAACGCAGCCATCTCTACAAGAAGTGCAAGCAGCTCGGCGTGGAGATCCGCGAGGAGGCCTAGAACAAGCGCGCGTAGCAGGGGTCGGCGAGAACGCGGTCGCGGACCAGATCGATCCAGGAGTCGCGCTGGCCGGGGGGCAGGGACACGTAGTCGATCTTCTTCTCGGCGAGCAGCGTGTCCACGAGCTGGTCGATGGAGCGAATGAAGAACTCGTCGGTGTCGCGGAAGCCGTCGGCGGGCGCCTGGCCCGCGAGCGGCACCTTGAACAGCACGTCGTAGCTCTTCATCCACCAATCCACGAAGCGCTCGACAGGCCGCTGCCGGCCGCACGCAAGAACCATGTACGCGTAGTTGTCGAGGGCGCTCCGGTCGCAGACCACGACCGGCGTGCCGCTCGCGGAGCGGATCTCCTCGGCCACCTGGGTGGTCAGGATCCAGGTCTGAGACTCGAGCGAGGTCTTGCGATTGATCGGCAGCGGCGAGAGCCGCGCGACCTCTTTTACGATGTCCACGTTCACGCCGCGCCGCTTCAGCGCCGAGGCGAGGTCGTAGCAGAGCGTCGTCTTGCCGACGCCGTGCGACCCGATGAACGCGACCTTCATGATTTCAACGCGTCGCGCCGCCATCGGCCCCGTCGCGCGGCGCTCCTGAAATCCGCAAGCTTCGGCCTCGCCCGTCTATCGAGATTCCGCCATCTCGGGAGTGAATCCCTCGATGGCGGGGCGGTGGCTCGGCCGAAACTTGCACCAACGGCGTGCATTACGCAGCGCTCGGGCTCTCGTCCTTGAGAGCCGTACGGTAGATCAGATACGCCACGCCACAGAAGGCCAGGAAGCCGACCAGTTGCGGGAGGGCCTCGTTGCCGAACGCGAGCGTCTCGGCAAGCCGTTCGACCCAGGGCTTCGGGAAGTTCAGGAACGAGGCGGCGAGGCCCATGATCGAGCCTCCCGCCACGAGACCGGAGCTGTACAGCACGCCCGGCCCCGCGTCCGACTCCCCGTGCGCCCAGACGCCCTGCTTCCCGGTCTTCGCTGCCGCCCGAGCGCGCTTCCGGTCGACGAGCGCCCGCGCCAGGCCTCCGATGAAGATCGGCGTCGTGCTCTCGAGCGGCAGGTACATGCCGACCGCGAACGCCAGGGCCGGCACGCCGATGATCTCCATCAGGATCGACGTGAAGACGCCGAGCAGCACGAGCCCCCAGGGCAGCTTCCGGGTCAGGATGCCCTTGATCACGAGGCTCATCAGCGTCGCCTGCGGAGCCGGCGCCTTGTCGGAGCCGATCCCCTCCTGGACGTGGAACTTCACCCTGCCCGTCTCGTCCACCAGGTACGTGCCGTCGGGAATCGCGTCGAGCCCGCCCGCTCGCGCCACGCGATAGCTGGCGCCGTCGGGAGCGGTCTCCGACTCGCCGGCGTCCGCCGGCGCGAGGACGACGTCGTAGGCCGCCGGCTCGATCCGCGTGTTGTTACGGTTGATGACCTGGATCGTTCCGCCGATCACGATCACGCTGGTGATGACGCCCACGATGATCGCCAGCTGCTGCTTCCAGGGCGTGCCGCCGACGATGAAGCTCGTCTTCAAGTCCTGGCTGGTCGTCCCGGCATTGCTGGAGGCGATGCAGACGACGGTGCCGATCGAGAGAGCCGCCGCGGTATAGACGTGTCCGGTCCAGCCGAGCGCCAGGAACACGAGGCATGTCCCCATCAGGGTCGCGATCGCCATGCCGCTGACGGGGTTCGACGACGAGCCCAGCTCTCCCGTGATGCGCGACGAGACCACCGAGAAGAAGAAGCCGAACACGATGATCGCGACGGCCGAGAGCAGCGCGACACCCACGCCCGGCACGGCCCTGAGCTGCGGCATGAAGGTCATGAACAGGGCGAGGCCGATCGAGCCGATCAGCACGACCGAGATCGGAATGTCGCGCTCGGTGCGCGCCCGCGACGCCGAGGCCTCCGCCGTCAGGCGCAGGTCGCGGAACGATGCGCGGAAGGAGTCGAGGATCGTCGGCATCGCTTTCGCCAGATTGATGATCCCGCCGGCAGCGACGGCTCCCGCGCCGATGTAGCGGATGTACTTGTTCCAGAGGTCGTCGGGCGTCATGTTCGAGATCAGGTCGGTCGCCGGGAACAGCGCCACGGCTCGGCCCTCCCCGAACAGCGCGATGGCCGGAATCAGCACCAGCCACGACAACAGCCCGCCGCCCACCATGATCGCAGAGGAGCGGTAGCCGATGATGTAGCCGACGCCCATCAGCTCGGGCGAGATGTCGCACGCGACCTTCGAGGCTTTGAGCGCGGGGATCTGAAACTCTGGGATCGCGTTCCAGAACTTGAAGACGGCGGTCACGAGCTTGTAGGCGAGCCCCACGAACAGGCCGCGGAAGACGTGCCCTGCCTGGGTGCCGGTCGCCTCGCCTGCGATCAGCACCTCGGCGCAGGCGGTGCCCTCGGGGTAGGTGAGGACGCCATGCTCCTTCACGATCAGGTAGCGGCGCAGCGGGATCATCATCAGGACGCCGAGGATGCCGCCGCACAGCGAAAGCACCAGCGTGCGCGTCCAGTCCATCCGGAAGCCGAGCAGCACGAGTGCCGGAAGCGTGAACGCCACGCCGGCGGCGATCGACTCCCCCGCCGAGCCCGTGGTCTGCACGACCGTGTTCTCGAGGATCGAGGCACGTCCGCCAAGGGCTTTCGAAAAGGCCCGGAACAGCGTGATCGAGATGACCGCGATCGGCACGGACGCCGAGACCGTCAAGCCGACGCGCAGCGCGAGATAGACCGACGAAGCGCCGAAGACGAGACCCAGGACCGAGCCTGTGACGAGGGCCCGGAGCGTCAGTTCCGCGGGCGACTCGCTGTCCGGGACGTAGGGCTTGAATCCGGCGGGGGCGAGTCTCTGGGCCACGCGCGCGCTCCTTTTTCGAAACGCGCGCATTCTAGCCTGAATCGTGGTGTAATCCCGGCGCCTTCGATGTCCGACTTCTACCGGCCGTACCAGAAGCTGATCGAGCTGGTGATCCTCGGCAAGCGCTTCGAAGTGCCGGAGAATAATCTGCTGCTGCGACAGATGCAGTTCGTCGCGCCGGACATCGGCTTCGGCAAGTACTGCTGGAACGCCGAATGCCGGTACTGCGAGATCACCTATCGGCTGCGACCGGGCGGTCACGACGTGAGCGGCCTGGCCTGCATGGTCCCGGGCCAGCGCGGAATGTGCGTGACCAGGGCGGCCACGGAGATCCGCTACAACATGTCCGAAGCCCTCGCCGCGGCGCCCACGGCCGAGGAGTAGGCCAGGCTACTTCAGCCTCGAGCGCACCTGACGCCAGGTGGTGGCCAGGGCGCTTCTGGTCGACTCGAGGCGGCGCGCGCCAAAAGCGGACGGGGTCGTGACCTGCAGGCTCTCTCGCGCGCGCGTCACGAGCTTGCGGCAGGTCTGGACCAGGATGTCGTCGGCGCTGCCCTTCTGCTTCAGCGCCGCGAGGTCAGCGACCAGGTCCTCGATCATCCGCTCGATCTCCAGCACGTGCTCGCGCAGCTCGGGATCCAAGGGATAGACGACTTCCAGCGGCGCCGCGACCTCGGGCTGCTCCTCGGGCAGCGGCTGCGCGCGCGGCGCCTCGGCGATCGGCGTCGGGGCGGGCGGCTCGGCCGCGGTCGCAAAGCGCGCCTGCTCGTCCTTGAGCTCGCGCCACGCGCGTGAGAAAAGGAACGGGTAGGCGCCGTTGGCCTCCTCGAACTCCTGCTTCGCAGACTCCTGCTTCGTGTAGTAGTACTCGCGGATCGCGGCCTTCACGCGCATCACGAGCCGCTGTTCCTTCTCCTCGATGATGCTGCGGGCCTCGGTCGCCAGTTCCTGGATGCGCTGCTCGATGAAGTGGTTGTGCTCGTGGCTACGGATGTCGTCGAAGTCGTGGTCGTGCCCATAGATGATCCGCGCGTTCGGCTCGCCGTAGTTGGCGTAAACGATCAGGTTCACCCGCCGCCGCGGCTTGTCGCTGACCCGGTCGACGAGCGGCCCACGGTCCTCGATCTGGACGTGGTAGGGCGTTCCCGAGGACGAGGTGTAATTCTGGTTCAGCCCGACAACCTGACACAGCTTGGGGTCCAGTGAATCCAGACGACGCCTCCCGATCGGGCCAACCAACACGATAGCAGTTCCCAATTCTAGCAGCCCGGCCCCCCCCAGTTGCGAACAGGACAAGGGTTTGGAGGCAGTCTAGGTCTTGTGAAGGTCATGCGTCTAATAGACTCATATTAACTGCTTGACAAACGCGCACTCCATGCCTATTATCTCTCTGATTCGTGGTTTCCGCCTGGAGAACCATGGCACGGAGGCAGCAGGAATGGCAAAGGTAGTCGGAATCGACCTGGGAACGACGAACTCGGTCGTGGCCGTCATGGAGGGCGACAGCCCCACGGTAATCGCCAACGCCGAGGGGGCACGTACCACGCCGTCGGTCGTCGCGTTCGGGAAGGACGGGGAGCGGCTGGTTGGCCAGGTGGCCAAGCGTCAAGCCGTCACCAATCCCGAGAACACGATCTTCTCGATCAAGCGGTTCATGGGCCGGCGCTACAACGAGGTGGCCGAGGAGACCAAGATGGTCCCCTACAAGGTCGTTGGCGCCTCGAACAGCGATGTCCGGGTCGAGGCCCGTGGCAAGGTGTATTCCCCGCCCGAGATCTCCGCGATGATCCTGCAGAAACTCAAGCAGAGCGCCGAGGACTACCTCGGCGAGAAGGTAGACAAGGCGGTCATCACGGTGCCGGCCTACTTCAACGACTCGCAGCGCCAGGCGACGAAGGATGCGGGCAAGATCGCGGGGCTGGAGGTGCTGCGGATCGTGAACGAGCCCACGGCTGCGGCGCTCGCGTACGGTCTCGACAAGAAGAAGGACGAG
>CAYTWT010000264.1:0-4695 GCA_964442185.1 uncultured Acidobacteriota bacterium
TGGGTGAGTTTGAGCAACGAGTACGCCCATCTGCTGCACCGGGGTAGTGGCGGCAGCATGTACACAAGGAAAGCGTACGCAACACGGGACGCCCCAAGGCGTGGTCAGGGATGACCAACCGGACGCCCGCGAGGGACAGGCCGGGCGCGCTGGGGTGGCGGAGAGGCTCGTAGTACCGCTGAAACCGGGCAATGCCGGGGGAGGGAAGGAGCCTCAGTTCAAGACAGACGCAAGACGTGGTGAGGGACCTGGAGATTGGGCAACCTAGCAACTCCGAAGAGTGTTCAGAAACTGCAGATGGCGTTACACGCGAAAGCGAAGGCAGAAGCTGGCTATCGCTTCTATGCTCTGTACGACAAGATCATCCGTGACGATATTCTGGCGCACGCCTACGCCCAGTGCCGCTCTAACAAGGGCGCACCGGGAATAGACGGTCAGGACTTTGCGGACATCGCGGCGTATGGCGTGCAGCGGTGGCTAGGCGAACTGGCGCTTGCGCTCAGGCAGGAGACCTACCGGCCGGAGCCGATCAGACGAGTGTTCATACCGAAGGCCAACGGCAAACTCAGGCCGCTGGGCATCTCGACCGTGCGGGATCGGGTCTGCATGACAGCAGCGATGCTGGTGCTGGCCCCGATCTTCGAAGCCGACCTTCCACCGGAACTATACGCCTATCGTGCCGGGCGAAACGCCCAGCAGGCGGTGGTCGAGGTGGAGAAGCTGTTGTTCCGCGGCCATCCGGACGTCGTCGACGCCGACCTCGCGGACTACTTCGGAAGCATTCCGCATGCCGACCTCTTAAAGTCGGTAGCGCGCCGGATCGTTGATCGGCGCGTGCTGCATCTGATCAAGATGTGGCTGGACTGCCCCGTGGAAGAAACCGACAAACGAGGACGCAAGACGCGTACGACCGAGGCGCGGGACAACCGGCACGGCATCCCGCAGGGCTCACCCCTCTCACCACTGCTGGCGAATCTCTACATGCGCCGGTTCGTGCTGGGCTGGAAGAAGCTCGGGCTTGAGCAAAGCCTCGGCACTCGCCTCGTCACCTACGCTGATGATCTCGTGATCTTGTGCCGGAAGGGCAGCGCCGAAGCGGCGCTGCACCACCTGCGCGATATCATGGGCAAGCTGAAGCTCACGGTGAACGAAGAGAAGACACGAATCTGCAAGGTACCGGAAGAGGAGTTCGACTTCCTGGGCTACACGTTCGGGCGGATGTATTCAGCGAGAACCGGCCAGGCACGCCTGGGTCAGCGGCCATCAAAGAAAAGCATCAAGCGCATGGTCGAGAAAGTCCACGCGCTGACCGACCGATTGGGGACCTGGCAAGAGACCACAGAGCTGGTGGAGAAGTTGAACCGCGCGCTACGCGGATGGGCCAACTACTTTAACGTTGGCACCGTCAGCAAAGCATATCGCGCGCTCGACAGCTTCACGGCTGTGCGGTTGCGCCGGTGGTTGCGTTCCAAGCACAAGGTCAGACGACGCAGGGGCGGGAGCTATCCACTCTCGCACCTCTACGGGCACTTCGGGCTCGTACGTCTGAGCAGGCTTGGGCACGACGTGCCGTGGACGAAGGCGTGAAGTCTTGTCCGAGAGCCGGATGCGGGAGATCTGCACGTCCGGTTCGATGAGCGGGGTGTGGAAACGGAGCCACGGCCGAACCAGTGAGGCACCGCCAGACGAAAGGGGCGGCAACAGATATGTTCGGCCTAAAGCCACCCGCGCCACACTCCGACTCTACCTTGGTTGTGTAAAAACGCTTTGTCGATGGCTATGAAGTTTTTCGGCCAAGGCGAACTCGGCTCGATGCGGTGATGTTGGCAGTCTTTCAGTATTTTGCCGCTGACAGCAATCCTGGCGCATCGTCGGAGTGCTCTGAGCGGCCTGATAGTCTTGGAGAGACGCTTGACAGGAGCCGCCACTATCCCCTTATCGCCGCCGCGAGCGGCCGGACGCCCATGATGTTCATCACGCGTGTGAGGTTGTAGGCGAGCACGTGCAGCGCCATTTCGGTGGCGACGCGCGGCAATGTCTTCATCAGGAAGTGGGTGGCACCCATTCGGGCCTTGATCGTGCCGAAGGGGTGTTCGACCGTCTCGCGGCGCACTCGCATTTTCTCAGGGTTCTCGTCGAGCCGGCGCTGCACGGCCTCCAGGATATGCTCGTGCTCCCAGCGGGTGATGCGCCGCTGCACGCTCGTCGTGCACTGATGCCTGATCGCGCACGTGCCGCAGGCGTTGGTCCAGTAGCGGCGCAGAACCAGCCCATTTTCCTCGTTCGAATAGTAGTACTTCAGGCGTTCTCCAGCAGGACAGATGTAAACGTCTTCACCAGCCACGTAGCGGAAGTCCTGCTTGCCGAAGCGGCCTTCCGCCTTTGAGTTCGAGGTCATCGGCTTTGGCAGCGTGACCGTGATGCCGGCCTGCTCGCACGCCAGTATTTCTGCGCTGCTGAAGTAGCCGCGGTCGGCTACGACATCAAGGCTCTCCGTCTCAAGCGTCGCCTTCGCTTCCTTGGCCATGCTCGCCAGCTGGGACCGGTCGGTGCCGACGTTGGCCACCTCATGCGTGACGATCAAGTGATGCTTCGTATCGACAGCCGTTTGCACATTGTAGCCGACCACCCCGGAGCCTCGTCCGCTGGTCGCCATCGAACGCGCATCGGGATCTGTCAGCGAGATCTGCTGATCCGGTGTAGCGAGCATTTGCACCTTGAGTTTGTCGAGACGCTGCATCTCTTCCTTCAGTTTCTCGATCTTTTCTTGCAGGCGGGTCGTCTTGGTCTTGAGCGCTTCGGACGGCTCCTGCCGGTCAGCGCTGTCGAGCTGCTGCAGGTAGCGCGCGACGCTCTCCTCGATCTGCGCCATGCGCCGCTCCATCTTGGCGCGCGTGAAATTCTTGTCCCGGTTGTTGACCGCCTTGAACTTGCTGCCGTCGATTGCGACGCTGGCTTGCGTGAGAAGCCCCATCGTGCGGCACAGCACGACGAAGCGGGTGCAGACCTGGCGAATGGCCCGGCCGTTGTCTTTGCGGAAATCGGCGATCGTCTTGTGATCTGGGGCGAGCCGGCCCGTCAGCCACATCACCTCGACGTTGCGCCCAGCCTCGCGTTCGAGCCGCCGGCTCGACTGAACCCGGTTGAGATAGCCGTAGATGTAGAGCTTCAACAGACACGAAGAATGATACGATGGCCGGCCGGTCACCTTGGCATCGACCCCGCTGAACCCGAGTTCGCGAAGATCGAGCTCGTCGACGAAAACATCGATCACCCGAACCGGATTATTCTCATCAATCCAATCATCAAGGCATTCGGGTAGAAACGTACTCTGCCCGCGATCAGTCCCCTCAACAAAGCGCTTCATCTGATCCCCCGCAAATCATCAGAGAATCATACCACGGAAGGCGTTTTCACACAGCCAGGGTCAAAAGCGGCCAAATGATGCTGTCGAGCAAGAAAGTGGGGGCAGGGCAACAAGTGTTGGATTTCATCCACTAGGTAGAACCAACCGTGCCTATCCGCTTAACGCCCATACCCACAACATGTAGGATGCTGCCATTCTCCCGAATATAACCCCGCCCTAGTTGGCGCGGTCGTGTCCCCGGCCATTCCAAGGAGCGACCGGAAGGCATTGAATGGGTAGAAGCGGCGATTGAAGCGGAACGTGAACTCGTTGAGGTATGCCTGGAGGTGCTTGGCGCTGACGCCGTGGTGAATGCCGTTCAGCCAAGTTTTCAGGTTCGATAACACCAGATGGACGATGGGCATGAACTCTTCCGAAACTTCTGGGTCGCCGCACTGTGCAATCGCGTGGTGATCGTAGCCGTCCTTCCGTAGCCCACCGTAACCGCTCCAATCGTCGGTAATGATCAGCGTGCCGGGTTCGACGGTGCTCTTGACGAAACCCCCCAGCGATTCGGCGCTACGGTCGGCAGCAATCGCCAGACGCACCCGACCGGCGTAGCGACCATCCCGCCGGTTGTCCTGGGCGGTGCCCGGTTCACGGTGCCGCACTTCGACGGCGGCGGCCACCAGCACTTTGTGATGGACACCACGGCCCTCGCCGCGCGTCCGTCCACCCACCCACGTCTCATCCACCTCGACATGCTGGTCGGCGAGGCCGCCGATACGGTCTTGATCGGGGCGCACCATGGCGGAGCGGAGCTTGTGGAGAATGCCGAACGCCGTCTCGTAGCGTGACAGTCCAAGCTGGCGTTGGAACTGCACGGCAGACAATCCGGGTGTCTGACTGGCCACCAGATAGGCAGCCCAAAACCACACGCTGAGCGGCGTATGGCTGCGCTCCATGACGGTGCCAACGGTCAGGCCGGTGTTCTTGCGGCAGGACCGGCACCGAAGGACACCGGGTCGGTTCTCGAAGCGGAAAGGATCGCCAACAATGCCGCAATGGGGACAAGCGAACCCGTCATTCCATCGAGACTTTTCCAGGTAGGCGGCGCAGGCCGCATCGTCAGGAAAAAGCCGCTGGAACCCCGGAAGCGATTCCGGGAACGCAAGGTCATCTCGGTCGAGAACGTCCAAAGCCGTCTCCTATCCGCTTGACACCCCTAGATGTGGTGGGTATGGGTGTCAAGCGGATAGGCACGCTTCCATCTTCGCAACAACGCGGGGCGACCGGTGTCCACGAAATCGATGATTGGCACATTGCGGTTTTCACCAGTGTCCAACTGG
>CAYTWT010000265.1:0-4680 GCA_964442185.1 uncultured Acidobacteriota bacterium
CTGCCCAAGGGCAAGGCTTCGTTCAGCCTGTTCCGCGACAATTTCGATCGCGACCCGAAGGACATCGACTTCTCGGTTCACGGGCTCTCGGTCGGCTATGGTGCGACCGACAAGCTCGAGCTGTTCGGGAACATCGGCGTCCAGAATCGGGTGAATACGGACGCGTTGTCACAGCCGGGCTTCTACAACGAGCTGCCCTTCGCCGGGACCTCCAGCGACTCGCCGGGCTGGCAGACGGGCTTTGGCGATGTGAAGCTCGGCGCCAAGTACAAGATCCTCGACGACTACCTCGGGGACGGCGTAGGGCTCGCCCTTCGGGGCATCGTCAAGCTCCCGACCGCCGACGAAGCGAAGGGGCTCGGCACCGGCAAGGCGTCGTTCGGCGCCGACCTCATCCTCTCGAAGCACCTGAACCGCAACGCGGACCTGCACGCCTCGCTCGGCTACGAGGTCAACTCCGATCCGGACGCTCTCAAGATCGGGAACGCCTTCAAGTGGGGCGTCGGTGTGAACCTACCTTCGTGCAAGATCTTCCAGCTCCAGGCCGAGATCGTGGGCCGCAACTACAGCGGTGCTGATTTCGATCAAACGAACCCGATCGACTTCGTGATCGGGCCGGTGTTCTGGATCAAGCCCGGGCTGTTCATCCGCCCCTCGTTGTCGATGAACCTCAACTTCGACCCTCGCGGCGCCGGCGATGGCTCCTCGAGCAAGAGCGGCAAACAGATCGCGATCGGCTACCACCCCGGCACGCCGTGTTGCGAGGTGGTAGCCCCGCCGCCGCCGCCGCCGCCGCCGGCCAACCGTCCGCCGACCGTTTCGCTCGACTGCGTGAAGGACGCGGTGTTCCAGGGTGAGACGACACCGTGCCGTGCGGCGGCTTCCGATCCCGACGGCGATCCGCTGACCTACGCCTGGAGCACGAGCGCTGGCCGGCTCAGTGGCTCGGGCGCCGAGACGACCCTCGACACGACGGGCGTCGCCTGCGACACGGACATCAGCGTGACCGTCACCGTCTCCGACGGCCGCAGCGGCTCGGCTTCGGCGAAGGACGTGGTGCGCGTGAAGTGCCCGGAGAAGAAGGCGGAGGCCACCACGCTGTGCACCTCCTCCGGCTTCCCGCGCAATCTCTCGCGCCTCAACAACGTGGACAAGGCCTGCCTCGACGACGTCGCGTCGCGACTCAAGGCCGACCCGCGCGCCCGCGTCGTGGTCATCGGCCACGCCGACAGCAAGGAGCGTTATCCCGAGGTGATCGCCCGCAAGCGCGCCGAGGCCATCAAGACCTACCTGGTCAAGGAGCGTGGCGTCGAAGAGGCCCGCATCAGCGTCAAGAGCGCTGCGGCCAGCAAGCCTCTCGACAGCGGCCCGTCCGCAGCTGCCCGCGCCAAGAACCGCCGCGTCGAGGTGGTCCTCGTACCCGAGGGCGCTCTCAGCCCCGAGGACGACGACTAGTCGGTTCTCCTGTTTCCGCCGCAAAAGGAGAGGGCGCGGGTTAACACCCGCGCCCTTTTTGCTTTGCGGCCCCGGCGACCTACTTCTTGATGCCGAGCAGCTCCACCTCGAACACGAGTGTCGCCCCACCCGGGATCACCGGCGGCCGGCCCTGATCGCCATAGGCGATGCCCGACGGGCAGACGAGCTGGGTCTTCTCCCCCAGCTTCATCGTTTGAACACCCTCGGTCCAGCACGGAATCACCTGGTTCAACTTGAACTCGACGCTCTGGCCACGCGCGATCGAGCTGTCGAATTCCTTGCCGTCGGTGAGCGTGCCACGGTAGTGAACCTTCACGGTATCCGTCGCCGAGGGAGACGCGCCCTTGCCTGCCGTCAGCGTGCGGCGCACCAGGCCGGAGGGCGATTTCACGGCGCCCGGCTCCTGCGCGGCCTTGTCCAGGAAGGCCGCGTCCTTCTGTTTGTTCCCCGAGGCCGACGCCGACGCGCGCGCGCGGCCGAACTCCTGGATCTTCGGGCCATAGGTTTCGAGCACGACCGCGGGCGGCTTGCCCGCGACGGAGTCGGCCATGCCGCGCACGACCATTTCAACCTCGGCCGGCGAGAGGTTGAAGGGCTTGACGTTCTGGGCCATCACCAAGCCCATGGCGTAGAGCGTCTTCTCGTCCTCGGTCTGGGGGCCGGCTGGCGACGGCGCAGGGGAGGGGGCCTTCCCACCCTGGCCCGCGCAGGCGGTCGAGGAAAGGGCGCCCACGAGCAACAGGCGGGCAAAGCTAGTCTTCATCAAGTTCCTTTCGCGAATGGCCTGTTCCGGGCCATGAACAAAGATCGCAGAGCATACTCCAGAAGAAGCACCTCGGCTTCAGTTAGACTGAACGGATGAAGGCTGCCGGACTCGCGGTGCTGCTGGGGCTCGCCTTGCCGGCCGCAGCGCAGACGTGGACCCCGACGGGTCCGACCGGCGGCGACGTGCGCGCGCTGGCGAGCGATCCGCGCGACGCGAGGCTCCTGTTCCTCGGCACGGCCGACGGCTTCTTGTATCGTTCCGCGGACGCGGGCGAGTCCTGGCGCCGGCTTGTGCCGGGCTTTCCGGAACGCGGCCAGAGCCTCGACAACGTGAGCGTCGACTCCCGCGGCCGCGTCCTCATCGGCTACTGGGAAGTGCAGGGGAAGGGCGGGGGCGTTGCTCGCAGCAAGGACGGCGGTCAGAGCTTCGAATTGCTCCAGGGTATCGCCGGGGAATCGATCAGAGCTCTCGCTGTCGCCCCCTCGAACCCCGACGTTCTCGTGGCCGGCGCGATCTCGGGGGTGTTCCGCTCCGACGACGGAGGCGATACGTGGCGACGGCTCACGCCCGCCGGCCATGCGGAGTTGCGCAATGTCGAGTCCGTCGCGATCGACCCCATGAACCCCCGGATCTTCTATGTCGGCACCTGGCATTTGCCGTGGAAGACGGTCGACGGCGGCAAGACCTGGCGGCTCATCCACACGGGCATGATCGACGACTCCGACGTCTTCACGATTACGCTCGATCGGCGCTCGGCGAACACGCTCTACGCCACCGCCTGCTCGGGGATCTATCGCTCGGCCGACGCGGCTGCACATTGGGCCAAGATCCGCGGCATCCCGAGCAGCAGCCGCAGGACGCGGGCGCTCGCCCAGGACGCGGTGCGGGCCGAGACGCTCTACGCCGGAACGACCGAGGGGCTGTTCGTGAGCGACGACAGCTCGAACAGCTGGCGTCTTACGACCGCGAAGGACCTCGTCGTCAACGCGATTGCGGCGCTTCCCGGCGCGCTGCTCATCGGCACCGACGGCGCGGGCGTGCTGCGCAGTACCGATGGCGGTCGGAGCTTCACGCCCGCGAACGCGGGCTTCTCCGAGCACCTGATCTCGCGCGTGCTCGTGGGACGCGAGAGCGGACGGCTCTTCGTCGGAATCTCGGGCGACCGCTTCCACGGCGGCGTGCTCACCGCGTCGCGGCTCGAGGGCCCGTGGACCAAGCTGGGCGAGGGCCTCGAAGGCCGGGAGCTGCTGGCCCTCACGCTGGCTGGGCCCGAGGTGCTCGCGGGCACGGACGACGGCGTATTCCTCTCGGTCTCGCACTGCGGCAACTGGCGGAGGCTCTCCACGCAGGTCGACGGCTCGGAGGCTCACCCGCGCGCCGCAGACGTGGCGGCGCTCTCGGAGCGAACCTTCCTGGTCGCGACCGCGCAGGGCCTGCTGCGCTCGACCGACGCCGGGGCGACGTGGCGACGCTTGAGCTTGGGCTTGGCGAACTCCGTCTCCGCGGTCGCAGCCTCGACGCACGACGCGAACCTGGCCGTCGCCGCGACACCGCTCGGCTTCTTCAAGAGCCGCGACGCCGGCGCGACTTGGCGGCAGCTTTCGCAGGGACTCGAGGCGGGCACGATCCACGCTCTGGCGCTGCTTCCCGGGGACGATCGCCTCGTCTTTGCGGCCACCAAGACCGGCCTGTTGCGCTCCGCAGACCAGGGCCGCACCTGGGAACGCCGCGGCTCGGGCCTGCCGCTCTCGGACATCGCGGGGCTCGCCTTCGCTCCCGACGGACGCACGGTCTACGCGAGCGACTTCACGAACGGCGGCGTCTTCGTGAGCGGCGACGCGGGCGACACCTGGTCACGCTTCACGGCGAGCGGGCTCGTCTCGGATCGCGTGTTCACCCTCGCCGTCGATCCCCGGGGGCCGGGTCGGCTCCTGGCCGGAGCTACGGCAGGAGGCCTGCACCTGTTCAGCCCGGATTCCCCGAGCGCGTTCGCCGCGGGGGAAGGATCCCGCTAGCTCGCGGTGATCCATCGCACCATCCTGACCAAGCAGTTGGGCTAGACTCTGGGGGATCCGGATCTCTCCCGGGCCAAAGGAGGAAGGATGATGGGC
The DNA here is from genome assembly GCA_964442185.1 of uncultured Acidobacteriota bacterium. Classification (GTDB taxonomy): domain Bacteria; phylum Acidobacteriota; class Vicinamibacteria; order Fen-336; family Fen-336; genus CADEEV01. The sequence continues at coordinate 4,354 of CAYTWT010000265.1, forward strand.
CTCCCGGTGATTCTGCTCGCTCTCTTCGTGGCGCCAGCACAGGAGCCGGCGGCCGAACCGGCCGTGACGTCGGCTCCGCTCCACGCCCCATCGGCGTCGATCGACGCCGGCCTCGCGGCCTTCAAGAAACGCCGCTTCCGGGCCGCGGAAGGCGAGTTTCAGAAGGCGCTCGACGCGGACCCGCAGAGCGCCGCGGCGCACTTCTACCTGGGCTACACGCTCTACAAGCTCGCGGAGCCGAGCCGCCGCTTCGGTCCTGGCAAACAGCGGGCGGCGGAGGAGTTTGCGCGCTGCTATGCGATCGACCCGGGCTTCGCGCCGGTCTGG
>CAYTWT010000266.1:0-46869 GCA_964442185.1 uncultured Acidobacteriota bacterium
TCGGCGTCGATGTCGAAGGACGTGAACAACCCCGGGGCGCGCGACACCAGCTTCGTGGACCTGGAGGCCGCCTACCACGAGCAGGCCCGCGCACTGCTGGACGGCGGCGTCGACGTGCTGCTGGTCGAAACCATCTTCGACACGCTCAACGCGCGCGCCGCGCTGTTCGCGATCCAGCGGCTCTTCGAGGAGCGCGGAGCACGGGTGCCGCTGCTGGTGTCGGTCACCATCACCGACCAGAGCGGCCGCACGCTTTCAGGCCAGACGATCGAGGCCTTCTGGAACTCGGTCTCGCACGTGCCGATGTTCAGTGTCGGGATCAACTGCGCCCTCGGCGCGAAGCAGATGCGGCCCTTCGTCGAGGAGCTTTCGCAGATCGCGCCGGTGTTCTTCTCCTGCTACCCGAACGCGGGCCTGCCCAATGCCTTCGGCGGCTTCGACGACACGCCGGAGATCATGGCCGCCGACCTCGGCGAGTTCGCGCGGGCCGGCTTCCTCAACATCGTCGGTGGCTGCTGCGGTTCGACTCCGGATCACATCCGCAGCATTGCCGCGGCCGTGACCGGCGTGACGCCCCGCGTCCTGCCCACGGTGGAGCCGTTCACGCGCCTCTCCGGCTTCGAGGCGCTGACGATCCGCCCCGACACCAACTTCGTGAACGTGGGCGAGCGCACCAACGTCACCGGCTCGCCGCGCTTCTCGAAGTTGATCCAGGCTGGGAAGTACGAAGAGGCGCTGGCGATCGCCCGTCAGCAGGTGGACAGCGGCGCACAGATCCTCGACGTGAACATGGACGAGGGCATGCTCGACTCCGAGCAGGCGATGACGCGCTTCCTGAACCTGATCGCCGCCGAGCCCGACATCGCCAAGATCCCGATCATGATCGACAGCTCTTCGTTCCGCGTGATCGAGGCGGGACTGCGCTGCCTGCAGGGCAAGGGCGTCGTGAACTCGATCAGCCTGAAGGAAGGGGAGGAGAGCTTCCGGCATCACGCGCGCCTGGTGCGGCGGTATGGAGCCGCGGTGGTCGTGATGGCCTTCGACGAGAAGGGCCAGGCCGATAGCGTCGAGCGCAAGGTCGAGATTGCGACGCGCGCCTACCGGATCCTCACCGGAGAAGTCGGCTTTCCGCCCGAGGACATCATCATCGACCCGAACATCCTGACCGTCGCGACCGGCATGGAAGAGCATGCCGACTACGCGGTCGCCTTCATCGAGGCCACGCGCCGCATCAAGGCCACACTGCCGCGCGTCAAGGTCTCGGGCGGCATCTCGAACATCTCGTTCTCGTTCCGCGGCAACAACAGCGTGCGCGAGGCCATGCACTCGGCCTTCCTGTTTCACGCGATCAAGGCCGGCCTCGACATGGGCATCGTGAACGCGGGGCAGCTCGCGGTCTACGAGGAGATCCCCAAGGACCTGCTCGAGCGCGTCGAGGACGTACTGCTGAACCGCAGGCCCGATGCCACGGAGCGCCTGATTGGCTTCGCCGAAACGGTCAAGGGCAAGCCGAAGGACGAGGTCGCGGAGGCCGCCTGGCGTCAGGGCACGGTCGACGAACGTCTCTCGCACGCCCTGGTCAAGGGCATCGTCGACCACATCGACGCCGACACCGAGGAGGCCCGCCAGAAGTACGGCAAGCCGCTGCTCGTGATCGAGGGTCCGCTGATGGCCGGCATGAACGTGGTCGGCGACCTGTTCGGCTCGGGACGCATGTTCCTGCCGCAGGTGGTGAAGAGCGCGCGCGTGATGAAGAAGGCCGTGGCCTACCTCCAGCCCTATCTCGAGGCCGAGAAGGCCGCGGGCGGGCGCCAGGCCGAGGCGCGCATCGTGATGGCCACCGTCAAGGGCGACGTCCACGACATCGGCAAGAACATCGTGGGCGTCGTGCTCGCCTGCAACAACTACGAGGTGATCGACCTGGGCGTGATGGTCCACTGCGACGAGATCCTGAAGGTGGCGCGTGAAAAGCAGGCCAACCTGATCGGGCTCTCGGGCCTGATCACGCCGTCGCTCGAAGAAATGAGCCACGTGGCGCGCGAGATGGAGCGCCAGGGTTTCAAGCTGCCGCTGCTGATCGGCGGCGCCACCACGAGCCGCGCCCACACGGCCGTGAAGATCGCGCCCGCGTATTCGGGCCCCGTCGTCCACGTGCTCGATGCCTCGCGCGCCGTGACCGTCGTGGGGCAGCTCAAGGGCGCTGCTCGGCCGGCCTACGAGGCCGAGAATCGCGCGCTCCAGGAGAAGCTGCGGCAGGAGCACGCCAGGAAACGCGAGGCCACGCCGCTGCTCAGCCTCGAGGTCGCGCGGCGCCGCGCGCCGCGTTTCGATTGGCAGAAGCTCGAGATCGCAAAGCCGGCTTTTCAGGGGATCCGCACGCTCGAATCAATCGCGCTCGCAGAGCTCGTCCCGTTCATCGACTGGTCGCCGTTCTTCCACACCTGGGAGCTGCAAGGCACCTATCCGAAGATCTTCGAGAACCGCGAGTGGGGCGCACGGGCGAGGGAGCTGTTCGACGACGCGCAGGTGCTGCTCGCGCGGATCGTAGGGGAGCGGCTGCTCACGGCAAAGGGGGCCTACGGCTTCTTCCCGGCCAACAGCGTGGGCGACGACATCGAGGTCTACACCGACGAGGCGCGCTCGGGGATCGCCACGACGCTGCACATGCTGAGGCAACAGTCGGACAAGGGCGAGCGTGAACCGAACCTGGCGCTCTCCGACTTCGTGGCGCCGCTCGAGGTCGGCAAGAGCGACTGGATCGGAGCCTTTGCCGTGACCACGGGCCACGGCCTGGGGCCGCTCGTGTCCGGCTTCGAGAAGGCGCACGACGACTACAACGCGATCCTGGCCAAGGCACTCGCCGATCGACTGGCCGAGGCGTTCGCGGAATGGTTGCACAGGCGCGCGCGCGAGGACTGGGGCTACGGCAGGGGCGAGTCGCTCTCGATCGCCGAGCTGCTCCGCGAGAAGTACCGCGGCATCCGCCCGGCGCCGGGGTACCCGGCGTGTCCCGATCACACCGAGAAGCGCGTGCTCTTCGACCTGCTCGGCGCCGAAACGCGCACGGGTATCCAGTTGACCGAGAGCTTCGCGATGCTACCTGCGGCTGCGGTCTCCGGGTTCTACTTCGCGCATCCCGAAGCCTGCTACTTTCAGGTCGGCCGGCTTGGCGCGGACCAGGTGAAGGACTACCAGCGCCGCAAGGGGCTGGAGCTGCGAAGCGTCGAGCGCTGGCTCGCGCCCTACCTCGATTACGAGCCGGCCGCGGCCGCCGGCCCGCCTACAGGCAGCTAGTTCCGCCGGCGTCGGCGAAGCGGGCCAGCAGGTCGACCTTCGTCTCCGCGTAGATCCCGAGCGCCAGGCCCTTCTCCGCGCCGAGCGAAAGCTTGCCCTGGCTGACGAGGCCGCTGAGGTGATCGACGTACCGAATCAGGTAGCAGATATCCGCGGGGTTTGCGCGGATCGGCTCGCCGTCCACGATCACGTAGATGGGGCTGGTCTGGACGTCACTTGTCGCCGCCGAGATCCAGGAGCTTCTCGGCACCTCGATCTCGAGCGACGCGGCCTGCACGCCGGCCCCGAGGGACATGGAATCGACGCTGACGCCGTTCACGATCGTCCGGACCGTGGTGGGCTTGTTCGAGTCGCTCTCCAGGGACAGGCGCAGCTTCCTTCCGCTCCGCATGGGCACTTCGCTTCCGAGTAAGGCTCCGTTCGCGCGCAGGTTGAGGTGCTTGGAGGGCGAGCCGAGTGCCACGGCGGTGCGACCCTGCCGAAGCGCCTCGAGCCAGCTGTCGTAGGTCATTTCTCCTTCGATGATCGCGTCGGTGCGCGGCGTGAGCGCGCCGATGAAATGGTGGATGCACGGATAGTCGCTGGCCCCGGCAATGGCGACGCGGGCCCCGGCGTTGAGCGTGCGGGTCCAGAGCCGCATCGTGCCAGCGTCCACCGGCGGGCCGCCCAGCTTCTGCTCCGTCTCGAGGAAGCTCAGCTTCCCGCGCAGGGCCTGGATCGGGAAGTCCCAGGGCATGCAGCAGCTCGTCACGTCGCGAGGGAAGCCGCCGTCGTCCGGCCAGAACTGGCCGTGGGCCATGCCCACCACGGCGCCCTGCTCGAGCGCCCAGTCCGCCACGGGGATGCCGGAGCCGGGACGGCGGAAGGGGTCGGGGGAAAACGCGAGCGAGCGGAGTCCCAGGATCACGAGGTGCCCGGGGATCGCCGCGGGGAAGTGCGAAACCTCGAGGTCGTAGTGCAGCAGCGCGCCGGGCATCGACGCGCGGTCGTCGCTGCCGGTGAAGTAGCGGCGGTCGGTGTCGTAGCCCTCGCCCCAGACGAGGGCCGCCGTGACCTGTGTGTCGCGGGCCGTCGAAACCTCCAGCAGTTCCTCCGGCGTCAGCCCCCCGCCGCAGCCATTACTGTGGATGTGCGGATCGCTGGAAAGCCAGGTGACCGGGGCGAAGCAGGTGCGCAGGCAGCCGTCAGCATCGTTGGTGTTCGCGTCGTCGCAGTCTTCGCCGGCCTGGACGAGGCCGTCGCCGCAGAACGCCACTGGCGTCGGCGTCGCGCCAACGCCGGAGCCGCCTGCGCCGGCACACGCGATCGCGGCGGCCGCGAGTGCCGTAGTGATTACCAGCCTCGCTAGGCTCAGGGGCTTGCTCCTTTCGCGCCCCCGGCATCGTGGCACCTTAGAGAGCTGAGTCGGGAAGCTTCAGGAGTTGCGCCAGAATCCGAGCTGTCTCCCGATGTCCTTGCGGGCTGAGATGGCCGATCTTGTCCGTGGCAAAGTCGTCGAAGCCGAGGCCCGCGCTGCGGAAGCGCCTGGCCATGTCGACGATCGGCACTCCCCGAACCGCAGGCGAGCGCACGAGAGCCCTGCCCCAGCGCGTGGCGCCGTCGAACTCCTCCCGGTCCGGGAAGGCGAGCACGACGAACTCCGCCCCCGCGGCCCGGGAGCGCTCGGCCATGGCGGCCAGCAGCCGCGCGGTCAGGGCGATCGCTTTCGCGCGGTCCTTGAGGGCGGTCTGCTTGCGGTTTCCCCAGCCGCTCCCCCCGTTGTCCGCGAGCGGATCCCGCGGCCCGCTCATCATGCCGAAGAGCCGCGAGTGCGTGCGCAGGAACACACCCAGGCGTTCGGTTCGGGGGAGCTGCAGATGGGCGTCGTACTTCACAAGCTGGTCGTCCTCGATGCGGTAGTGCAGCTTGGGATGCGCGCCATCGTACAGGAAGACCGGGAGCATCGCGTCCGCGAAGTCGTTGCTGAGGCAGGTCGCGACCAACACGACGTCGGGCCGAAGGGCCAGGCCCTCATGCTCCAGCCTGGCGAGCTCCTGCCCCGGCCCGAACCCTTGTACCGCCAGGTTCGCGACCTCGAGGCCGGAGTGCCCCGCCTGGAGGACTTCGCTGAATGTCTCCGAGTCGTGCACGCCGAGCCCGAAGGCGATCGAGTCTCCGAGCAGGACGACGCGCCGTTTGTTCTTCGCCGGAGGAAGCGCCGTGCCTCGGTAGCCCTGGTCGTTGATCGTGGTGACGCCGCCCGCGCCCACGAGCCGGCTGCCTGGCCGCGGCGCCCAGCCATAGATCTCGGAGTAGGCATGGAGTCCGTTGAGGGCGGCGTCGGGCGCGCCGGCGCCGAACGCGCGAAAGCCGACCTCGAGCGCGGCCAGGACTAGAAAGGAAGACACCAGCGTGGCGATGGCGAGGAGCAGGTTCTTACGGAGCAGCTCGTTGGCCCGGGAAGGGCCGGCCACGGCCAGCGGGTCGACAGAAGCGATCGCCAAAGCTCCTCGGGGCAGGCTCTCCACCATTAGAAGGGGCAGAAAGATGCCGTGGCCCAATCCATAGACCAGTTTAGGGCGTCTGGTGCTGACTGTAAAGCAGTACCTCCAACAATCCGGAAACGCTCTTCGCGCTAGTCCCCCAAGCAGGAAGCCAGAGAGGCACTTCGGCCCCGCCAACCCCGAAAACCACCACTCGAATCCGCGAAGACCCGAAAGAAGATGGTATCGGTCCGGCGCGAGCAGCCTTCACTCACTCGTCCGGAATCATGTAGATGGCGCCCTCTTCCTCAGCGGCGCGCCAGTGCTCGTGCTTGCCGAGCTTTCCGGAGCGGATCAGTTCGGCGAGCGGCGCCTCGACCAGCTCGGCGACGACGCGGCGACTGGCTCATTTGTCTGCGCAGGCGGGGAAGCGAGTGAGCAAAACGGCTCTTTATGCGCGCCGATCATATCCGATCCAGAGTGCGTGTCGATGCTCACAATCAGCGGCTGGAGTCCATTCTTATACGGGTGTGTTTCGCCAGCCTCTGGCGCGGGCGGAAACGCTGCCATCTCGCGCGAGCCGCTGCGGGCCTCACGATATTCTCCCTTGACAACGCGACGCCGCGCTCACTACATTGACTGTCGCTTTGATTCGCAACCTCGCGGCGAGACGTCGCGACGTTTTCACCGGGATCTTTCTTGCCGATGCACAACCTGCGATTTGGCTTCTTCGATGGGAGCGGGATGGCTCCCGAGAGCCGGATCTTGATGTTCTACTCGTTCGATACCGAGACCAACCTGCCTCGCTCCGGGATCCTCCACTATCATCTCGTCGAGAAGCGCTTCGTCGGCCCTCGTCACCACCAGGAGCTGACCGCGGCGGCGATGGAGTTCCTGCAATCGAGCGGTCGCATCACGCAAGTACTCCCTTAGCGAATCGCCAGCGGGACTGAGCCACGAGCAGCGATTCCGCTCGGGGTCTCGCTCCAGCAAATCGTGGTAGCATCTCGTTTTTGCAAAGGCGCCGCTCTTGCCCGCCTACGCGACGAGGTCACGCGAGATGACGACACAGCAGGGCCGGCCGATCGCGCCGGCGAGCGGGAAGCTGGGCATCCTGCTGCCCGGCATGGGCGCCGTCGCCACGACCTTCATCGCGGGTGTCGAGGCGATCCGCACCGGTCTTTCGAAGCCGATCGGCAGCCTGACCCAGATGGGCACGATCCGCCTCGGCAAACGCACCGACAATCGCTCCCCGCTGGTGAAGGACTTCGTCCCGATCGCGGAGCTCTCGGACGTCGTCTTCGGCGGCTGGGACATCTACACCGACAGCGCCTACGAGGCCGCGCGCAAGGCCGGCGTCCTGGAGGACCGGCACCTGAACGCGCTCAAGGCGTTCCTCGAGACGGTGAAGCCCTGGCCTGCGGTGTTCGACACGCAGTACGTGAAGAAGCTGCACGGCGACAACGTCAAGAAGGGCAAGAACAAGCGCGAGCTCGCCGACCAGGTCACGGCCGACATCGAGACATTCAAGAAGGACAACGGCCTGTCGCGACTGGTGATGGTCTGGTGCGGCTCGACCGAGGTCTACCGCGAGGCCGGCGAGGTCCACTCGTCGATCGCCAAGTTCGAGAAGGGGCTCGACGAGAGCCACCCCGACATTCTGCCCTCGATGATCTACGCCTACTGCGCGATCAAGGCCGGCATCCCCTACTGCAACGGGGCGCCGAACCTCTCCGGCGACTTCGCGGCCATGGTCGAGCTGGCAAAGAAGACCGGGACGCCGATCATGGGCAAGGATTTCAAGACCGGCCAGACCTTCATGAAGACGCTGCTCGCCCCGGGCTTCAAGGCGCGCCTGCTGGGCATGAACGGCTGGTACTCGACGAACATCCTCGGCAACCGCGACGGCGAGGTGCTCGACGATCCCGAGTCCTTCAAGACCAAGGAAGTCAGCAAGCTGGGCGTGCTGGAGCACATCCTACAGCCGCATCTGTACCCGGACCTGTACGGCAAGATCCACCACGTGGTGCGCATCAACTACTACCCGCCGCGCGGCGACAACAAGGAAGGCTGGGACAACATCGACATCTTCGGGTGGATGGGCTACCCGATGCAGATCAAGGTGGACTTCCTGTGCCGCGACTCGATCCTCGCGGCGCCGATCGTGCTGGATCTCGCGCTGTTCTCCGACCTCGCCTCGCGCGCGGGCATGAGCGGCATCCAGGAGTGGCTCTCGTTCTACTTCAAGAGCCCGCAGACGGCCCCGGGCCTGTACCCAGAGCACGACCTCTTCATCCAGTTGATGAAGCTCAAGAACACGCTTCGCCACCTTCGAGGCGAAGAGCTGATCACACACCTCGGCCTCGAGTACTACGACTAGCCAGGGAGCTTTGACGGCGATGCAGCAAGGACTCGGCGTCGGCGTCAAGCTCAAAGAGGTCTCCACCAGGAACATCGTCTACCAGAACTGCACGGTGCTTCACTCCGACGCGATCGGCCTGGTGTTCGAAGTCCAGCGCACCGTGGCCGAGGGCGGCACGATCGAGACCATGGTGAGCCAGGTGCTGGTGCCCTGGCACAACATCAACCACATCCTGCTGGTCGAGGAGAGGATCTGATGAAGACCGCCGTCGCTGCTTTCGTGCTGCTGTCCGCCGTGGCCGTTCCCGCCAGCGCCGCCGACCCTTGCGCCGATTCCGCCCTCGCTTCGAAAGCCGCGAGCGCCCAGTCCCTGGCGAAGGCCAAGCAGTACGCCCAGGCCGAGCCGGCCGCACGCGCCGTTCTCGGCGTGTGCGGGACGCAGCCTCTCGGCGTGGCTGCCCTGGGCGAGTCCCTGGCCGGGCAGAAGAAGTACGCCGCCGCGGTCGAGGCGCTCTCGGCGGCAATCCTGGCCAAGCCGGACCTCGCGTACGCGTACTTCTGGCGCGGCCAGTCGTACTACGGCCTGAAGCAGAAGGACAAGATGATCGTGGACTTCACGACCTTTCTGAAGCTGGCACCCAGCGCGCCCGAAGCGGCCACCGTCAAGCAGCTTCTCGGCGGGATCCGCTAGGCTGCTCCCGGCGGCGCACGTTCTGGCCCTGATCGGGTGGCTGGGGCTGGCCGTGGGCGGCCAGGCCTTCGCCTTCGTTGCGAGGGCTTCGGGCGACCCGCGCCGCGAACTCCTCGCGCGCCGCCGCCTTCAGCCGCTGTTGGCACTCGAACACATTGCCTTCCTGCTGCTCTTGATCACCGGCGTGCTGCTGATGCGCGAGCACGGCTGGGGCCTGACGCGGGCCCGCTGGCTCACGCTCAAGCTCGGCCTCGTGGCCTTCCTCGTCGTCCCACTCGAGGGCATGCACGCCTTCATCGCCCACGGCTTCATCGCGCGCGGCCTGCGCCAGACCCCGGCGCCGCCCCTCGCGAAGGACCTGCTCCGCGGCCTCGGCGTCGAGGAGATGCTGCGCGCGCTCGCGATCCCGCTCTTCGGCATTGGCCTGCCGCTGATCCTCTGGCTGTCCCTAAGACGCCCGTTCTAGTCAATTCGGGGGGGGGTACGGAGCCATGCACCCCCCCGCGCCCTTCGGGCTCCCCCCCAGCCGCTCCGCGGCGGAGTGAATCCGCCACGCGCTGCTAACCAGGATCTTTCGCGAAGACAGTTGTCCAATCGACGCGGGCAGTGGCCTGCATCAGGACGAAGAGCGTCGTGACGGCGCCGAGCGTGACGGTGAGGCCCGTGTAACCCTCGAAGAAGAACGCGTAGCTGAAGAGCACCAGGTAGACGAGCTGGGCGAGACCGGCCTCGGCCAGGGCGGTGCGCAGGCCGCAGACGACCCGCAGGTAGCTCACCACCAGAAACACGCTCGTAGCCGAGGCAACCGCGAACGCGGCGTGGATGCTGATGTGATCCACGAGGTAGGCGAGCAGCAGGTGAAAGGCGAAGAACGCCGCGGAAAGGAAGAAGTAGTTCATCGGGTGGAGGCTTTGCCGGCGCAGCACGCCGAGGATGACCATCACCGTGAAGAAGAAGAGCAGCGAGACCGGCGCGAAGAAGGTGATGCGCGCCGCGAGCGGCCCGGGGTTGAGGCGGCTCGGCGCGTCCATCCCGACCTTCTGGCCGGTGACGAGGCTCTCAAAGTCCCACGCCAGGCGATAGCCCTCGCCCTGGGGCGCGCGCGCCGTGGGCGAGAGCGTCCCGGCGGGGAAGTCGATGCTCGCGAAGTCGGTGGTCATCGCCAGGTGGAAGTCGCGCACCAGGGCGACACCGGACGGCGTGAATGCGTAGGTCCAGTCGCCGAGTCCGCGCGAGCGGTACGAGGCCCGGGCCACTGCCTCGGCGCCCGGGGCTACGAGAGCGCTCACCGTCAGGCCCTTGACCAGGTCGCTCGCGGGGGCCGCCTCGTGGCCGTCCAGGCTGAAGCGGAAGCCGTCGTAGATCGCCTCGGTCGACGGAAAGGCGAAATGAACGAAGAACGTGCGGGGCTCGGCGCTCTCGTTCCGGATCCGGTATTCGGCCCCGAAGCCGACGCCGTAGGTGTCGTACCAGAGCAGGCCCTTGCGTCGCTGGTCCAGGTCCAGGGCCACGTCGATCCGGCTCGACGCCACCGCGACTGGCACGCGGTCCAGGACGATCCGGGTCACGTCCCGGGTGACCGTCCCGCCCTTCTCGTTCTTCTCCTGAACCTGTTCGGTCACGGCGCGCGGGCTCTCGAACCAGGTGTCCGGAGCCAGCTGGCTGTGTCTTCCGCCCCACAGTTGTGCGACTTCCTGGGCGAGGCCCTTATCCCTCTCGCCGGTGCGTTCCACGACCGAAGCGCCCAGCGTGAACCAGGCGACGGCCGCGCAGCCGTAGATGAATCCGATCGCGACGAGGCGGGCAGGCGTCAAGGTTTTCTCCTTCTCGTCCCTTGGAACCTGCATACTCCACGCCAGCTTCTGCCCGACCGCTCTCTAGAACACCTGCCCCAGGCTGAAGTAGTAGCCCCAGCGCTTGGCGCCGGGCTCGGGCTTCAGGGGCCGGGCGAGGTCGAAGCGGAGCGGGCCGATCGGCGAGGACCAGCGCAGGCCCAGGCCGAGGCTGTGCTTCAGGCTGAGGCCCAGCGCCGACACGCTCTCGAACACGTTGCCCGCGTCCCAGAAGAGTACCCCGCCAAGGCCGGACGGGTGCCGGTAGCGCAGCTCCTGGTTCGTCACGAACGTGGCTTCGCCACCGGCTGGGTCGCCGAAGATGTCGCGCGGCCCGAGGCTGTCGGTGGGGTAGCCCCGGACGCTGTTGGCGCCGCCCGCCGTGAAGCGCTCGTCGGGGATGAGCTCCTGGCCGGCGAAGGGCCACGCGAGGCCGAGGCGGTAGGCCTGGCCCCACAGCCAGGCTGGCCCGAACGGCTTGTAGAAGAACGCCTGGCCGAAGGTCTTGACGAAGCGCAGTTCCGAGCCGATCGCCTCCGGAGAGTACTCGAGGTTGAGGCTCAGGAAGCTGCCTCTCCGGGCATCCAGGACGAAATCGCGCGTGTCGCGCAGCAGCGAGCCTTCGAGCGCCGCCACGCTGACCGTGATCGGCTCGAGAAGAAAGGGTGAGGTCTCGGTGATGCGCCTGAACCGATAGCCGAAGAGCAGGTCCACAGAGCGGGGCAGGCGCATCTTCTGCTGCACCTGAAAGCCGCGCTCCAGGGAGTTGTTCGTACCCAGGCCGGGGTCCGCCGGATCGGCCGGCGTGTCCTCGCTGGTGCGAAAGACCGAAGCCACCAGGTCGCCGCCGAAGAGCGCGGGCAGTTGCAGGGACGCACGCTCGTCCTCGATGTCCGATCCCAGTCGATAGCGACCACCCAGGGCGAGGCCGCGGCCGAACAGGTTGCCGAACTCCGCGTCCACGTCACCCGTCGCTCCGTCCTTGTCGTTGTAGCGGACTTCGTACCTCGCCGCGAGCGAGGCCTCTTCCGTGACCTCCACCGTCACGACAGACGGGTCCTCCCGGGTGTACGTGATCGAGACGCGGGTGAAGACACCCAGCTCCATGAGGCGCCGCTCGGCGCCGGTCAGGGCGCGCAGGTCGAGAGGCGCGCCCGGCTTCAGCTGGAGGCGCCCCCGAACCAGGGAGAGGCGTGTCCTGCTCGCCCCCCGGATCTCGATCCTGCCGAGTGTCAGTCGTTCGCCCTCGGCGACGCGCAGGATCACGCCGATGTCGGGTGCTGCCAGCTTCACCTCGGGCACGACTCGGACGGCCGGATAGCCGAGCGAAAGGTACTTGTCGCGCAGGCGTGTGGCCGCCGCGACCACGGCGGCCTCGACGTAGGGTTCGCCCGCGGGCAAGCGCGCCGCCTTTTCAGCCTCGCCTGCGGCGAGCGAGCTGCCTTCGACGCGCAGCGATGCGACGCGGGCCGGCACGCCTTCGCTCACCGGGACGACGATGTGAAGCGAGCCGCCGGCTTCGTCGACGACGACCGGGCCGAGCTGCACGCCCAGGTGAAACATCGCGGCGTAGGCCGCCCGGATCCGCTCGAGCGCCAGCTCCGGGTCGCTCAGAAAGGCGGCAGGACCGCCGGCGGCCTTCGCCAGTGGCTTGCTCCCGAGCGCCTTCCCACCCGGGAAATCGAGCCTGACATCGCTGGCGCGGCCGGCTGGCTCGACCTGGAAGCGCAGAACCCTGTTCTCCTCGTGGCTCGAGGCGGCCGCCGTCACGCGCGCTCGCAGGTAGCCTCGCCGGTGGAGCGCCTCGAGCAGCGCCGCCCTGCCGGCTTCGAGGGCTTCGTCTTCGTAGAGCGCCGCCTTCAGTGCTTTCGACAAGTCCGGTGGCGAGGCCATGCCCTCGACCTGCGTCGTGAAGCGCGGACCCGCTCGCACCGTGAAGATCGCGGTCGTTTGCTCGAGCTTGCCGCCCACCTCGGCCTCGATGAAGCCATGCTCGACCAGCAGGCGGCGCAGGCGCTCGGCATCGTCCTGGACGCGGCTGGCCGTGGCCCGTTTGCCCTGCTTGACCTTGAGCGTTCCGCGCAAGGCGCGCTCCTCGCGGGGCGGCGCGCCTTCGAGCAGGACCTCGCCGAGCCGCACGGCCTTCTCCTGGGAGGTCTGCCGCGGTCCGCTCGGGCCGCCGAAACGGAGCCGCTGACCGGCGCCAGCGGAGAGCGAGCCGTCGTCGTCGCGTTGCGCGATGAGCGTGACTTCCTTCGGAACGGCCAGTTCGAGCTTCGTGAAGGTCGCCTCGGGATCGTTCAGGGAATACGACTGAATCGCGCGTAGCCTGTCGCTCAGTTGTTTCTCGAAGGTGAAGCGTGCCCCAGGTTCCTTCTCGCGCGACAGCAACTCGGGCTGTAGGCTGACACGGTCGAGTCCCAGGCCCCGCGCGAGGCCGCCTGTCAGGCGGCTCGTCATCAGGATCGCGAGTTGATTTCCGGCCATCCGGCCCACACTCTGGACGCCATTCGCATCGAAACGGCCCGTGGCGAGCAGGCTGAGCAGGTGCGCCTCGCTTTCCGACGGGTCCGACGAGAACGCGAGCTGTGGGTTCTCCAGGCTGCCGGAGGCCGTGATCCTGATCGAGTAGTCCCGTTGATATTCCACGTCGCGAACAGTGGCGCTCATCCGCAGCGACAGGTCGGGGTTCCAGGTTCCGGAGTAGGAGAGAGCGCCCGATTCGACACTGAACTCGTGACCTAGCAACTCGAGCTTGCCACCCCCAAGAACCTCGACGCGGCCGAAGGGGGCGGGTGTTTCCATGTCGCCGCGGACGCTGAGCTGCCCGCTCGCTTCGAGCCGGACCAGGTCGTGGCGGACCAGCACCGGGTTGCGAGTGAGGGCGGCCACGTCGAGCGCGATGCCGCGCAGGAAGGGCGACACGGTCTTGGCGATCGGCTCCGCCTTCAGGCTCTGCCGGAGAGCGGCGCCGATGTCGTACAGACCCCGTTCGGCGCGCAGCTCGCCGCCAAGATGCAGCGCGCCGGGCGTTCCGGTGAGGCTCAGGTCTGTGTCCACTCGGGTCCGCAGCCCTTCGGGATAGCGCAGGCTCAGTTCGCGACCCTCGAGCTTCACGTCGAGGCTCGGGCCTTCAGCACCGGCAAGCCGCGCGCCGCCAGTGGCCGACATGGTACCGCCCGCCAGCAGCGCCGTCAGAGTCTCGATGCGGGCTTCATCGCCCTCGAAGACCAGGGCGCCGTTCAGCGCGGTGAGAGCGTGAGGGAAGGCGCGGCTCCGGAGCGCGGCGCCGGCGATATCGATCCGGCCACGCGCCAAGAGGGCCGCGAGCGGGCCCACGATCGAGAGGTCCACGTCCGCGGCGCCCGTGGCCGAGGTGTCTGCGAGGAACGGAGACAGCGCGCGCAGGTCGAGGCGGCCCTTGCCGAGCACGTCGAGCTGGCGGCGCTCCAGGTCTGCCGAGCCGGAGAGGCTGAGCGAGCCGCCCGCGCCGCCGATCGTCAGGCCCGGAGAAGAGACGCGGCCGCCGTGCAGCTCCAGCTCCAGAGGGGACACCTCGAAGGCCAGGTCGTTCGCGCGAACCTGCTCGAGTCGCAGCGCCACCGTCGCGCGTGCTTCGCCGGGCGAGGCGAGCCCGCCTTCGACGAGCGCATCGCCCGAGGCCGAAGCCGTGAGCGTCTCGGCGAGCTTGGGCTTGAGACGCCGCAGCAGCTCGGGTACGCGAACGCCTTGCCAGTGCAGCTCGAGGCGGGCTTCCTCGTCCTTTGCGAGAGACCTCCGGTGGGCACGCGCGGCGGGCCAGACTGCGGCCAGGGGTACACGGCCCCCGGCGCTGAGCGTTCCCTCGGCAAAGCTCGCCGTCGCGGATGAAAGGACCAGCGTCCGGCCTGCCAGCTCGGCCTTCAGGACCGGCACGCTTACCACCGGTGTCGAGGGAGCTTCGAAGCGGAGCGCGCTGCCAGTGATCTCGCCGACCGCCTCGGGTCGCTGCGGCGACCCGGAGAAGGCGAGCTCGGCTTCGACGCGGCCGGCGGCCGCGACACCCTCGGGCAGCGGCAGTTGCGCGAGCTCGGCCGTCAACTTCGCTTGCAGCGCCATCGGGCAGCTGGCCTCGAGACCCAGGTGGCCGGAAACGGCGAGCGCCGCGCCGTGCGCCTCGATCCGCAGCTCTTCGACGCCAAGCGTCCCTTCGTGGAGCGTGAGCGAAAAAGGCCCGGCTGCCCGCGTCGCATAGCGGCCCTCGGTCGCGTCGAAGGCAAGCACGCGAGCCTTCACGTCGGCGGCCCCGAGCCTGGCCATCGGCAGCGAGAACTCGGCGCTCGCCGAAAGCTGTCCCGCCAGCCCCGCGTGGCCTGCGGCCGCCGCAAACGGCTGAAGCGGCGTGGCGTCGAAGCTCAGCTCCCCGTCGATCGTCTTCGTTCGCGCGCTCGCTCGCCGCGCCTCACCGGTGAGCCCCAGCGCGGGGGCCGCCCACTGCGCAACCACCCTTCCCTGTTCCGCAGCGAGCGACACGTGGGCCTCGCCGAAGCTCGCGCCTGCCCACGAGGCTCCGGCCAGCTCGCCTCGGCCGCTGCCGGTCACCTGGCCGAGCGGATCCCTGAGGTCGAGGTCGACCGAGAGCTGGCCGCCGGCGCGTGGATCGAGGAGTGCCAGGTCGAGGCGGCGGCCGGCAGCGGTGAGGTGCGGAGCCGAGCGTCCCTCGAGGCCCATGCTGATGCTCAGCGTTCCAGCGCCCGGGCTTGCCGTCAGCTCGGCCTGCATGCTCGAGCCCTCCGAGCGAAACAGCCCCGAGAGCGGAATCCTGACGGGCGCATCCGCGCGGTCGAGGCGTGCCGATCCCACGAGGCTGCCTGCCACCGTGAGTGGCCACGAGCCGCGGGCCGTGCCGTCCGCACGCGCATCGAGACCGCGCAGGCCCGGCGCCTCGGCTGCCGCCTGAGCGGACCAGGCGCCGTCGAGGACGAGGTGCGGCATCGCGATCCCGCCCGCGCCTTCGGCGCTCACGTGGTAGGTGAGGCCGTCGCGAGCGCCGTCGAGCGTGGCGTTCGCCGTCACCGCGAGACGCCGGTTCAGGCCTCCGCGCGCGTTCCCTTTCACGCTCACGCGACCGACGTCCGGAAGCACGACGCTGTCGGCGTCGAGGTTTGCCTGCAGGTCCTCGCCGCGCAGGCTTGCTTTCCCCGAGAGCTTGCCATCGAGGGCGCGGGCCGTGAATTCGAGGTCCGCCGCGCCAACGCGATAGGACCCGCTCGCCGAAGCGGAATTGAGCTTCCACCCGGCCAGGCGGAGTCCGGCCGACTGGGCGGTGGCCTCGACACTGGGCGCCGCGGTAGTGCCGCGAACCCGAGCCTCGATTCCGAGCTGTCCGCGGATGTCGGCGACGGGTTCAGGCAGGAGCCGCAACAGCTCGGGGAATTGAACGCGCGCGGTGAGCTTGAGATCGGGTGTCGGGGCCGTGAGCGGGCCGAGGCGCCCGCTGGCATCGATCGAGAGGCCTGGGGCTTCGAAGTGGCCGGTCTCCAGCTCGGCCGACAGATCCATGTCGATCCGCAGCCGCGCTTCGAAAACGCCCGCGGCGGGCGTCGGCTGCTGCCACGCGATCCCGGTGGCGCGGAGCCAAAGCTCGCCACTGCCGATCGCGCCATGAGCGCTGAGACCGCGGGCCGAGAAGCCGGCCGAAGCCGGCCTTTCGACGCTCGCATCCACGACATCGAAGTGATCGATCCAGAGGCGCGGTGGCGCCCTCACCGGGGCCTTTCTCGCCGCCACGGGCAACAGCGTCAGCGTGGGTCGTTCGAGGCGGAGCGACTCGAAAGCCAAGACCCCGCCCGAGAGCGACGCCCGGTACAGAACCGCGCGGGCCTTGGGTACGCTCAGGTGGAAGCTGGGCGCCTCGACCTCCAGGTCCTCGATCTCGGCGCTGAGCGCGACAGGCACGAGCTTGAGGTGGCCGATCCGGACGCTGCCGCCGAGGGCGGCGGAGGCACGCTCCTCGATGAGTGACTTGAGCGGCGCCTGGGGAAAGCGGCCGAAGGCCAGCAGCAGGACCAGAACGGTCGCGAGGGCCAGCACGGCCCCGAGGCGGGCGCGTCTCACCCGCTCGGCGCGCCCGTTTCCCGCAGTTCTCGTTCGAGCAGGAGGGCCACGAGCGTCTTGCCTTCACGAATCGCGCCAGACCCGATCATGGCTCGGGCCTCGTCCAGGGACAGGCTGCGCACTTCGATCCGTTCGTCAGGCTCGGGGCGCGGCGGTCCCTGGGTGAGGCCGGTGGCCCGGAACAAGTGCATGACCTCGTCGCAGAATCCAGGCGTGGTGTAGAAGACGCCCATCGGCTCGACCCGCGCGGCCCGCAGGCCGGTCTCTTCCTCGAGCTCCCGGCGCGCGCCAGCGAGGGCGCTCTCGCCGGGATCGACGCGTCCGGCGGGAAGCTCCCAGACCGGCTGGTCCACGGGGTAGCGATATTGCCGGATCAGGACGACGCGCCCATCGTCGTGGACCGCGAGTGTCGCGACCGAACCGCGGTGGCGCACCACCTCGCGGGTGGCGCGCACGCCTCCCGGTTCCTCGACCTCGTCCACGTCGAGCGAAACGACACCGCCCTCGTAGACCCTTCGCGTCGAGATCCGCCGTGCCCCGGACACTCGTCGCTACCTCGGGTTGATCGCCACGTTGTCGATCCGGACGACACCGCCCTCAGCGCTGAGCTTGACCTCGGTCACGCGCGCCGGCTTGGGACGCAGGCTCGCGATATCCTGGCTCCAGGGCGACCAGCCGCCGGGGCCTTCGCCGCCGGTCACTTCGAGCGTCGAGGTGCGGGTCTTGCCCGCGGCGTCGGTGTACGTCACGAGGACGCGCAAGACGGCCTCTCCGGAGACGACCTTGTACTCGAGGCTGAGGGGCGCCGGGCCCGACGCGATCTGTACGTCCAGCGGCTGCGCCGCGACGACCGCCCCCGTCGTGGCGGCCACTTCGAGGACGCTGCCGCGTTCCGTTTCCTGAGCAAGCCGGCCCTTGCCGGTCAAGACCCAGGGCGAGAGCGTCGACTCGAACGAGCCGTTACGCAGCGGGAGGCCCGCGAGGTTCGCTCCGCTCGAGCCCTTGGCGGGAGAGGCGCCACTGCCGGGCGGGGCAGGCTTGCTGGACGGGGAACCGCTCGCGGGGCCGGGCTTGCCGGTCGCGGGCGGCTTGCCCTTCGGCTGCGCTGCCTGGCGGGCGTCGTCCTTCTCCTCGCGGAACATCGCGAGCTCCTGCATGAACAGCGCCGCGGTGGCGGCGTAGGCCAGGCTCTGGTCGACCCGTGGCGGCGGCTCACGGAAGTACTTCTCGCCCGAGTCGAGCTGCAGCGCCTTCAGGTACAGGCCCCTCGCCTCTTCCAGATGACCGCGATGCTCGGGAGTGAAGGGCGGCAGCTTGTAGGCGAGGGCTTCGTGGGCGACACCGACGTTGTGCAGGCGCGCCGCCTCGGTATCGCCCTTGAACGTGCGCCTGTTCCACTCCTCCATCGCTTCCTGGAAGAGCCCGGCCTCGGCCAGCTTGTTGCCGGCCTTCAGCTCGTCGTTGACCGCCAGCAGCGCCTCCACGGGGTCCGGCGCGAAGGTGACCTGGCCGATCACGTTGTCGGCGGTGGCGGTCACCAGATAGCGACGCAGCGACTCCTCCGTCGCGGCCTCGGGCGGCAGGCCGCCCTCCATCTTGAACTGCTTGTGATACGAGCCGCCGACATCGGTGGTGCGCTGCCCGTTCTGGCTCTCCACGACCACCGTGGCCGAGAGGCTGCCGTCCGCGAGCCGGAAGCTCACGGGCTCGGAGCGATTCCCGTAGATGTCCTTCGTCTCGTACTTCTTCTTCTTCTCGTTCCACTCCTGCCGCTCGCCGATCTTCACGTACTTCGTCTCCATGCGGACCTCGTCGCGCACTTCCGCGCGCAACGCCGCAAGCGAGACCTTGAGCACCGCGTCGGCGCCGCGCTCGCGGTCGACGAGGCGGTACATGTCGCTCCCGCGAAGCGCGTCCTCGACGCGGCCTCGGACGATCGCGACATGCGCGCCCGTGACCTCGGGCATCTCGGAGCGCACGTCGAGGTACACGGTCTCGGCGAGCAGTGCATTCACCGGCGGCCGGACCCGAGGCAGCACCACCCGCGTCTTGCTCATCCCGAACTTCGCGGTGGCATCGCCGGCCAGGCTCAAGGCAAGTGAAGCGGCGAGGAGGGCAGTCGCTGTTCGGCTCATTCCGTGGCTCCTTTGGGGTTCAGCCACCCCATCTTAGGGCTTTCGGAGGCGTTCGAGGACGGCTTCGATGTCGGACGGGAGGGGGCTCTCGAAACGCAGCCGTTCCGCGCTCGCCGGATGCTCGAAAGCGAGCCGGGCGGCGTGCAGCGCCGGGCGCCCGAGCGAGGCGAGGGCCTCGCGGGAAGCGGCCCGCCGACTGGGCGGCGTGCGCGTGCCGCCGTAGGTCGCGTCGCCCGCGATCGGATGTCCGATGGAGGCCAGATGCACACGGATCTGGTGGGTCCGGCCCGTGTAGATCCGGACGCGCACGAGGGCGGCGCCGTCGAGGCTTTCGACCACCTGATAATCCGAGCGCGCGGAGCGGCCGCCCTCGCGGATGCTCATGCGCTGGCGATGAACCGGGTGCCGCCCGATCGGCGCTTCGATCCGACCCTGCTTGCGCTGCGGAACCCCGAGCACGAGCGCCAGGTACTCCTTCTCGACCGTTCGGCCCGCAAACTGGCGGGCCAGCGCTCGATGCGCCTCGTCGTCCTTGGCGACGACGAGGAGCCCCGAGGTGCCGCGATCCAGCCGATGCACGATCCCCGGCCGCAACACCCCGCCGATTCCCGAGAGATCGCGAATGTGGTGGAGCAGGGCGTTCACGAGCGTACCGGAGGCGCTCCCCGCGCCGGGATGAACCACGAGGCCGGCGGGCTTGTCGAGGACTAGCAGGCGGGCGTCTTCGAAGATGATGGCGAGCGGGATCGGCTCGGCCGCCGGCTCCGCGGCCTGGAGCTCGGGGATCTCGACCTCGACCAGCTGTCCAGGCTTGAGGCGCGCCGAGGCCCGGCTCGCCCTGCCGTCCAGCTTGACGTGAGCGGCCTCGATCAGCGCCTGGAAACGGGCGCGACTGTGTGCCGGCAGCCGTTCGGCGAGCCAGGCGTCGAGGCGCTGGCCCGCCGCGGCATCATCGACCGGAAGGCGATGACGCGAGGGCGTGCGCTTTCACCAGGTACGGCCAGAAGGCTGCCACGGCCAGCAGCATGGCAATCGCGATGGCCTGGGACGTCGAGAGCAGGCCGCCGAACAAGAAGCCGCGCGCCGCATCGCCACGATAGAACTCGAGAACGAAACGCGCCACGGCGTAGAGCGACACGTAGCACAGGATGACCTGCCCCGGGAACCTCTTGCGCGGTGCGAGCCACATCAGGAACGCAAAGATCAGGGCCGTCGCGATCGACTCGTAGAGCTGCGCCGGGTGAAGAGCTGTGTCCATGGGCGTGCCGACCGTGCGTGCGGCATACAGGTCGGTGTAGCGCACGGCCCAGGGCACGTCAGCGGGACGGCCATGACAGCAGCCGGCCGCAAAGCAGCCCAGGCGGCCGATGGCCTGGCCCAGTGCGACACCGGGCACGAGCACATCGGCGGTGCGCCAAGCGTCGAGACGATGCCGCCTCGCGTACCACCACGCGACCGGGAGGGCGCCGAGGAGCCCGCCGTAGAAGACGCCGCCGCTCTGGAAGATCGAGAGGATCTCGCCGGGGTTGGCCTCGTACACGGGCCACTCGACGAAGACCAGCATCAGTTTCGCGCCCAGCAGGCCCGCGATCAGGACGTACACGCCAAGATCGGTGATGCGCGCCTGGTCGAGTCCCTCGCGCCGCGCCTCGCGGCCGGCGATCCACAGCCCCGCCAGAAAGGCGATCGCCAGCAGCACGCCATAGCTGTGGAGGGTGAGCGGACCGATATGCCGGCCCAGCAGGTCGAACTCCGGAAGGGTGAAGATCCTCGGATACATCTACTCGCTCCTACCCAGGGCCGGCTTGGCCTCGCTCATGCCGGAAGCGGCCTCGCGTCGGGGCGAGCGCAGCATGTCGAGGAGCAGCAGCACGACGCCGGTGCTGATGGCGGAGTCCGCCAGGTTGAAATCGGGCCAGATATACTCGCGCCAATAGACGTGGATGAAGTCGACCACGTAGCCGAAACGAAGTCGGTCGATCAGGTTTCCGATCGCACCGCCGAGGACCAGGGCGAGCGCCAATCGCGGCAGGCGCGCCTCAGCGGGCAGCCGCAGGGCGTAGACGGCGATCGCGCCCAGCGCCAGCAGGCTCACGAGCGAGAGCAGCACGCCCTGGTAGGGGAGACCCGCCTCCGAGAGGATCCCGAAGGCCGCTCCGCGATTGCGCACGTGGGAGATGGAGAGGAACCCGTCGATGACCGGACGGTACTCGTGCAGGTCCAGCGTGCGCCTCAGAACGGCCTTCGTGATCTGGTCGAGGACGATCACGCTCGGGATCACGGCGAGTTCGGTCGAGCGCTTCATTGGGCCAGCAGCACCTGGGCGCAGCGTTCACACACGCCTGGATGCGCGGAGAGCTTCCCGACGTTCTCCGAGTACGTCCAGCAGCGCTCGCACTTGCCGCCCTTTGCCTTGCCCGCCGTGACGGCGTAGCTCTCAGCCCCGGCGTCCCCTTCCGCGAGCCGGACGCGGCTCACGATGAACAGGTTCGCGAGATTGCCCGGGAACACGTTGCTTGCGGCGTCGTGCTGGCGCAGCGGCTTCAGTGCCGCGGCCGAGGCGCGCACCTCGACCTCGGCGTCCAGGCTTCCGGCGACGGTCTTTTCGGCCCGCAGCCCCTCGAGCGCCTTGGTCACGGCCGCGCGGGCATCGAGCAGCGATTGCCAGTGGCCGAGCAGCGCCTCGTCGGCGGCTTCGGGCTTGGGGAAGTGGGCCACGTGGACCGAGGCCTCCGTAGCGCCGGGGATCAGCGGCCAGACCTCGTCGGCCGTGAACGGCAGCGCGGGCGCCATCAGCCGCGCCAGGTCGCGGGCGATCCGGTGCAGCACGGTCTGGGCCGAGCGCCGACGGGGTCCGCTCGCCGCGTCGCAATACAGCCGGTCCTTCAGCACGTCGAGATAGAAGGACGAGAGGTCCACGGCGCAGTACTGTACGAGTTGGTGGTAGACGACGTGGAACTCGTACTCGTCGTAGGCCTTGAGGAGGCGCGCCACGACCTGGCGGTGGCGATGCAGCGCGTAGTGGTCGAGGCGGTCGAGCTGGGCTTCGCTCACCGAGTGCTTCGCCGGATCGAAGTCGTAGAGGTTCGAGAGCAGGTAGCGCAGCGTGTTGCGGACCTTGCGGTAGGCGTCGGCCACACGCTTCAGCATCTCGTCGCTGAAGCGCATGTCCTCGCGGTAGTCGACCATGATCGTCCACAGCCGCAGGATCTCGGCCCCGTAGGTGGCGATCAGCTTCTGCGTGTCGACGTCGTTGCCGAGGCTCTTCGAGATCTTCTTCCCGTCTCGGTCCACGGTGAAGCCGTGCGTGATGACCTGCCGATACGGCGCGCTGCCACGCGTGCCGACGCCGATCAGCAGCGAGGAGTGGAACCAGCCACGATGCTGGTCGCTGCCCTCCAGATAGACCTCCGCGGGCCAGCCCAGGTCGGGGCGCGGCGCCAGCACGGCGGCGTGGGAAGAGCCCGAGTCGAACCACACGTCGAGGATGTCGTGGTCCTTGTCGAACTCGGCGCCGCCGCATTCGGGGCACTGGAAACCGGGCGGAAGCAGGTCCTTCGCCTCCCGCTCGTACCACGCGTCGGCGCTCTCTTTCTCGAAGACGTCGGCGACGCGGTTTGCGAGCGCCGCCGTCAGCTGCACGCTGCCGCAGGCCTTGCAGTAAAAGGCAGGGATCGGCACGCCCCACAGCCGCTGGCGCGAGATGCACCAATCCGGCCGCGTCGCGATCATGTTGCGGATGCGCTCCTCGCCCCAGGCCGGGTACCAGCGCACCTGGCCGATCGCCTCGAGCGCCCTTTCGCGGAGGCCGTCCTTGTCGAGGGCGATGAACCACTGCTCGGTGGCCCGGAAGATGATCGGGTGCTTGCAGCGCCAGCAGACCGGGTACGAGTGCCGGTTCCCGCCTGAGGCGAGCAGCGCGCCGCGCTGCTTCAAGAACGCGACGATTTCGGGATTCGCGTCGAACACCTTCTTGCCCGCCCACTGCGCAATCTCCGGCAGGAAGCGGCCGGCCTCGTCGACGGGGCAGTAGATGTCGAGGCCGTACTTGATGCCTGTCAGGTAGTCGTCCCAGCCGTGGCCCGGAGCCGTATGCACGACGCCCGTGCCGGCCTCGAGCGTCACGTAGTTGCCAAGAACGACCGGCGAGTCGCGCTCGAAGAACGGATGCCGGAAGCGCAGGCCCTCGAGTTCGGCGCCTTTCACCTCGAAGAGCGCCTCGCCGAGCGCGAGCGTCTGCCAGCGCGCCAGGCTCGCGTCCTTCAAGCCCTTGGCGACGACCAGCACCTCCTGCGCGCCCTCGACCGGGTAGAAGCCGTAGTCGAACTCCGGATGGAGAGCGACCGCGAGGTTCGCCGGCAGCGTCCACGGCGTCGTGGTCCAGATCACCGTGGCTACGTTCTTGCCGCTGAGCGCCGGGTACCGCACCTGGAGCGGGGCACGCTCGGCATCGGCGAGTGCGAAGCGCACGTCGATCTGCGGGCTGACGTGATTCTCGTCGTACTCGACCTCGGCCTCGGCGAGGGCGGTGCGGCACGACGGGCACCAGTGAACGGACTTCTTCGCCTTGTAGACGAGACCCTTGTCCGCGAAGATCGCGAGCTGACGGACGATGGTGGCCTGATACGCCGGCGCCATGGTCCGATACGGAGTCTCCCACTCGCCCAGGACGCCGAGCCGTTCGAACTCGGCGCGCTGGATCTCGAGGAACTTCTCGGCGTAGCTGCTACAGGCCTTGCGGAACGCCGTTGGCGACATCTCGCGCTTCTTCGAACCCAGATCCTTGTCGACCTTGAGCTCGATCGGCAGGCCGTGGCAGTCCCAGCCCGGCACGTAGGGCGAGTCGTAGCCCGCCATCGTCCGGCTGCGCACGACGAGGTCCTTCAGGATCTTGTTGAGCGCCGTGCCCAGGTGGATGTGGTTGTTCGCGTAGGGCGGGCCGTCGTGGAGCACGAAGCGCGGCGCGTTCTTCCGCGACTCGCGGATCTTCCGGTACAGGCCGTCCTTCTTCCAGGCCTCGATCCGCTTCGGCTCCGTCTGCGGGAGGTTGGCCTTCATCGGGAAGTCCGTCTGCGGCAAGTTGAGCGTCGCCTTGAGGTCCTGAACCTGGTCCATGGGGTCGTCACGCACCTTGGCCACGCGGCCAAAACCCTAGCCTACCATCCACCCCTAAAGCCCGTCAAAAGAAGACCTTGGCCCGGCTTCAGCTTTGGCGGAGTGACGCCAGCTCGACACCAGGATCGACACGGTCGCGGCGCCGAGCAGTCCTGAGAGCAGCGTGTAGATGGGCCAGACTGCGAACTGCGGGATCACGCCGAGATTCAGGACCTGCGAAAGGCTTCCAGGCTCGAAGTGGTAGACGGCGCCCCAGGGGGCTCGCACCGTCGTGACGGAGTAGACGTCGTAGTGCGAGCCGAGTCGCAGCCGGGTGGCGACGAAGTAGAGAGCGGCAACGGGTCCGCGAACCGCCAGGCTGTACAGGAGCAGATAGCCGCACAGCGGAGCGATACCGCGCCCGGATTCCCGCAGGCGCAGCCAGAAGAACCCGCCCACAAGCGGCGCCAGCCACGTGACGCCGAACAGGTGCGCCAGGGCCTCCGGCGCCGCCGCCTTCTCCAGCAAGAAGCGGATCAGGATCACGAGCCAGCCGGTGGCCACGGCCACGCTGGCCCAAGCGTCCCACAGCGCCGCCGCGGTCCGGTCTGAGATGGCCAGGCCGGCGGTGCCGAGCATCAGGCACAGGCCCGTGAGCACGTAGTAGGGAAGGCTGGCCGAAGCCGAGGCCGATGCGGTGACGTACGGCGTGCCGAGCAGGAAAACAGCCGTCGACTCGGTCTCACGCAGCCCCTCGCTGCCCAGCGCCAGGACCAGGAAGACCAGGCCCAGCAGGCTGGAGCCTAGCGCGAGTGCCCGTCGCCAGCGTGCGGGCAAGCCGCTCCAGGCGAGCAGCGCCGCCGCGCCGCACCACGCCGCGAGGACGGTGAAGAAGGAGAGCCCCGCTATCAGCACGTCCCGAAGCCGGCCCGGACGCGGATCCGGAGGGGTTGCATCGCCGCGGACTCTAGCACAACCCCCGGCCTATAATTCCCGCGCCCATGCAGCCTCGAGAGCGCGTTCGGGCCGCCGCCGCGGCGGCCCTGGCCTATCTCGTTCTGGCGACCCTGTGGGCGGCGCCTGCGTCGCTTTCTCCCACAGACACGCTCCCCGACCTGGGCGATCCCGTCCATCTGTCCTATGTCATGGCCTGGGACGCACACCAGCTCGTGCGCGACCCGCTGTCGCTCTTCGATTCGAACAGCTTCTACCCGTACCCGCGCAGCCTCACGTTCGGCGATCACCTGTTGTCCGAGGCCCTGCTCGTGGCCCCGGTCAACTGGGCCACCGGCAACGCGGTGCTGGCCTCGAACCTGGGCGTACTGCTGGCGCTCACGCTCTCAGCTCTAATCATGTTCCTGCTCGTGCAGAGACTCACCGACTCGAGCGCTGCGGCATTCCTCGCGGGCCTCGCGTATGCGTTCAACAGCTTCACGCGCAACGAACTGTTTCGCATCCACGTCCTGAACATCCAGTGGTGGCCGCTGGCGCTCCTGTTTCTCGATCGATTCGTGCGGGGCGGAAAACGGCGCGATGCCTGGGGACTGGCGCTCGCGCTCGCGCTCGAAGGCCTGTCCGGCACCTACTACCTCGTCTATACGGCGCTGCTCGCGCCGCTGTGGCTGCTGATCGCCTTCGGCAAGGAGCGCCGCTGGCCTCGCGGCGCCGAAGTCAAGGCGCTCGCAGTCGCACTGGCCGTGACGAGCCTCCCGGTGATCGCGGTGCTCGCGCCGTACGTGTTGTTGATGCGAACGATGGGCTTCGAGAAGGGGCTCGAGCCGGGCGTCGACATCCTGTCCTACCTCCTTCCGCTTCGCGGCCACCTGCTGTGGGGCTGGCTCAGCCCGCCGCGCGTCCCGGGATCCGGCAGTCACTTCGTGGGCTACGTGACATTGGCGACGGCAGCGATCGGGTGCCTGCTGGCTCGCGCACGTGGCAGCAGCTGGGCCCGCCCCGCGGCCATCGTCACCGCTGCGCTGGGTTTCGTGTTCTCGCTCGGCTGGTCGATCCGCTACGCCGGCCATGAGCTCATGCCGGGCGCCTATCGGCTGCTCTACTCGCTGTTCCCGCCGGCGCGCGGGATGGCGGGGTCGGAGCGCTTCGGCGTCCTCGTGGTGCTGGGAGTCGCGCTGCTCGTGGGCCTGGGGTCGGCCGCGCTTCTCGAGCGGCTTCGTGGTCGCGTTCGCATCGCCGCGCTGCTGGCGCTGGCTGTGCTCTTGCCGTTCGAGCACTGGAGCGCGCCCAGGCTCGCGGCTGCCGTACCGACGGCCCGCGACGTGCCGGCGGCGTATGCCTGGCTGGCCGCGGACTCCCGCGCGCCGATGGTCGAGCTTCCGCTCTACCCCGATGTCGCGCGCCGCCTCTGGGCTGTCTACCTCAATCTCTCGACCCACCACTGGCGGCCGATTCCGTTTGGCCGCACGTCGTTCTATCCGCCGATCCACGACCTGCTCGCCTGGTACACGCGCGACTTCCCGGACACAGCATCGATCACGCTGCTCGAACAGCTCGGGATCAGGACGATCCTGGTTCACCCGCTGGCCTGGGAGGACGCGGCCGAGCGGGAGGAGCGCATTGCCGCGCTCGAGAGAAGCCCACGACTCGAGCTGGTCAAGCGCTTCGACGACGTGCCGGCCGAGCGCTACGCGACGCTTAACCTCGGGCTGGAACGCGTCTATCGGATCCGCGGAGAAACGGAGTCCCTGACCGCGCCTTGTACGCCCGGGGACGAGGTGGCACGCGAGGGCTGGGAGGTGGCTGCGAGCGTGGGGAGTCCAGAGCTGGCACTCGATGACGATCGACGCACGGCGTGGAGAACGGGGCGTCCACAAAGGCCGGGCGACGCCTTCGAAGTCGAGCTGCCGAGGCCGGAGACGCTCGCCGCCCTGGCTCTGGATCTGCACTACCCGCACGGCGAGTTCCCCAGGGCGCTCCGGTTGTTGTCGCGCAGTGGCGATCGCTGGGAACGGGTGGCCTACGACGACGGCCCAGCGGAACGCTGGAGCACGATCCACGAGCTGCTGGAACGTCCAAAGGATGCGCGTCTCATCCTGCGCTTTCCGCCCCGCAGCGTGACCCGCCTGCGCCTGGCTCTAGGTCCGAAAGCGGACGCCTCGTGGCCGCCCTGGTCGATCCCGGAGCTGCGCCTCTACCGAGAGTGCCGCTGACTCGCGCTATACTGCGGCCCTTTCACACGAGTTCACGGAGCAAGCGTCCTTGAAGGAACTGGTCGAACTCTTGGCGGCTATGGCTTCGAAGAAAGGGGAAGTGGCGAGCCCGCTGGGGCTGTTCCTCGACATGTGTGATCGCGTCGTCAAGACCGCCAGCGGCGTGTTCTCGTGCAAGGCCGACGAGGTAGCGATCCTGATCCTGACTTCGGACGCGAGGCACCTGCGCTTCGCGGCGCCCCGCAAGCTCTCCGAGCTCGGCACGATCCCGATCTCCAAGCGCGAATCGATCGCGGTCGGGGTGTTCACGAAGAAGGCCGGCGAGGTGATGAACAACGTGCCGATGGTGCGGCACGTCTCGTTCTTCGAGAGCGTCAAGCTGCGCGACAAGCACGCACCCATCCAGAAGATGATCACGGCCCCGATCCTGCTCGCGGGCGATGCGGTGGGCGTCGCGCAGATCAGCCGCAAGGGCAACTCGCCCGCGGAGGCTGGTTCCGACTTCACGACTGCCGACCTGCGTCGTGCCGAAGACCTGTTCGAATCGGTCGCGCCCTACCTGATGGACGCCCGGCCGGAGCGGTTCTAGCAGAGATCGAGGGGGACATCCGCGGGATGGAGACGGACATCTTGCGGATGCTGGCCGAGGTGACGGGAGGTCATGCCTGAGTCGCGAAATGTCGGCACTTGCGCGTAGGTGCCGACGTTTGTCGTCTCAGGCGCAACTGAGTGACGTGGTCAAGACGTCGGGACTTGTGGATAACCCCCGACGTTTTGTATCATGCGGCTCACCATGGCCGCCCGTCGCGAGAGTCAGCTCCTCCAAGTCCTCCGGCGACTGGGCATCGTGCGCGCCGCCGATCTGGAGGCGCACGGAATTCCCCGGGGACAGATCTACCGCCTGCTGCGCAAGGGCCTGGTCGAGCGACAGGCCCGCGGCATCTACGTCGCCAGCAAGCACCCCATCACCGCCGAGCACACGCTCACCCAGGTCGCCAAGCGGGTGCCGGCCGGCGTCTTCTGCCTGCTGACGGCGCTGCGCTTTCACGAGCTGACGACGCAGGCCCCGGCCGAGGTGTGGATCGCGCTGGCCGAGAAGGCGCGCAAACCCAAGCTTGAGTACCCGCGCCTGCGGGTGGCGCGCTTCTCCGGCCCGGCGCTGAGCGAAGGCATCGAGACGCATCGACTGGAGGGCGTCGAGGTTCGCGTCTACTCGGCTGCCAAGACGGTCGCCGACTGTTTCAAGTACCGCAACAAGATCGGCATCGACATCGCGGTCGAGGCGCTGCGCGATTTCAGCCGCCGGCACCGTGGTGGTACGACCGAGCTGGCCCGCTACGCGCGCATCTGCCGCGTGACGCGTGTCATGCAACCCTATCTGGACGCGATCGCATGACCGCCGGCAAGAGCAACCTTCCTGCCTCCGTTGCCGCGCGACTGCTCCACCGGGCGAAGCAGACGGGCGATGTGTACCAGACCCTCCTCACGAGCTTCTGTTTCGAGCGCTTCCTCTACCGCCTCGGAGAGTCCGCGGTTCGCGAACGTTTCGTGCTCAAGGGCGCCATGCTGCTTCGCCTATGGTCGGATCAGCCCTACCGGGCGACGCGCGATCTCGACCTGCTGCGCAAGGGTGACGGCTCGTTCGAGGCCATCCGTGGCGACATCCAGACGATCTGCGCGGTGCCAGTGGAGCCGGACGCCGTCGTGTTCGACGCCGGCGCGATCCGGATCGAGGCGATCCGCGCCGAGGACGAATACGCGGGCACCCGGGCGACGTTTTTGGCGCGATGCGGATCGGCGCGCCTTTCCATGCAGATCGACATGGGGCTCGGGGACGCGGTGTGGCCCGCGCCCCGGTCGTGCGTGTATCCGGCGCTGCTCGACTTTCCGCCGCCCACGGTGCTGGCGTATCCACGCGAGGCTGTCGTGGCGGAGAAGCTCGAAGCCATGGTCGTCCTCGGCGACCGCAACAGCCGGATCAAGGACTTCTTCGATCTCCATTACCTGGCGAGCCGCTTCGAGTTCGATCGGGCGACCCTGGCCGAGGCGATCCGCAGGACCTTCAAGAGGCGGCGGACACCCATTCCGGCCGAGGAACCAATCGGGCTCTTGCCCGCCTACTGGGAGAATCCGTCGCGTCCCGCCCAGGTGCGCGCGTTCGCCCGCCGCGCGGGGCTTACGCTTGCCGACGAGCCGGGCGCCGAATTCGCGCGGCTGCTCGGCGCGTTCCTGTCACCGATGCTCGAAGATGTGCGCGGCGGAGCCCGACGCGAAGGCGCATGGCAGCCGGGAGGGCCATGGCGATGACCACGTGCGACGCCGTCGCCACGAGCTTCCGCGGTTCTAATCCAGATCGGGCCGGATGATGCCTGAGTCGTCGCCGAGGAAGGGCCGGCTGCCAGGTGTGAGCGGCACCGCGCTGACGCGGAAGCCGTCGGTCGTGGTCTGAATCTCGAAGCGATAGCCGCGACGGACGAAGCCTGCGGCCTGCAGCGGCACGTCGAGGAACAGCGTGCCGGCCTTGGCGAGTTCGGCGAGCTGGCCGTAGTGGTTCGTCTTCCTGTAGTACGCTTCCTGCGCGTCGATGACGTGGCGCAGTGTCGCGACCGCTGGCCGCTCGACCGGCAGCAGGTTCCGCGGCGTACGCTCGCGGGCCTGGAAGCGGCCGGTTGCACCGAAGCTGGAGGTGCTGCGGGAGCCATTGGGGCTGCGGAAGCCCTCCGCCAGTTGGCGGCCGGCCTCGCGGCCATCGGCCGCGGGCTCGGCGGGCGCCTCGTCCAGGAACGAACCGCCGCCTGGCTCGTCGGCGGGCGGGGGCGCAGCCGCACGGCGCGTCGGCGGCGAGGTCGCCGGAGGCTGGGTGGCGCGCACTGGCGGTGGCAGAGCCGTGCTGGCCGCCGGTGTCGCCGGGTTCGTGGCCGGTGGCGCCGCCTCCGCGGGAGCTGCGGCGAGCGTCGTGGCCGGCGTCGCCAGCGACTGGAAGGTTGGAGGGGGCGTGATCGCAGGGCGCGGGTCGATCGCCGCGTCGGCCACGGTCTTGCCGGGCGCCGGGCGCAGGAACAGATACCAGCCCGCTGCCAGCGCCAGGCAGCCGAACACCACGAAGACGGCGGCGAAAGCGATCAGCGGCCCGGCGCTGCCCTTGCGAGCCGTGGCCCGAGCCGGCGCTTCGGAGGGCCGCGCTGGCGGGACGGGCGCCGGTCTCGCCTGCTGAGGCCGAGGCGGCGGCGGAGCGGTGAGCTTCGTCGCCAGAGCGGGCCCACCCAGTGTCGGCGGCGTCGCCAGCGTCGGCGGCTCTGCCGAGGCGGGCCCGCCGGGCGACGTGGCGAGCTCTGTCTGCCGGATCGTCGGCAGCGAACCGGGGCGTGTCAGCGCCAGCAGATCGTCGGCGAACTCGCGGCCCGTCTGGTAGCGGGTTTCAGGCGCCTTCGAAAGAGCGCGGGCGAGGATCCGGCTCACGTCCTCGGGAAGCCCCGGGTCCACCTCGCGGATCGGCGTCGGCTCCTCGGTGATGATCTTGAAGATGAGACCGGTGATCGACTCGCCGCGGAAGGCCCGGGCGCCCGTGAGCATCTCGTAGAAGACCGCGCCCACTGCGAACAGGTCGCTGCGGCCGTCGAGCGGGCTGCCGCGGGCCTGCTCCGGGCTCATGTAGGACGGCGTGCCGAGCAGGCTCCCCGTCGCCGTCAGGTGGTCGACGGAGTTGATGACCTTGGCGATGCCGAAGTCGGTGACCTTCACGCGGTCGCCCGCCTCGATCATGATGTTCGCCGGCTTGATGTCGCGGTGCACGACGCTGTTCTTGTGGGCGAAGTCGAGCGCGTCGGCCACCTGTGCGGCGATCGAGGCGGCGCGCTCCAGCGGCAGCCGGCCGGAGTTCGCGATCACCCGCTCGAGGCCCACGCCGTCGATGAACTCCATCGCGAGATAGGAAACCCCGTCGGCCTCGCCGATGTCGTAGATCGTCACGATGTTCGGGTGCTTGAGCTGCGCGGAGACCTGCGCCTCGCGTTCGAAGCGGTCAACCAGCTCGTCGAGGCTGGCGCCCTGGGCGGCGAGGCCTTCGAGTCGGATGGTCTTGATCGCCACCATGCGCCCGAGGATCTTGTCCTTCGCCTTGTAGACCGTCCCGAACGCGCCCGCGCCGAGACGCTGGACCACCTGGTAGCGTCCGGCGATCTCGGTCGGATCCGGTGCCGAGGCCCGAGGCTGGCTCATCTCGTCAGCCTGGGGGCCAGCCGAGACGCCGGCCGCCCAGGAGGTGCAGGTGGATGTGGTAGACGCTGTAGCCCGCGTCGTCGCCACAGTTCAGGGTCAGGCGAAAGCCGCGTTCTCCGAGTCCGGCCTCGGCGGCCAGCTCTTTCGCGCGGCGCACCATCGATCCCACCAGCGCGTCGTCACCCGGCCCCAACTCCGTGAGGCTCGCGATGTGGCGCTTGGGGACGACGAGCACGTGGGTCGGGGCCTGCGGAGTGATGTCGTGGAAGGCGAGCAGCTCCGAGTCCTCGAAGACCTTCTTCGCCGGAATCCGCCCGGCCACGATTTCGCAGAAGAGACAGGACATGCCGAGGCCATCAGTCTACACCGACGGCGCGGGCTAGAACACCTCCCGGTCCAGAGCCGAGAGCAACTCCCGTACGTTGCGCGCGTTCTGGCCGAAGTCCCCGAGGCTGTGCCGCGACTTCGAGCGCACGCCGACGACCGTGCGGCCCTTCTCCCGCCGGAGCCTCACGGTCACGTCTTCCGTGAGGAGCCCGAAGGGCATCGTGTGCACGCCCTGCAGGTCGATGCCGACCGGCCCCTTGGCCTCCCCCGTGAGCTCCCAACGGGGCCGCTCGCCGATCACCTTCTTGACGCTCTTCGCCACGGAATCCAGGCTGGCCCCATAGTCGTGAGGCGTGAGATCGGGGTATTCGGGCGTCTTCCCGGTCTCGACTTCGCCAATCCGCGGCCAGGCCGTGAACGCGAAGAAACCGCCCACGACGACCGCCAGGGCCAGCAGCTGTTTCAGGAGCGTCTTCACGAGAGCCTCGACTCGAGAGCAAGCGGAAGCTGCGCGGCACGCGCGGCCTTCAACAGCTTGCGTGTCAGGGATGACGTGGGTGTCGTGGCCAACTCTTCGGGCGCGGCCCAGCGCAGGCGTTCGACATCCTCGGCGGGTGTGCGTGCCAACCGCGTGCGGTACGCTTCGACCCGGATCCGGCGGAAGGTGATCGCGTGGCGCGCGCGCGCCACCAGGGCGCCCGGCTCGATGTCGAGGCCGTGGCGTTCTTTCACTTCACGCACCAGATCAGCATAACCCCGCGACTCGAGGCTGGTCTGTGGGATTTCCCACATCCGCCCGAGCAGGCGGCCCTCCTCTCGGCGAACCAGCAGGATCCTCCCGCGCCGCTCGATCAGGGCCGCGGCCACGGTCACGTCCACGCTCGCGCGCCGAACACGGCCCTCCGGCAGTTCGTCGGCGACGCCCTGGGCCCGGGCCCCGCACGGGGCCTTGAGCGGGCAAGCGGGGCAAGCCGGCTCCCGCGGCGTGCATACAGTCGCGCCCAGCTCCATCAGCGCCTGGTTCCAGTCGCCTGGCTGCTCGCGATCGAGCAGCTCTTCGGCACGGTTGTAGTACGGCCCGTCCGCCTTCCACTTCGGCCCACGCAAGACCAGAAGTCGTGCCAGCACGCGCCGCACGTTGCCGTCGACGACGGGCAGCGCCACGCCGTACGCGATCGAGAGGATGGCGCTCGCCGTGTACAGCCCGACGCCCGGGATGGCCAGGGCGGCCTCGAGTGTCTTAGGGAAACGCCCCCGGTGCTGTGCCACGACGTGCCTCGCCCCCCGCCGAAGGTTGCGAGCGCGGTGGTAGTAGCCGAGTCCGGACCAGGCGGCGAGGACAGCTTCTTCTTCCGCCGCCGCCAGGCGCTCGACGCTGGGGAAGCTCAGGACGAAGCGCTCGTAGTAGGGCAGCGCCGTTTTCACGGTCGTCTGCTGGAGCATCACTTCGGAAACCCAGATCCGGTACGGGTCCTTCGTCTTGCGCCAGGGCAGCTCGCGCCGGTTGCGCCGGTACCAACCGAGCAGCGCGCGGCGCTGCTTCGTGAGCGCCTCAGCCGAGAGCTTCTCGCTCAACTGAGCCTCTCGATATCGGCGCCGAGGCCCCGCAGCTTCTCGTCGATGCGGTAGTAGCCGCGGTCGAGGTGGTAGACACGGTCGATGACGGTCTCTCCGCTGGCTGCCAGAGCAGCCAGGACGAGCGACGCGGAGGCCCGCAGATCGGTGGCCATGACCTGCGCGCCCGAAAGCGCGGTCGGACCGGTGACGATCGCGACGCGGCCGTTCTCGGCGATGGAAGCACCCATGCGCCCCAACTCGGCCACATGCATGAAGCGGTTCTCGAAGATCGACTCGGTGATGGTGCTGACGCCCGTGGCCTGAGTCATCAGCGTCATGTACTGCGCCTGCATGTCGGTCGGGAAGCCCGGGTGGGGGAGCGTCATGACGCTCGCCGGCCGTATCACTCGGGGCGCGCGCACCCGCAGGTTGTCAGGCCCCTCCTCGAGGCGCACGCCGATCTCGCGAAACTTGTCGAGCACCGCCTTCAGGTGCTGGGGCTGGCAGGCCTGGATCTCGATCTCTCCCCCCGCGATGGCGCAAGCCGCGACGAAGGTTCCCGTCTCGATGCGATCGGGGATGACCGTGTGGCGCACACCGCCGAGGCGCTCGACGCCTTCGATGCGGATCTCGGGGCTGCCCGCGCCGCTGATGCGCGCGCCCATGCCGACGAGCATCTGCGCCAGGTCTTCGATCTCGGGCTCGCAGGCCGCATTCCGCAAGACGCTCACGCCCTCGGCGCGGCAGGCGGCCATCATCACGTTCTCGGTGCCGGTCACCGTGACGCTGTCGAAGCAGATCTCCGCGCCGCGCAGCCGTTCGGCGCGTGCCTCAACGTAGCCGTGCTCGACGGCGATCGTCGCGCCCAGCTTCTCGAGCGCGGTCAGGTGCAGGTTGATGGGCCGGGCGCCGATCGCGCAACCGCCCGGCAGCGAGACGCGCGCGCGGCCCTCACGGGCGAGCAGCGGCCCCAGGACCAGGACCGAGGCCCGCATCGTCTTCACCAGCTCATAGGGCGCTTCCACGGATGTCAGCGTGCCTGCCCGGACCTCGACCGAGCCGCCGACGCGGAAGTCCACCTCCGCTCCCAGCGCGGCCAGCACGCGGCCCATGGTGCGGATGTCGCGCACCTCGGGCACGTTCGTGAGGGTCACGGCCTGATCGGTCAGCAAGGCCGCGCACAGGTCGGGCAGCGAGGCGTTCTTGGCGCCGGAGATGCGCACCGTGCCTTCGAGCGGCCTGCCGCCGACGACGCGGATCTTGTCCATCGGCCGTCAAGTCTATATCCTTCGGCTCGAAACCGACCGAAGGCGGAGGGAGCGACATGCGCATCAGTTTCTTTGCGGGCCTCGGCGTCCTGGCCGTGAGCGCGGCATGCGCCAGGGCGCCTGAAAAAGCGGCGTCTACCAGCTCAGGCGAACGTGGGCCGCGCGCGCAGCTGGGACCGGGCGAGGGCGCCGTCTCGATCGTGGCCTGGGCCGGCTACATCGAGCGCGGCGAAACTGACCAGGCCTACGACTGGGTGACCGGCTTCGAAAAGGACAGCGGCTGCAAGGTCAGCGTGAAGACCGCCGCGACATCCGACGAGATGGTGGCACTCATGAACGAAGGCGGGTTCGATCTCGTCACCGCCTCTGGCGATTCGAGCCTGCGGCTCGTCTCAGGGGGCCGCGTGGAGGAGATCAACACCACGCTCGTGCCGAGCTGGGGCAAGCTGGACCCGCGCCTGCAGAATGCGCCCTGGCACACCGTGAACGGCAAGCACTTCGGCGTGCCGTACCAGTGGGGCTCCAACCTGCTCGCCTACAACACCAGGGTCTTCGGCACGAAGCCGCCCGATTCCTGGAGCGTGGTCTTCGAGGAGATGACGCTGCCCGACGGCAAGTCGAACAAGGGCCGGGTGCAGGCCTTCGACGGGCCGATCTACGTGGCCGACGCCGCGCTCTATCTGATGACCCACAAGCCCGAGCTCGGGATCGAGGACCCCTACGCGCTCGACCGCGACCAGTTCGCCGCCGCTCTCACGCTGCTGCGGCAGCAGCGCAAGATCGTGGGGCGCTATTGGCACGACGCCGCGGCCCAGGTCGACGACTTCGTGAACGAGGGCGTCGCCGCCTCCAGCTCGTGGCCGTTCCAGGTGAACCTGCTGCTGAGCAAGCAGAAGCCGATCGCGAGCGTGATTCCGAAGGAGGGCGCGACGGGCTGGGCCGACACGACGATGCTGCACGCGAAGGCGCCGCACCCGAACTGCGCCTACAAGTGGATCGAGCACTCGCTCTCGGCGAGGACACAGGGCGATCTTGCGGCCTGGTTCGGCTCCGTGCCCGCCGTCCCCGAGGCGTGCAAGGGCAACGCGCTCCTGGGCGAGAAGGGTTGCGAGACGAACGGAGCCGGCAACTTCGACAAGATCCACTTCTGGCGCACGCCGGTCGCCGCCTGTGGCGAAGGCCGACAGTGCGTGCCGTATCACGAGTGGGTGACGAGCTACATCGCCGTGATCGGTGGACACTAGCGTCCCTGCAGTCCGCTTTCGCGGCGTCTCGCGGCACTTCGGCGCGCTGCACGCCGTGGACGGCGTCGACCTCGAGATCGCCGACGGCGAGTTCTTCTCGATGCTCGGACCCTCGGGCTCGGGCAAGACCACTTGTCTGCGCCTGATCGCGGGCTTCGACCGGCCCTCGGCCGGCTCGATCGAGCTGTTCGGGTCGCACAGCGAAGGCGTGCCGCCGTACCAGCGCGACGTCAACACGGTCTTCCAGGACTACGCGCTGTTCCCGCACATGAGCGTCGCCCAGAACGTGGGCTATGGCCTGCGCGTGAAGAAGGTGGGGGCCGCCGAGCGCGAGCGGCGCGTCGCGGAGATGCTCGAGCTGGTGAGGCTTCCCGGCGCCTCCGCACGCCGGCCTGCGCAGCTTTCGGGTGGCCAGCGCCAGCGCGTCGCGCTGGCCCGCGCCCTGGTCAACCGGCCCCGCGTCCTGCTCCTCGACGAACCGCTCGGGGCGCTCGACCTGAAGTTGCGCCAGCAGATGCAGGTCGAGCTGAAGGCGATCCAGGAGCGGCTAGGCATCACGTTTGTGTACGTGACCCACGACCAGGAAGAGGCGCTCGCGATGAGCGACCGGCTGGCAGTCTTCAATCACGGCCGCGTCGAGCAGGTGGGCAAGCCGGCAGAGGTCTACGAGAAGCCGGCGACGGCCTTCGTGGCCGATTTCGTGGGCGTCTCGAACCTGGTCGAAGGCGAGCTGGCGCGGCGCCTGTCCGGGTCGGCACAGACCTTCAGCGTGCGGCCGGAAAAGATTCGCCTGCGCCCTCCTGGCGAAGTGGTTCCGGCGGAGGCTTGCAGTGTCGACGGCCGGATTCACGATGTCGTCTACCTCGGCATGCACACCCGCTACCGTGTCGAGGTCGAACCCGACGTCGTGTTCTCCGTCGTCGAGCAGAACCTCGCGGCCAGCTCTGGCCAAGTGCAGGCGATGCGCGGGCGGGACGTGCGCCTGGTGTGGCCGCGGGCGATGAATCGGCCAGTGGCCTGAAGCGCCCGCATGACGACCCGCCGACTCTCCGGGTATTTCTACCGCCATCCAGCGGCCGGGCTCGCGCTCCTCCTGGCGCCGCCGCTGCTGTGGCTGGGCGTCGTCTATCTCGGCTCGCTGCTCAGCCTGGTGGCGCAGAGCTTCTATCACCTCGACGATTTCACCGGGCAGGTCGTGCGCCGCGTAACGCTTGCGACCTATCGCGACCTGCTGAGCCGATCCAACCTGGGCATCGCCGGCCGCACCGTCACGATGGCGGCGCTCGTCACGCTGGCCGATGCGCTGCTGGCGTTTCCCGTGGCCTACTACATGGCCCGCTACGCCTCCGGGCGCACGAAGGCGATCCTCACGCTCGCCGTGCTCCTGCCGTTGTGGTCGAGCTACCTGGTGCGCGTCTACTCGTGGAAGCTGATCCTCGCGAGAGAAGGTGTCGTCAGCTGGTGCGTGGCGCAGCTCGGCCTCACGCCCGCCCTCGAACGGCTGCTGGCGCTCCCCGTGATCGGAGGGCCGTCGCTTTCCGTGTCGGCGCTGGGCGTGTTCCTCGCCTTCGTCTACGTCTGGCTGCCGTACATGATCCTGCCGATCCAGGCCGCCCTCGAGCGCGTGCCGCGGTCGCTGCTCGACGCCTCGAGCGACCTGGGCGCCTCGCCGGCCACGACCTTCCGGAGCATCACCCTGCCGCTCGCCCTGCCCGGAGTCGCGGCGGGTTCGATCTTCACGTTCTCCCTGACGCTGGGCGACTTCGTGGTCCCGGGCGCGCTCGGGAACTCGAGCCTGTTCATCGGCCAGGCAGTGCTGGCCCACCAGGGCACGGCGGGCAACATCCCCCTTGCCGCCGCCTTCACCGCGATTCCGATGGCGATCATGGCCGGCTACATGGCGCTCGCGAAGCGGCTGGGAGCCTTCGATGCGCTCTGAGCACGGCGCCGAGACGGCGCCGGCCGGGTTGACGGCCGCGGTCCTCGGCGTGCTGCTGTTCCTGCACGCGCCCTTCGCCATCATTGTGCTGTACTGCTTCACGACGGAGGACGCCTCGTACCAGTTTCCGCCCCCGGGACTGACCCTCGACTGGTTCGGCGTGGCGTGGCGGCGAAGCGACATCTGGCGCGCTCTCGGCCTCTCGCTGCGGATCGGCTGCGTGTCGACGGCGATCGCGCTGGTTCTGGGCACCCTGGCCGCGGCAGCGGTGCATCGAAGTCGTTTCTTCGGTCGCGAGGCGATCTCGTTCCTGCTGCTCCTGCCGATCACGCTGCCGGGGATCGTGACCGGAATCGCGTTGCGCTCGGCCATGAATCTCGCCGACGTGTCCTTCAGCTTCTGGACGATCGTGGTCGGGCATGCGACGTTCTGCGTGGTCGTGGTCTACAACAACGTGCTGGCACGCTTCCGGCGCCTGCCCGCCTCGCAGCTCGAGGCCTCGGCGGACCTGGGCGCCTCGGGCTTCGTGACGTTTGGGCGCATCGTGCTCCCGAACATCGCGACGGCGCTCGTGGCCGGTGGAATGCTGGCCTTCGCGCTGTCGTTCGACGAGGTGATCGTGACGACCTTCACGGCGGGCCAGCAGGAGACGCTCCCGATCTGGATCTACAACCAGCTCAGCAAGCCGCGCCAGCGGCCCGTGACCAACGTCGTCGCGGTGTTCGTCGTGCTCGCGACGTCGCTGCCGATCCTGCTCGCGCAGTTCCTGACCGAGCGCCCCGTGGGCGGTGAGCAAAAGGCACGCTCGTGAGCGGAGGCGGGGAGAAGAGCACGCAGCGGCTCGCGAGCGAGCTGGCGCTGGCTTCCTTCGTGGTGCTGTTCCAGGAGCTGGCACTGATTCGCTGGCTGCCGGGTCAAGTGCGCGTTCTCGCGTACTACCCGAACCTGATCCTGCTGGGCGCGTTTCTCGGGTTGGGGCTCGGTTGCCTCAGCGCCGCCCGCCGCTCGCTGCTGCCGGCGTGGCCGTGGCTGCTGCTGGCCACGACAGCGACTGCGGTCGGGCTCTCCCGCATCATCTTCACGCAGAACTCGGCCACCGAGCACCTCTTCTTGCTCTACTACGACCTGCCGCGGGACGCGCCTGTCCTGCCAGACGTCCGCCCCCCGATCCTGGCCTTCTTCCTGCTGACAGCCGCGGCCTTCGCGCCGCTGGGGCAGTTCGTCGCACGCAGGCTTCAGGAGTTTCGGCTGAGGGGCGTGCCTCTTTCGGGCTACCTGTGGAATCTGGCCGGGTCGCTGCTGGGCGTGACGGCCTTCGCGGTGCTGGGCTTCAGCGGGGCCTTCCCGTGGCTCTGGTTCGCGCTCTTCCTGGGGCCCGGCCTGTGGCTCGTGGGTGGGGGCCTTGCCCGCCGCCTTGCGCAAGTGCTCGCGGCCTTCGCCGTGATCTTCGTCGTAGCGAGTGGCGAGAAGGCCCAGATCTACAGCCCGTACTACGCGATCAGTGCGGTTGCCGAGGGCGACTCCGGTGGCGTGAGCGTCCTCACGAACGGATCGTTGCACCAGATCGCGCTGCCCTTGTCGCGGACGGGTGCCGCGCCAGCCGAAACACCGTTGGCGCGGATTCGGGACGGCTACCACCTTCCCTACCGACTCATGGCACAGCCGCCGCGCCGGGCGCTGGTGGTGGGGTCCGGCACGGGCAACGACGTGGCCGTTCTGCTCGACGAAGGCGTGCTTCACGTAGACGCCGTGGAGATCGACCCGGCGATACTCGAGCTGGGGCGCAGGCGCCACCCGGAGCATCCCTACGACTCGCCACGCGTGCGTGCGGTAAACGCCGACGCGCGCTCGTTCCTGAACGACACGACCGAGAGCTACGACCTGATCGTCTTCGGCACGCTCGATTCGATGACGCGCTTGTCGGCGCTGTCGAACGTCCGCCTCGACAATTTCGTGTACACGGTGGAATGCCTGCGCGCCGCGCGGCAGCGCCTCAACCCGGGTGGCGGTGTCGTGCTCTACTTCATGGCCGGCACGCCGTACATCGATGCCCGGCTGGCCGGGATGGTGACGCAGGCCTTCGACGAGGTGCCGCTACGTTCCTTCGAGTTCTACTCCCTCTTCAACCGCATCTACATGGCCGGCCCTGCCTTCGCCCAGCGCGACGGCGAAGCGCGCCACGCCCAGGCGCCGGCTTTCTTGAAGCAACTCTCGAAGCTGGAGCTTCCCAGCGACGACTGGCCCTATCTCTACCTGGCCACGCGCGGCGTCAGCAGCTTCTACCTGAGCCTCGCCGGAGCCTTCGCCTTGCTCTCCGCCCTGGCGGTGGCGCTCGTATCGCCGGCGATGCGCTCCAGCCTCTCTGGCGCCGGTGGCGTGGACGGGCCGATGTTCCTGTTCGGGGCGGGCTTTCTGTTGCTCGAGACGCGGGCGGTGACCGAGATGGGGCTGCTCTGGGGCTCCACGTGGCTCACCAGCGCCGTCGTCTTCGGCTCGATCTTGGCGATGCTGCTGCTGGCGACGGCGCTGGCCGCCGTGCGCAAGGTTGGCGCCGGCTTCAGCATGGCGGGGCTGGCCGTCTCGCTGCTGGTGGCATATGCGATCCCCACGGACCGCTTGCTGGGTTCGCACGTCGCGCTCAAGCTCGCGCTTTCGGTGGCGTTCATCGGCACGCCGATCTTCTTCGCGGGGCTCAGCTTCGCGGCGCTGTTCCGCGAGCGTGGTGAAGCCGACCGTGCCTTCGGCTGGAACCTGCTGGGCGCCGTGGCCGGCGGCCTGCTGGAGCTGCTGTCGATGGCGATCGGCCTAAAGGCTCTGTTGCTGGTTGCGCTTGCGGCCTACCTGCTCGCCTCCCTGCTCTGGCTGCGCTCGCCTGCGAGAGGCTGAACTCGCGCGACGACCGCGCGTGGGATCGACTGGAGGTCGGGCAAAATCTCGTCCAGCGTGAAGCCAGCCTGTCGGGTGAGCCGAGCGACTTCGTCGGCCATGCCCTGGCCGACCTCCAGTAGCAGGTAGCCGCCGGGCTCCAGCAGCGCCTGCGCCGCGGGGATCAGCCGGCGGTAGACGGCGTAGGCGTCGGCCGGAGGGAAAAGCGCCAGCGCGGGCTCGTGGTCGCGAACCTCCGGCGTGAGCGTCGGCGCGAGTGCCGGAGCGACATACGGCGGGTTGCTGGCGATCAGGTCGAAGCGCAGCCCGGCGACAGGGGCGAGCAAATCGCCCTGGTGGAAGTGCACGCGAGTGGCGAGGCCCAGCCGCACTGCATTGTCGCGGGCCACGCTGAGCGCCGCTGCCGACACGTCGGTGGCATGGATCTCCGCGTCCGGCAGTTCCGCGGCCAGCGACAAGGCGATGCAACCGGAGCCCGTGCCGACATCGACGAGCACGGGGCGTTCGAGGCTGCGCAGTCGCCCAAGAGTCGCTT
Source organism: uncultured Acidobacteriota bacterium (assembly GCA_964442185.1). Lineage (GTDB taxonomy): Bacteria > Acidobacteriota > Vicinamibacteria > Fen-336 > Fen-336 > CADEEV01. The sequence goes on from CAYTWT010000266.1 coordinate 41,107, forward strand.
CGACGAGCAGCTCCGTCTCGGGCCGTGGAATCAGGACATCGGGTGTGACGCGGAACTCGTGGCGCCAGAATGCCTGCTTGCCAAGCAGGTGCTGCAGCGGCCGGCGCCGGGCACGCTCTTCGACCAGCGCCAGGAATCGCTCCAGATGGTCGGCAGAGAGCGGGGCCTGGGCGCGCAGCAGCAGCGTCGCGCGATCCCAGCCCAGGACGTGGCGGAGCAGCAACTCGGCGTCGAGTTCGGGCTGGACGACGCCGGCGCTCGCCAGCCGCGCCGCCGCCTCGCGCAGCGTCGCGGCAACGCTCAGGCGTGCTCCGGCTGGGGCTCTTTCTTGCTGTCCTGCTTCTTCTCCAGGGAAGCGCCCGTCGTCGTACCCCGGAGTTTCTCGGCCTGGTAGTGCGCGATCAGGCTCTGGATGATCTCCTCGAGGTCGCCGTCGAGGATCTCCTGCAGGCGGTGCAGCGTGAGCCCGATGCGGTGGTCGCTCACGCGGGCCTGCTGGAAATTGTAGGTGCGGATCTTCTCGCTACGGTCGCCGCTGCCCACCTGACTCTTGCGGTCGCTAGCGATCGCCTTCTGCTGTTCCTCGAGCGCCACTTCGTAGAGCCGCGCGCGCAGCACCTTCATCGCCTTCTCGCGGTTCTTGATCTGGCTCTTCTCGTCCTGGCAGGAGACCACGGTGTTCGTCGGAAGATGCGTGATGCGAACCGCCGAGTAGGTGGTGTTGACGCTCTGGCCGCCGGGGCCCGACGAGCAGAAGGTGTCGATACGCAGGTCCTTGGCCTCGATCTTCACGTCCACGTCTTCCGCCTCGGGCAACACGGCCACCGTGATCGCCGAGGTGTGGATCCGGCCCGAGGCCTCGGTCGCGGGCACGCGCTGGACGCGATGCACACCGCTCTCGTAGCGCAGCTTCGAGTAGACGCGAGCGCCCTCGATCAGCGCGATGACTTCCTTGAGCCCGCCCTGGCCGGTGCGGCTCATCGAGACCACGTCGATCTTCCAACCCTGCCGCTCGGCGTAGCGCGAGTACATGCGGAACACGTCGGCGGCGAATAGCGCCGCTTCGTCGCCGCCGGTGCCGGCACGGATCTCGAGCAGCACGTTCTTCTCGTCGTTCGGGTCGCGCGGGATCAGCAGCAGCGGGATCTCGGCGTCGAGGCTGTCGCGCCTGGCCTCGAGGGCGCGGACCTCTTCGTGCGCCATCTCGCGCAGCTCCGGGTCGGCTTCGGCCCGTGCCATTTCCTGGACCTTGCTGATCTCGCCCAGCGTGCCCTTGTAAGCGCGATAGCGCTCGACGATGGGCGAGATCTCCTTGGATTCCTTGGCGAGCTTCTGGTAGGCAGCCTGGTCCTGGACCACCGCCGGGTCGGACATCTGCGTCTCGAGCTCGGCGCAGCGAGACTCGATATCCTTCAGTTTCTGAAAGGTGATCGCGTCCATTACAAATGCCGGGGGGTAACGGTCAACGCCGCACCCCCCGGACCCCCCTTGTCGCTCCGCGCCCGAGTCAATCGGGCGCTCCGCTTCTCACGCGGGCAGGACCCGGGACACAAGTGCCCCGGACCCCCCTTGTCGCTCCGCGCCCGAGTCAATCGGGCGCTCCGCTTCTCACGCGGGCAGGACCCGGGACACAAGTGCCCCCCGGACCCCGCTTGTCGCTCCGCTGCTCTCGGTCGAGAGCCATGGCTTATGCCTGCGGGGCGGCGGGCTTGTCCGTGGTCTTCCTGAACTTGCGGTTGAAGCGCTCGATGCGGCCGGCCGAGTCGATCAGCTTCTGCGTGCCGGTGAAGAACGGATGGCAACTCGAGCAAATCTCGAGGCGCAGCCCTTCGCCCTTGGTGGACCGCGTCGTCCAGGTCGCGCCGCAGGCGCAGTGGACGTTGACCGCCTTGTAGTCCGGATGGATTCCTGGCTTCATCTCGCTCCCCGTACAGGCGATCCTTGACGATCGCAAACCCAAATTCTATCGCAGCGCAGGAGACTTCGGCAAATCCCATGAGCCCTGGCCGAAGCTTCAGCCGCCGACGCTCATGCTGTCGAGGAATTCCTTGTTGCTCTTGGTCTTGGCCAGACGCTCGAGCATCAGCTCCATGGCCTCGACGGCGGACAGCGTGTTCAACACCTTGCGCAACACCCAGATCCGGTTCAGCTCTTCCTTCGGCAGGAGCAGCTCCTCCTTGCGCGTACCGCTCTTGTTCATGTCCACAGCGGGAAAGATGCGTCGGTCGGCCATCTTGCGGTCGAGGACGATCTCCATGTTGCCGGTACCCTTGAACTCCTCGAAGATCACGTCGTCCATGCGCGAGCCGGTCTCGACGAGCGCCGTCGCCATGATCGTGAGGGAGCCGCCGCCCTCGATGTTGCGAGCCGCGCCGAAGAAGCGCTTCGGCCGCTGCAGGGCGTTCGAGTCGACGCCGCCCGAGAGCACCTTGCCCGAGGACGGTACGATCGCGTTGTAGGCGCGCGCCAGGCGCGTGATCGAGTCGAGCAGGATCACCACGTCGCGCCCGTGTTCGACCAGCCGCTTCGCCTTCTCGATCACCATCTCGGCCACCTGTACGTGGCGCGTGGCGGGCTCGTCGAAGGTGGAGGACACCACCTCGCCCTTGACTGAGCGTTGCATGTCGGTGACTTCCTCGGGCCGCTCATCGATCAACAACACGATCAGCACCACCTCCGGGTGGTTGATCGCGATCGAGCTCGCGATGTTCTGCAGGATCATGGTCTTGCCCGTACGGGGCGCCGCCACGATCAGGCCGCGCTGGCCCTTGCCGATGGGCGTCATCATGTCGAGGACGCGGGCCAGCAGGTTGTCGGGCCGGGTTTCGAGCGTGAGCCGCTGCTGCGGATAGAGCGGCGTCAGGTTGTCGAAGAGAACCTTGTCCTGCTGCGCATCGGGCGGGTCGAAGTTGAGCGCCTCGAGCTTGATCAGAGCGAAGTAGCGTTCGCCCTCCTTGGGCGGCCGCACCTGGCCGGAGACGGTGTCGCCGGTGCGCAGGTTGAAGCGGCGGATCTGCGACGGAGAGACGTAGATGTCGTCGGGTCCGGGAAGGTAGTTGGATTCCGGCGCTCGCAGGAACCCGTAGCCATCGGGCAGGATCTCGAGCACGCCCTCGGCGAACAACAGGCCGCTCTTCTCGGTCTGCGTCTGCAAGATCCTGAAGATCAGGTCGTGGCGCTTGATGCCCGTGGCGCCGGGCACACCCAGGTCCTTCGCCAGGGCGTTCAGGGCCTGGATGTTCATTTCCTTCAGGTCCGACAGGTCCAGCGGTTTCTCTTCCGTTTCCATCACGCCGCTCCTCTCACGCTGTGTGGGCGAGCGCCGCAGCTCTCAGCGTCTTCCAAAGCTCGCCTACTCCGGCTTTCGTCTCGGCGCTGACCACGAAGACCGCCTTCGCGTTCTTCGCCAGGCCTGCCTCGAGTGAGCGCTGCCTGCTTGCGACCTCGCCCCGCCCCAGCTTGTCGGCCTTGGTGGCCGCCACGACATACGGGAGCTCGTTGTGCTCGAGGAAGGCCCGCAGCGTAAGGTCGCCCTGCATCGGTTCGTGGCGCAGGTCCACCAGGAACACGCACAGCGCCAGGCTCTTTCGTCCCACCAGGTACGACACCGCCAGTGCTTCCCACTCGCGCCGCATCGACTCAGGCACCTTCGCGTAGCCGTATCCGGGCAGATCCGCCAGGTACAGTTCGTTCCCGACCCGGAAGAAATTCACGAGCCGGGTTCGCCCCGGCGTCGCCGAAACCCTGGCCAGCCCCCGACTGCCCGCGAGCGCGTTCAGCAGGCTGCTCTTGCCCACGTTCGACCGGCCCAGGAAAGCCACTTCCGGCAAGCCGTCCCCGGGGAACTGCGCCGGCGTCGCCGCGCTCCCGGTGAAGACGACCTCTTTCAGTGGGTCATCCCATCCTGCACGGGACCCAGTTCCTCGGCCGGCACCGCGACCTCGGCCTGGGCCGGGGCGTCGGGCGGGACCAGGGCGATCTTCAGCACCTCGTCGATGTGCTCGGCCAGGATCACCTCCATGGCCTCGATCACGCCCTTGGGCACGTCGGCCAGGTCTTTCTCGTTCTCGCGCGGCAGGATGATCGTGGTGATCCCGATGCGGTGGGCGGCGAGCAGCTTCTCCTTGACGCCGCCGATCGGCAACACCTTGCCGCGCAGCGTGATCTCGCCGGTCATGGCCACGTCGCGCCGTACCGGCCGGTGCGAGAGCGCCGAGACCAGGGCCGTGCAGATCGTGATGCCCGCAGACGGGCCGTCCTTCGGGATCGCGCCCTCGGGCACGTGGATGTGGATGTCGAGGCGGCGGTTGAAATCTCTTGGGATGCCGTACTGCTCGGCACGCGAGCGCACGAACGAGAGCGCGGCGTGCGCCGATTCCTGCATCACGTCGCCGAGCTTGCCGGTCAGGCGCAAGGCGCCCTTGCCAGGCATCAGCGTCACCTCGATCGGCAGGATCTCGCCGCCGACCTCCGTCCAGGCGAGGCCCGTGGCCGTGCCGATCTCGTTGCGCTCTTCCTGGCGTGAGGCGCGGTAGCGGGGAATGCCGAGATACTCCGAGAGGCCCTCGGGCGTGACTGCGGCTTTCCACTCCTTGCCCTCGAGCACCACCTTGCGCGCGACCTTGCGGCAGACGGTCGAGATCTCGCGCTCCAGGTTTCGTACTCCGGCTTCGCGGGTATAGCGCCGGATCAGCTCGCGCAGCGCCTCGTCGGCGATCGTGAGGTTCGCCTCGCTGAGGCCGTTGGACTTGAGCTGCTTTGCGACCAAGTGGCGCTTCGCGATCTCGACCTTCTCGGGCTCGGTGTAACCAGGCAAGCGGATCACCTCGAGGCGGTCATGGAGCGCCGGCGGGATGGTGTGGAGGACGTTGGCCGTGGCGATGAAGAACACGGACGACAGGTCGAACTCCACGTCGAGGTAGTGGTCGGTGAAGCTGTGGTTCTGCTCGGGGTCCAGGACCTCGAGCAGCGCGGCCGAGGGGTCGCCCCGGAAGTCCATGGACATCTTGTCCACTTCGTCGAGGAGGAAGACGGGGTTCTTGGAGCCCGCCTTCTTCATCATCTGGATGATCTGGCCGGGGAAGGCGCCGATGTAGGTGCGCCGATGGCCGCGGACCTCGGCCTCGTCGCGCACTCCGCCCAGGGAGATGCGGACGAACTTGCGATTGGTGGCGTGGGCGATGGACTTGGCCAGGGAGGTCTTGCCCACCCCCGGGGGGCCCACGAAACAGAGGATGGGTCCTTTCGGGTTGTTCACGAGCTGGCGCACGGCCAGGAACTCGACGATGCGTTCCTTGACCTTCTCCAGCCCGTAGTGGTCGTCGTTCAGGATCTTCTCTGCCGCGGGCAGGTCTTTTCTCTCGCGGGTCTTTTTCTGCCAGGGCACCGCGATGAGCCAGTCGAGGTAGTTGCGGGAGACCGTGGCCTCCGCCGACATGGGGGGCATGGACTCGAGGCGCTTCAGCTCCTGGAGGGCCTTCTCCTCGGCCTCCTTGGACATGCGGGAGACCTCGATCTTCTTCCGCAGATCGTCCGTCTCGCTGACCCGGTCGTCCTTGCGGCCCAGCTCCTTCTGGATCGCCTTCATCTTCTCGTTTAAGTAGTACTCCTTCTGGGCGCGCTCCATCTGCTTCTTGACCCGGCCCTGGATGCGCTTGTCCACCTGGAGCTTGTCCACCTCGGCCTCGAGGACGGCGGCGATGCGAGAGAGGCGCTCCTGGGGCGAGAAGATCTCCAGGAGGTTCTGCTTGTCTTCCACGGAGA
>CAYTWT010000267.1:0-8185 GCA_964442185.1 uncultured Acidobacteriota bacterium
CCTCGCGCGCTCTGCGACGATCCGCTCCAGCCCCTCGTCTCTGAGGTAGTCCTCGAACTTCCGAGCCTCGAGCACCACGGGGTACGGATGACTCTGGTAGCCGATCCAGTGGAGGCCCGGCTCGGAGACCCGGACGGAGCCGGTCGGGTCGTCGCCCGGCGCTCCTCCGACGGGCATTTCGGGGCCTTCGCCCCTGAGGACGAAGCGGTCGATCAGCATGGGGTTGCGCGGCAGCGATTCGCCATGCAGCCCCTGGCCAACGAGCAGCGTGGCGGTCACCTCGATGCCTGGCGCCGGTCGAAACGTGGAGGGCTCGAGCCAGAGGTCGTGCGCCGCAGCAGGGAACGACATCAGGACGGCGACGTTGGCGAGCGCGAGTGTGGATCGAGTCATGTGGCCAAAGCCCCTCGTGAGGTGTGATGCGCTGGAACGGCCCCCCGCCAGGCAGGGGGCCGTTCCGAGCTGCGGTGCGAGCTTAGGGCAACGGGATGTTTGGTTCGGTTGGAACGTTGACACCACCGTGCCCCTGGAGCAGGCCCTGATGAGCAGGGGCCAGGAACGGGAACCTGTCGAGATAGTCCTTGTCGTTGACTTCGGTGCCTTTGGCGAGGCCGGCGGCCGGGTTACCCGCAACGATCAGGCTGATCAGCACACTGTTCACATTCACCTGATTGCGGTTCGGCGCAGACCCACCTCCAAGGCGGCGGCCGTTGGGGAAGCTGGAATCGATGGCCGCGTCGAGGGTGATGACGTCACCCGTGAAGCCGTCGGCGATCGGGATCGGCCGGCCCAGGTTGATGGTGTTGATGATGTCCGCGCGCGGGCCCTTGAGTGTGGCCACCGTCGCGGGTGGTACACCGAGCGCGGTGTAGATGCCGAGCGCCTCGGTGTCGCGCACCAGCACCGGGAACAAGATGTCGGCGCCGAAGTTGCTCACGTCGTTGAGGGGGCTGCTGTGCAGATAGCGTGTCTGGCGCTGCGTTCCCACCAGGCCGGCATTGAACAACGGCAGAGCATTGCGGCCAACCTGCACGAACTTGCCGGACCCCTTGAGGCCGGTGATGATGTTGCCGGCATCGACGGTCTGCGTCGCTCGGCGGCTGATGCTGCTCCATACGCGGAGCAGGCTGTCGGTCGAGTTGGGCTGGAGCACGCCGTTGTGCGGGATCCCGTTCGGGAAGACGTCCGAGATCGGGACCTCGAGCGCAATCGAGAAGACGTTGAAGCCCGTGAACACGTCCTCGGCGGGGGGACGTCGCGCACCCGGGATACCACCGAGGTCGCTGGAGGCCAGATTGACCAGGTCGAAGATGCCCTTCTCATCGAGTTGATACGGATCGTCGAACTGACCGGCGATGACCCGCCCGCCGTTCGAAAGCGGGTGGATGAACGTGTCGACGAAAGGCTGATCGTAGAGACCCACTTCACGGCTCGTGGCATCCCCGGAGTCGTAACCCTGGAAAGGACCGAGGCCGTAGACGAGCCGATCGGTCTGCGGGCCGTGGTTGTTCGGGAGGACAGGGAGGTTCTTGCCGAGGACGACTTCTTCGTCTTCGTTCCCCTTGAGCCGCGTGACCTTCAAAGTCTCGGTGCCACCGGTGAGCTGCCAGAGTAGCTCGTTGCCACCGCCCAGAGGGTCCGTAGGACTTGGAGCCGCTTCAGGCTCGAGACTGTTCCTGAACTCGACGCGGTATACCACTCTGTCCCTGAGGCTCGCGCCCTTTCCAATGTGGAATTCGTAGCGGTAGCCGTTGCAGGCACGCAGACCCTGATTGCCCTGGCCCGGCTCGTGGAGCGGGTTGAAGTCCATGACCAGATAGAGCTTGTCGTGGGCGCCGTCCGACACCCAGGCGTAGGTGTCGGTGTTGTCGGCGCAGGGCTCGTTGAGAATCGCCAGCGCCTCCCGGTGGCTGGACGCAGCGGCGGGCCAGGCGGCGAGCAAACAGAGCCCCAGGGCCACCAGGCCGGTCGCAGTAGTACGGTTCTTCGTCATCATTTCTGTCCCTCGCTCGAGTCAGTCGGACCAGGTTCCGCCAGTTGATCTGCCCGGATGGGCTCCCGTTGTCTTCTGGTGTACGGCAACCGAGGCCAGATTGGATGTTGGGGAACGCTGCCGCTCCCCGCTGAGCGCTCTGGAACTGCGGCCTACCGGGAGCGAGCGGCCTCGCCCGCGCGAACACCCAGGTACTCGGCGTACCAGGCCTGCATCCTCTCCAGGAGGTCGCGGCGATAGCGGGGCGCGTCGATGCCGTGATGCGCGCCCGGATAGATCACGAGGCGCGCCTGCTTGCCCTGGCTCCGCAGCGCCTGGTACATCTGCTCGGAGTTGACGAGCGGCACGTTCCAGTCTTTTTCGCCGCAGATGAACAAGGTCGGGGTCTCGATGCGATCGGCGTGGAAGAACGGGTAGGAGACCTTGAGATAGGCGTCGATGGCCTTCCAGGGCAGGCCCAGCTCCTGCTCGTACCACTGCACGTACTCGTCGGTGCCGTAGCTGGCCAGCATGTTGGCGACGCCCGCGATGCTGACGGCGGCCTTGAAGCGCGTGTCGCTCGCGATCACGTAGTCCGTCAGCATCCCGCCGTAGCTCCAGCCGCCCACGACCAGCCGCTCCGGGTCGGCGAGGCCCTGGGCCACGAGACCGTCCACCGCGCCCAGCACGTCTTCCACCTCCAGGTGACCCCAGTCGGCGCTGATCGCTCGCGAGAAGGCGAAGCCCCGCCCCGAGCTGCCCCGGTAGTTCGGGCTCAGCACGAGATAGCCCTGGGCCGCGAAGAACTGGGCGACGCTGTCGAACTCGTGCTGGTCCTGCATCACGGGGCCGCCGTGCATCCAGAGCAGCACCGGGTATTTCTTTCCGGGCGCGAAGTCCGGCGGTTTCACGAGCATCGCCCCGATCGCCGTGCCGTCCCGGCTCTTGAGGCTCGCCTCCTCGACGGCCCCGAGGCTCAGGCTCGCCAGGAGCGCCTGGTTGTGATGCGTCAATGGGCGCAGATTCCCGCCCTCGACCGCGAAGAGCTCAGTGGGTTGCTGGCCGCTGCCCGCGACCACGACGACGCGGCCCGCCGGACCGACGTCGAGGCCGCTCACGACGCGGCCGCCGGGAACGAGCCGCTCGACCGGGCCCCCGGCCACAGTGACGCGCGCGAGCACCGCGCTCCGGTCGTCCTCGAGCGTAAAATAGACGGAAGCGCCGTCGCGCGACCAGCGGGGGTGAAGCATCCAGCGGTCGACCGCCGCCGTGAGCCGCTTCGGGGCGCCGCTGCCCTCGCTACCGATCACGGCGACTTCGGGCCCGCCGTAGAACTGGTCCGCCGCGGCATCCCCAGCGCTCCGGACATAGGCGATGAAGCGCCCGTCGGGGCTGAAGGCCGGAGCGCTCTCCCACTCGGGCGGGTTGTCGCCACCTGCGAAACTCGTGAGCTGGCGCGGGCTTTGGCCCGCCTGCGCTTCGACCGTGAAGAGATCCCAGTTCCAGTGCCGATCCGGATCGCCGCCGCGCTTGCTCACGAACAGGATCCGCGCGCCGTCCGGAGACCATGCGGGCATGTGCTCGTCGCTCGCCCCGGGCGTCAGGTTCGTGGCCCGCCGCGTGTCGCGATCGAAGAGGTACAGATGCGAGCGCTGCTGCGTCAGGTAGCCGACGTAGTCCTGCTTGAACTGGTAGCGATCGACGACGATCGGCGCAGGCCTGTCTTCCTTGCCCTGCTTCGGGGCCGCGGGCTCCGGATCGGCGACGATCAGCGCGAGCTTTCGCCCATCGGGCGACCAGGCGAATTCCTCGACGTCGCCAGGGACGGCGCTGAGCGCGATCGGCTCGCCGCCTGCGAGATTCAGCAGGAGCACCTGCGTCCTCGCGTCCTCCCCGCCGCGCGCCGAGAGGAACGCGATCGACTTCCCGTCCGGGCTGAAGCGCGGCGTCTTGTCGTCCTCCGGGCTCGAGGTGAGCCGGACCTGCTCTTTGCCGTCCCAGCTCGCCATCCAGATATCGCCGGCCTTCTCGTCCCGCGCCGTGTCGATCGACTCGACCACATAGGCGATCCAGGCGCCATCAGGCGCGAACTGCGGGTCGGAGACCTCGTGCAGACGCGCCATGTCGTCGAGGCCGAAGCGATGGCGGGCCGGGGTCGCCGGCGCGCCGGCAACGAGGACGAGGGACAGCAGCGCCGGAAGAGGGCTCAAGACGCTACTTCTTCTGGAGCAGGTCGCGGATCTCCGTGAGGAGCACTTCCTGCGGGTTGGGCGCGGGAGCGGGCGGCGTGGCGGCCAGCCTCGCCGCGATCCGACTCACGGGCAGCACCACGATGAAGTAGAGGGCGAAGGCCTTGATCAGGAACGCGATCACCGCGTTCAGGAAGTTGCCCACGGCCAGGGGCCCCGCCTTGATCGCCGAGAAGTCCGGTTGCCCTCCGAGCGCTCCGATCAGGGGCGTGATGAGGTCCTTCACGAGCGAATCGACGATCGCCCCGAAGGCGGCTCCGATGATCACCGCCACCGCCAGGTCGACCACGTTGCCGCGCGCGATGAAGTCACGGAATCCCTTCAGCATCTCTTGCCTCCGTTGATGCGCGCCCTGGTGCTTGAAGCTGGTCGCGAGCGCCTGACGACCGCGTGAGATTAGACGGGCCCCTGGTGGCCCCAGTCAAGCCGGTGAAAGCGTCACGAACGTCGCGCCCCAGCCGCCATGGGCCGGCTCGGCGTCCTCCGCAGCCAGCACGAACGGCAGTCCCTCGGCAGTGCGGCGCACGAGGGCGCGCTGCACACCGCGGCCGCGGCCATGGATGACACGAACGCGGAGCACGCCGCGCGCGCGGCAGGCCGTGAGGTACTCCTCGACGACCGACGCCACATCCCGGGGCGCAAAGGCGTGCAGGTCCAGCTCCGGGCCTATCGGCAGCTCGAAGATGCGATCTGCGGCGGGCTCTTCTTCGTCGCTCATGGAGCTGCGGGACTCAACGCTGGCAGCGCGGGCAGTAGTGGCAGGAGCGCTGGCCGAGAAGGCGCCGGCGGATCAGGCTTCCACAGCGCTGGCACGGCTTCCCTTCCCGGTCGTACACGCGCCTTTCCTCCTGATACCAGCCGTAGCTTCCGTTGGGCTGAATATAGTCGCTGATGCTCGAGCCACCCGCCTCGATCGCGCGCTGCAGCACCTGCCGGACGGCCTCGGCCAGCCGCTGGAACTCGGCACGCGTCACGCGTCCCGCGCGGCGCATGGGCCTGACCTTTGCGATGTAGAGCGCCTCGTCCGCGTAGATGTTGCCGACACCCGCCAGCGCGGCCTGGTCGAGCAGCAGCGTCTTGATGGGAATCCTGCGCTTGCGACTTGCCGCCTGGAGCCGCTCCGCGGAGATCGTGAGGGCGTCGGGACCGAGCCGCGCCAGCCGCTGCGGGCTCTTGCCGGCGGCCAGCAGTTGGACCTTGCCGAACTTGCGCTCGTCGCGGAAGTCGACGCCGGGGCGAGTGTCGTGGAAGCGCAGGCGCAGGTGCGTGTGCTCGTCGGCCTCGATGGCCCCGGCGCGCACGATCTCGCCGGTCATGCCGAGATGGAGCAGCAGTCGTTCGCCGCTGTCGAGGCCGGCCAGCAGGTACTTGCCGATGCGATCGAGCGTGAGGACGGTGCGGCCCGGGAGCTTGCGGCGCAGCACGGCCGGCGCCGTGAGAAAGAAGTAGCTCGGCCGTGTCGTGACCACGGACGCGATGCGACGCCCGACGAGCAGCGGCACGAGCTGACGCCGTGTGACCTCGACCTCGGGCAGCTCTGGCATGCTGGTGGCGGGGCCTCGAGATCCTGGAGCTACTGCAGGGCCTGGCAGTTCGCCGGGCAGGCCCCGGCGACGGGCACGAGCGCGGCGCCCGCGGCAGCGACGCAGATCCGGCCCGTGGAGTCGCCACAGAACGAACGCGTTCCGGTCTTTCCTGGCTCGGCCGGCGTCGCCGTGTAGGCGAAGCTCTGGTAGGTGCGCGGCTTGCTTCCTGCTCGGCCGGCCTGGAAGGCCCGTTTGTACCCGCTCTTGTCTTTGAGGCTCGCGAGCTCGTCGTCGAGAAAGGCTGGCCCCGTATAGCCCTTCAGGCATGTCGCCGGCGCCGGTAGGCAGGCGAGGTCGCCGTAGCCCCCGGCAACGGATTCGTACGCAGCCTGGGCGCTGATCACGGTCCGGGTGTCACCGATGCTGGCCGCCTCGTTCGCGGAGCTGCGCGCCCGCATCAAGCTCGGAATGGCGAGCGCCGCCACGAGCCCTGCCGCGGCGCCAGCGCCACCCGCGGAGCTGAGCTTCAGCTCGCGCCCCTGCGACGTGATCTCGAGGCCTTCGGCCCAGCCCTTGAGCGCGGGGATCTTGGCCAGCTCCGGGTCCTGCGTGATTTGGATCCGGAGCACGGCGAGGCCGCTGCGGAGCAGGTCCGCGCTGTTCTGGGCCGCGGCCTCGTCGGCCATCTGCGCGACCGCCTGGAAGCTGCCGCCGAAGCGGCCGGCCATCGTCAGGGACTCCGGCACGGGCACCGGCGAGGGTGGCGCTCCCGGCTTCCGCATCGCAGCGGTGGCCGAGGGTCCGATCACCATCCAGAGGCCGGACGCGGGGTCGAGGCCCCTCACCAGTGTGGTGAGGCCCGTGTTCGTCTCGAGCGGGCGCTGGCCCTGGGCTTGCGCCCCAAGCGTCGCGTCGACCGAAATCGGCGTGCCGAACACGAGCGTGCCGGCATCGAGCGACACCAGCTCCATGTCCGGCTTGCCGTTCTTGAGCGAGACGTGGACGGTCTTGCCGTTCACGCTCTTGCTGGCGAGCGGCTGACCCGGATTCGCTGCCTCTATCGCCTTGGCGATGCGTGGGACGTCGAAACGCCCCAGGGCGATCACGACGACGTTCGGTTCCTTCGCGTCGAGGGCCCCGACCGCCATCACCAGCCGGTCGACGTCGCGCTCGAGGCTGAGGCCGGTCTTCGCCTCGAGTTCCTGGAGTCCCTTCGTGATCCCCTCGCCGAGCGTCCCGTCGAGGAGACCCTTGTACTCGGGGCTGGCAAAGACCGCCCTGGCGTCGATCCCCAGCAGCAGTCCGAAGTCCGCCGGAATCGACAGGGCCACGGGTGGCAGCGGCCCATCGCCCGTGGCCGCGGCAGCCCCCGGAGGCCCGAGCGCGAGCATCAGGGCGAGCGTGACGGCAGCGGGTCGACGCTGTTCGAACATGATCACTCCTTCATCGGTTGAGAACCGCCCAGGTAGCCAAGCGCCTTCAGCTGTTCGATCTGCTCTTTCGGGATATCGGACTCCTTCCGGCTTCGCAGCTGGGCTTCCGTCTCGCGAGCCAGCACTCCGGCGGACGCCAGCAATGCGTCATAGCCGTCCGGGTGCTTCGCGTCGCGCAACAAGTTGGCCTTTTGCTTCGGATCGGCGCCGATGTCATAGAACTCGTGCCGCTTCGAAGGCAGCGAGAGGATCAGATGGTGCGGTGGACGCAGCACCGAGAGCTTCGAGTGCGAAAGTGTGCTCTTGCCCCTGGCGGAAAAAAAGGTCGCCGACAACACGTCCGTCTGGCTGAGCTTTCCGGAATCCGGCCGATCGATCAGCTCGCTCAGGTCCCTCCCCTTCCAGGAGCCCGGCCGGGGGACGCCGAGCCGCGAGAGAATCGTCGGAGCCAGATCGAGCAGTGTCACGGGCGCCTTCACCTCGCGCCCCGCGTGCCGGCGGTCGCCGAGGATGAACGGGATCCTGAGCTGGCTCAAGTAGAGCTGGGTCTCGTGGCCGAAGCTGCCACGTTCCCCGAGGCCTTCGCCGTGGTCGGCCACCAGCACGAGCAGGCTGTCTTCGTAGCTGTCGTGCGCCTTGAGCCAGGCTACCAGATTCCCGATCGCCCGGTCGACCCATTCGACTTCGCGAAGGTACTGCTCGCGCATGAGACGCGGCCCGACGCTCGCCTTCGCGCGGAAGACGAGCTTGGTCCCGACGGGCCGCTGCGCCTCGTTCTCGAGCGTGTAGCCGGTGGCATCGGTGAATCGCATCACGTCGTCGGCGTCGGGCTTGCCCGCCACCGGCGCCAAACGGATGCCCGGAGCCGACACGCGAAGCTGTTGGATCTCGTAGTCCCGTGGGCCCTTTCCGATGAACTGCGTCAGCTTCCGGAACACGAGCGTGTTTCGGCCCGGTTGCAGCTCGAGGTCGATGCTGTGAAGCTCCCGCTTCAGGAAGCAGAAC
>CAYTWT010000268.1:0-2780 GCA_964442185.1 uncultured Acidobacteriota bacterium
GCCACCTCGAGCCTCGACTCGGAATCGGAGGCCTTCATCCAGGAGGGGCTCGCCCACCTGATGAAGGGGCGCACGACCTTCGTCATCGCCCACCGGCTCTCGACGATTCGTCGTGCCGATCAGATCCTGGTACTCGAGAACGGCGCGATCCTGGAACGCGGCACGCATCTCTCGCTGTACGCGGCGAAGAAGCGCTACTACGAGATGTACACGCGGCAGCACGGCGTCGAGGCGAATTTGTTCCTGGCGCCAGGGGAGGGGGGCAAGGAGGAGCCGAGCGAGGCGGTGGCCGAGGCCCCCGAGCCCCCGGGGGCGCTTCAGCTCCGGAGTCTGGTTTGAGTTCGGCCGACGCCTCCTGTCCCGTCAAGTCACGGGTGCGCTTCCTTCCCATCGATCAGTTCTACCCGCCGGACATGGCGCCGACGGGCCAGTACCTCCACGATCTGGCGCGCTGCCTGGTTGCGCGCGGACACGAAGTCACGGTTCTGTGCTCGCGGCGCTCGTACGATGGGGGCGGCGAGTATGCTGCCGAAGAGCGGCGCGACGGGGTCCGGGTACGCAGGCTTCGGGCCTTCGGCTTTGGGCGTCGCGGGGCCGCGCGTGCGGCCGACTACCTGTCGTTCCACCTGGCGCTCTTGCTGCGGGCGAGGCTTCTCGGATCGTTCGACCTGACGCTGCGCCTGTCAACGCCGCCCTATCTTGGCTGGACGGCTTCCCGCGCGCTGGGTCGTCGTGCGGGCTCGTCTACACACTGGGTGATGGATCTGTATCCCGACGTGCTGGCGGCCCACGCGAGCTTGAAGTCAGGAGGCGTCGTGTATCGCGCGCTGCAGGCGTTGACGCGGCGGCAGTTGAAGGGGGCCAAGCTGGTGCTCGCGCTGGGGCCGCGCATGTGCGCGCGGGTGTCGCCATATGTTTCAGGGAAGACGCGGCTGGAATCGGCGCCGCTGTGGGGGATGTCGGGGGCTTCGTCCGAGGACGGATCGCAGACGCAGGCACTGCGAGAGCAGCGTGGGTGGCCCGGGGACAGATGCGTGCTCCTCTATTCGGGGAATATGGGACTAGGGCACCGGCCGGAGGAATTCCTCACGGCTGCGGGGCGGCTTGGCGCCGAGGGCCCCCTCTGGGCTTTCGCGGGTGGTGGACGGCGCTTGGGCGAGGTCACGACGTTCGCGTCCGCGAACCCAGCGGCGCAAGTGCAGGTGCTCCCGTACGTGCGGCAGCCTGAGTTGGTCGCGAGCCTCGCGGCCGCGGACGTGCATCTGGTGAGCCTGCGCAGCGATTGAGAGCGACTGATCGTTCCGAGCAAGCTGCAAGCGGCGTTCGCACTGAGGCGGCCGGTGATTTTCGTCGGGCCAAGGGAGAGCGAGCCCTTCGACTGGATCGCAGCCTCGGGAGGGGGTTGGGCCGTCGTCGAGGGCGGCGTGGAGGGTCTGCTGCGGGCGGTGGCACAAGCTTCCGACCCACAGCAGCGGCTGCATCGGGGAGGCCAACTCCCCTTCCAGCGCACCGAACTTTTGGCCCTGGCCCTGGCCACCTTCATGGTTTTTCTCGTCGGCCTCGTGGACGACATCTCGGGCGTCTCGGTCCTCGACAAGTTCCTGGTCGAGCTGCTGGCCGCGTTTCTGGTGGTCCGCCTCGGCTGGTCTTTCGACGTGCTCGGCCTGCCGGGCGGTCACACCCTGGACCTCGGCGCGTTCGGCCAGGCCGCCTCGGTGCTGTGGATCGTCGGCGTCACCAACGCCATCAATCTCATCGACGGCCTCGACGGTCTCGCGGGCGGCGTGGTGGCGATCATCGCGGGCAGCTTCCTGATGTACGCGCTGCTCCAGGGCGACGTGCTCACGATCGTGGCGATGGCCGCGGTGATGGGTGGCTGCCTCGGCTTCCTTCGCTACAACTGGGCGCCCGCGCGGATCTACCTCGGGGACTCGGGCTCCCTGACGCTCGGTTTCGTGCTGGCGACCACGAGCGTGCAATCGAGCTTGAAGGCGCCCGCGGCCGTCGCGATCCTGGTTCCGATCCTGGCGCTGGGCCTGCCGGTCATCGACACTCTGCTGGTGATGGCCGTGCGCTTCGTGCGCCGGCCGAAGGGGCCGATCAGCTCGCGCTTCATCGGCATGTTCGAGGCCGATCGCAATCACCTGCACCACGTGCTGCTACGGCTCGCCAAGAGCCGCCGCAGCGCCGTGGCGTGGATCTACGGGGCCGTGTTCGTCTTCTGCGCGCTGGCGCTCGCCGTCGCCGTGACGCGCAACTCGGCGGTGGGGGTGCTGGTGCTCGCCACCGAGTTCGCGGCGGTGATCGCGATGCGCCAGCTCGGGCTGCGCGCCGAGGCCCGGGTGCTCGCCGACCAGCAGCGCCAGGATGTCCGCGAGGACCTCGCGGGCTCCCGCGTCCAAGGCTAGCGCTACTCAGCAAGACCCCCGGCAGGGATGGCGACGGCCGAATCGGCCCGTGCCCCCCGATGCTGGGTTTGACGGCACGGCCAGCGGTCGTCGAGGGTCGCCCGATCTTTCGTCAGCAACTCGCGGAAGACCCGCGTCTTACCGCTGGCGACCGAGCCGGCGACGACAAGCGCTCGAGGGCGCAGAGTCTAGCCGCCGACGTTTCCGCCCGCCGAGGTTCTCCACTTGCCCCGGAGCAGGCCGACCGCTTCGCTCGCGTGATCGAGCATGTGGCGCAGGGCAACGTGCGGATCATGCTGCGACATACACGTCGCGAGCGGCGAACAGCACCTGATCGCGGAAGTGGCGGCTGAGCGACGCGCTCGTGTTCAG
>CAYTWT010000269.1:0-1873 GCA_964442185.1 uncultured Acidobacteriota bacterium
GATCTCCGAGATTCCAGGGGCGGGCCCGGCATTCCTGGCGTCGATGGGCATCTATATCTTCGGCCGCGAGGCGCTCGAGAAGTCGCTCACAGACCCGGGCCTCGTGGACTTCGGCAAGAACGTGATCCCGGAGGCCGTGCCTCGCCTGCGCGTCCACGCGCACGTCCAACGTGGCTACTGGGAAGACGTGGGAACGATCAAGTCCTACTACCTGGCCAATCTGGCGCTCGCGCAACCGGTCCCGCCTTTCGATTTCTACGACGCCGCGCGGCCCGTCTACACGAACCCGCGGCTTCTGCCTGCGACCAAGGTCGAGTCCTGCACCGTCAAGAACGCGCTCATCTCCGAAGGCTCGATCCTCGTCGGCGCCGAGGTGGAACGCTCGGTGATCGGGATCCGCACCCGCATCGGCAAGGGCTCGACGATCCGCGACTCCCTGGTGCTCGGCGCCGACTACTACGAGACGCTCGACGAGATCGCGCGCGCGGCGGCACGCGGCACGCCACCGATGGGCATTGGCTCCGACACGGTCATCGAGAAGACGATCGTCGACAAGAACGCGCGCATCGGCTCGGGCGTGCGCATCGTCAACGAGGCGGGGGAGACCGAAACAGACGGCGACGGCTACTTCATCCGGGAGGGCATCGTGATCGTCCCCAAGAACGGTGTCATCCCCGACGGCCGCGTGATCTAGGGCCTCCGGCGAGCGCCTTTCTCGCGCGCTTCGTCCCCCTGCCCTGCGGCTCGTCCCACTGTTCGAGCCTTTCGCCTCAGATCTCTCGCCTCGACGCCTGGTTCGGCGCTAGTCTTCGCCAAGACGGGGCGAGTCAGAGGAGGCTGCATGTCGTCAAGAGCGGGTCGCGCACAGCTGTTCCATCTCACGCTTGGCCTGGTCGTACTTTCCGCTTCGGCCGGCGCCGCACCCCAAACTGGGAAGCCGGGGGACAAGATTCCCATCACGACCGTTTCCGAGGAGGCTCGGAAACTCTATCTGCAAGGCCGCGATCTCTCGGAGAAGCTGCGTGCGACCGACGCGCACAGGTACTTCGAACAGGCCATCCAGAAGGACAAGGACTTCGCGCTGGCCTACCTCGGCCTCGCCAACACCGCGGGGACCGCGAAGGAGTTCTTCGATGCCGCCTCGCACGGTGCCGCCCTTGCGGATCGCGTGTCACCCGGCGAACGTGCGATGCTGCTCGCGAACGACGCGATTGCCAAGGGCGACGTCGCCGGCCAGGAGCGGCAGCTCACTGGGCTCGTGAAGGCGTTTCCCGGCGACGAGCGCGCCCAGACGCTGCTCGGCACCTACTACTTCGGCCGGCAGAACTACGCCAAGGCGATCGAGCACTACACCACGGCCACCATGATCAACCCCAGCTTCTCCCAGCCCTACAACCAGCTCGGCTACGCGAACCGCTTCCTCGTCAAGTATCCGGAGGCCGAGGCCGCCTTCAAGAAGTACATCGAGCTGATCCCGGACGATCCGAACCCGTACGATTCCTACGCCGAGTTGCTCATGAAGATGGGTCGCTTCGATGAATCGATCCGCAACTACGAGAAGGCGCTCACGATCGACGCCAACTTCACCGCGTCCCTGATCGGCATCGCGAACGACCAGATCTTCCAGGGCAAGTCAGCCGCCGCGCGTGCGACGCTGCTCAAGCTCGACGGCGTCGCCCGCAACTCTGGCGAAAAGCGGCTCGCACGGCTGTGGACGGCGAACTCCTACCTTCACGAGGCGGCGCCTGAGCAAGCGCTCGCCGAGATCCAGAAGATGGCAGCACTCGCGGAAGCGGAACACGACCTCGCGGCCCAGGCCGGTGACCTGAACCTGATGGGTGACATCCTGCGCGACGCCGGCCGCCTGGAAGAA